>NZ_CP110395.1:320359-640719 GCF_029910215.1 Paraburkholderia sp. D15 | reverse complement strand
CGTTTGTCAGGCTGCTAAACCTGTCGTCGTGACGTGCACGACAAAACGAGTCTAAGACGTGGGCTTGTTGAGGTGATCACTCGACCGAGCTAAATAGTGCGCGTCGGCCGCATTTCCGAAATTTCCCAACGCAGGTGTCAGATTTCCACGAAATCAGCAATGCCAACTGAATCTTCGCAGGTCTCCAAAGAGGTTTCACGAAAAAAGCGACCAAGATGACCGGCATCCCGTCAGGCCGACCGCCACGGCGCGCGCAGCGTCGCGGGAGGAATGACTGCTGTGTCACGAACGCGGAGTGTGCGAGAACACAGATTCCAGATGCACCACTACCGGTACTGTGCGAGGGCTCCGCTTAAGAATTAGCGGTGTGAAGCCGCTTTCTTTGCTTACTTTCTTTGCGGCGGCAAAGAAAGTAAGTGCCTGCCCCGCACAGGGGCGACGCTAATAGACCACTAAGACAACAAGGAAAGGCCAAAACAGAAAACAACCAAGACCAAACCCAAACCCAACCCCAAACCCTCAAATCTCCAAAACCCCAGCCGCCATAAACCCCCCATCAACCGGCACAGTCTGCCCATTAACATAAGAAGCCTGCTCAGAGCAAAGAAACTGCACAACAGCAGCAATCTCCGCAGGAACCCCATACCGTTTAGCCGGCACCGCCCGCGTGTAATTATCCCTGGCCACCTGCGAATGCAGATCAACGGTCATAGGCGTATCAACAGGCCCAGGCGCCACGCCATTAGTCGTAATCCCATATTCGGCCAGTTCAATCGCCATCTGCCGCGTCAGCCCCACCACGGCAGCCTTCGACGTCCCATACGCCGTCCTCCCCGAACTCGCCCGCAACCCGCTCACCGACGCAATATTCACAATCCTCCCCCACCCATTGCGCCGCATCAGTCTGGCCGCCCGCTGCCCGCACAGCATTGGCCCGGTGACATTCACATCGAACACCTTCCGCCAATGCTCGACCGGATACTCAAGAAACGAAAACGTCTTGGCGATCCCCGCGTTATTGACCAGAATGTCGCAACGCCCAAACTGGCTTTCGATCGCATCGAACGCCGCATCGATCGAAGCCGGCGCGGACACGTCAAGCTGCACAGCGTAAGCCTCGTGCCCCGCCGCGCACAGCGCACCGGCAAGATCCTCCGCGGCATGCGCATTGATATCGCCGATAAAAACGATATGCCCCGCTTCCGCCAACTGCTGCGAAATAGCCGCGCCAATACCAGCGCCGCCGCCAGTAACCAGCGCAACGCGCGGATGAGCAAGAGGAGAACGGTCAGGACGAGAAACATCGGTATTCAGATTCACAGCGAACTCTCGAATGTGTAAAAACCGCGTGAAGAAATAAAAACAGCCTGCGTCCAAAGCACTGTCAGTTCAAAAACCCCGTCGACAGCCACGGCACGAACGCCACCACCAGCAACGCAATAAACAACGCGCCGAGATAACCCCACACGCGTCCCATCACGCGATCCGGCGTCACCTTGCCGATCGCGCACGCCGCGTAGAAACCGACTCCCATCGGCGGCGCGAACAAACCGAGCCCCATCGACAGAATCACCACCATCGCGTAGTGAACATCGTGAATGCCGAGCGCCCGCGCCACCGGAAACAACAGCGGTCCGAACAGCACGATCGCGGGAATCCCTTCGAGTACGCTGCCCAGCACCACGAACAGCACGATCGATACGCACAGGAACGCGCGCGGTCCGCCCGGCATCTGCTCCATCGCCGCCACCAGCGACGCGGAAAAGCCCGACTGCGTCAGCGCCCACGCCATCGCGGTGGCAAGACCGATGATCAGCAGAATCGCGCCGGACAGACTCGCGGTATCGAGCAGCAAGCCATACATCCGCCGCCATTCGATACGCCGTCCGCACAGATGCAACAGCACCCCCGCGATCAGCGTATAGGCGATACCGATGGTCGACACCTCGGTCGCGGTGGCCGCCCCTTCGATCACCACCACGCGGATCAACATCGGCAACGCCAGCGCGGGAATCGCAATCACGAAGGTGCGCAGGATCGTGCGCAACGGCGCGCGAGTCGCGTGGCTCGGCGGCTCGTGTCGCGCACGCCGCCAGCAGACGAAGCCGATCGCGATCGTCGCGATCACCGCCGGCATGATTCCGCCCACGAACAGCGCGGTGATCGACACGCCGCAGACCGCGCCGATCGTGATCAGCACGAGGCTCGGCGGAATCGTTTCGGTCATCGCGCCAGTGGACGACAGCAACGCCACCAGTTCCTCGGGTTTCGCGCCGCGCCGTTGCATCTCGGGGAACAACGCGGGTGCGATCGCCGCCATGTCGGCGGCTTTCGCGCCGGAGATGCCGGACACCAGAAACATCGCGCCGACCAGCACGTACTGCAGACCGCCACGCACATGGCCAAGCAACGCGGCCATGAAGTCGATCAGACAACGCGCCAGTCCGCTCAGCTCCAGCAACGCGCCGAGCAGCACGAACAGCGGCACCGCGAGCAATACGAGGTTCGCCATGCCCTCGTCCATGCGGCTCACCACCACGCCCAGCGGCGCATGCGTCATCATCACCAGATAGGCGAGCGTCGCGGTGCCGAAGCTGAAGGCGATCGGCACGCCACCCGCCACGCACAAGCCCACCAGCACGACGAAGAACACGATCAGGTTGAGATTGCCGAGCGCGAGCAGCGCCGGTTGCGCGATCCACAATCCCGCGGCGATCGCGCCGGCCGTCAGCAACGCGCCGATGAACTGCCCCGGGCTGACTTCCCGGACGATGCGCGCGAGCGAAGCCAGCAGCATCAGCACCGCGCCGACCGGCAACGCCGCGCAGCGCCAGCCGTCCGGCACCTGCAGCGCGGGCGTGCTGACCGGCATCTGCAGATTCATGTGCTCGATGGCCGGCGTGATGATCAGCGCGACGAATGCGCAGACCGTCAACGCGCTGACCGCTTCGAGCCAGCCACGCCATTTCGCCGGCAACCGCGAGACGATCGCGGTGAGCCGCATGTGCGCGCCGCGATGCAACGCGAGCACGGCCCCGAGCATCGCCAGCCAGCTGAACAGGATCGACGCGAGTTCGTCCGACCAGATCAACGGCTGGTTGAGTCCATAACGAAAGATCACGCCGCACAGCAGAATCGCCGTCTCGGCGACCACGAGGCAGGCGGCCAGCGCGCCCACGCCATGCATCACCCAATCGACGGCGGCGATCACGCCGCGCGCGAGCCAGCCGTCGTTTTCCAGTTTCTTCGTCAGAGTCAGATGCATGGCGTATCAGGCGAGCTTGCCGGTGTATTTTTCGAGAGCGGTCCACGCGTCGTCGCCGAACTTCTTGTGCCAGTCGGCGTAGAAGCCCGCGGCAGTCAGTTGCTTGCGGAACGCGTTGATATCGACGTCGTTGAATTGCAGTCCCTTCGACTTCAGATCGGGCATCAGCGACGCGTTCAGCTTCGCGACGTCCGCGCGCTCCTTCAACGCCGCATCGTTGACGGCGTTCTGCACGACGGTTTGCAGGTCTTTCGGCAGACGCGCGAACGACTGCTTGTTGGCGAGAAACCAGAAGCCGTCCCACATGTGATTGGTCAGCGAGCAATACTTCTGCACTTCGTAAAGCTTGGCCGCCGTGATGGTGGCGAGCGGGTTCTCCTGCCCTTCCACCACGCGCGTCTGCAGCGACGAATACACCTCGGAAAAATTGATGCTGGCCGGCGACGCGCCGAGCGCCTGGAACATCGACGTCCAGATCGGGCTCATCGGCACGCGCAGCTTGATGCCCTTGAGATCGGCCGGCAGATGGATCGGCCGCGTGCTGGTGGTGGTCTGGCGGTAGCCGTTGTCCCAGATCCTGTCGAACGCGAACACGGAGGTCTTCGCGATCTCCTGGCGCACGCGTTCGCCAAGCGTGCCGTCGAGCGCGCTCCATACCTGGTCGTAGTCCTTGAACGCAAAGCCCACGCCGGTGATCTGCGCGGCCGGCACCAGCGTGCCGAGAATCAGCGGCGACAGCGTGAAGTAGTCGATGGCGCCGGAGCGAACCTGCGACAGCATGTCCGTATCGCTACCGAGTTGGTTGTTCGGGTACACCTGAAAGTCGACACGTCCCTTGCTTTCCGACGCGATGCGCGCCGCGGCCTCTTTCGCGCGGAGGTTCATCGGATGCGTCGCGGGCAGATTGTTCGCGTACTTGAGAGTGAACTCGGCCGCGTGCGCATTGCGGCCGTGCAGGCCGGCGAACGACGCGGCGGCGGCAAGTGAGGCACATTTGAGAAAGTCGCGCCGGGAAGTAACGCTCATCGTCTGTCTCCTGAGTTTTATGTTTGCCGCATCGAAGGCGGGCATCCAGGCAAAAGCAAATTGAATGCCATTGGTGACGAGGCACGCGGGCCGTGGCGTTGCGGCGTGCGGTACGGGTTATTGCCAGGCCGCGGCGGGCGTGCAGGTGTCGAGCGTGTGCGACACCTGTCGCAGGGTTTGTGTCGCACACGGGCGGGTCGATCGAACATGACGGGCGCGGTGTTCCCGCTCGAATCGCATCGCGCGTTTTCGGTGGCGAGGCGAGACGCGGCAAGGCATGGCAAGGCTTCGCGCGGCGCCCGCCTCGCGCGTGGCGCGCCGCGGCTCGCGATATCGGCACGCGATTGGCCTGGCTCTTGCATTGAGCGTCGCCATCACCAAGCCAAGGAGCTGTTCGTTATGCAACCGACCATCATCGGATGGAGCCATATCCCGTTCGGCAAACTCGACGCGCTCGACATCGAACGCATGATTGCCGACACCGCGCACGGCGCGATCGATCACGCCGGCATCGAAGCCGGCCAGATCGATTCGATTCACGTGGGGACGTTCAACGGCGGTTTCGTCTATCAGGACTTTCCGTCCGCGCTTGTCTTCAACGCGATTCCCGAGTTGCGTTTCACGTCGACCGTGCGCTGCGAAAACGCCTGCTCGACCGGTTCGGCCGCCGTGTATTCCGCGCTTGACGCGCTGCGCTCCGGCCGCTCGGCCTGCGCGCTGGTGATCGGCTACGAGAAGATGACGAGCCTGCCCACCGCCGAAGTCGGCAAGGTGCTGCAGAAGTGTTCGTACGCGAGCGAGGAAGCGGACGTGCCGGGCGGCTTCGCCGGCATCTTCGGCCAGCTCGCACAGACTTATTTCGACCGCTATGGCGACCAGTCGGACGCGCTCGCGGCGATCGCCGCGAAGAACCATCGCAACGGCGTGTCGAATCCGTACGCGCATATGCGGCGCGATTTCGGCTACGACTTCTGCCGCACGCCGTCGGAGAAAAATCCGTTCGTGGCCGGCCCGCTGAAACGCACCGACTGTTCGATGATCTCCGACGGCGCGGCAGCCATGATCATCGCGTCGCCGGAGATCGCGCGGCGCACCCGCCACGCGGTCGAGTTTCGCGCGACGGTTCAGGTCAGCGACTATCTGCCGCTCTCGCGTCGCGATCCGATCGCGTTCGACGGCGCACGGCTCGCGTGGAAGCAAGGTCTCGCGCAAGCCGGCATGACGCTCGACGATCTCTCGCTGGTCGAAACCCACGACTGCTTCACGATCGCCGAACTGATCGAATACGAAGCGATGGGACTGGCCGAACCGGGACAAGGCGCGCGCGTGATTCTCGACGGCGTGACGACGAAACAGGGGCGCCTGCCGGTGAATGCATCGGGCGGGCTGAAGGCGAAGGGGCATCCGGTCGGCGCGACCGGCGTGTCGATGCACGTGATGGCGGCGATGCAGGTCAGCGGCCAGGCCGGCGAGATGCAGATTCCGAATGCGCGCACAGCCGGCGTCTTCAACATGGGTGGCGCGGCGGTGACCAACTATCTGAGCATTCTCGAGGCACGCCGCTAAGCGACACCACTGGGCGACACCGCCGCGCGACGCCACTGAGGCGCGCCATCGAACGCACGCCGCCGATGCGCGCCGCTCCCCTTCCCCTTTTCGAAAGCACTTTGCGTATGTTGACCACCGTCATGAACCTCGGGAATCTGCTGACCGACGCAGCCCGGCGCCACCCCGATCAACCCGCCTTCATCCACGCCGGCAACAGCACGAGCTGGGATCAACTCAACGCCCGTGTCGACGCGGTCGCGCACGGCCTGAGCCGGCTCGGCGTCGGCAAGGGCGACCGCATTCTCGTGCACTCGCGCAACAACCTGGCGCTGTTCGAAAGCGCGTGGATCGCGTTCAAGCTCGGCGCCGTGTGGGTGCCGACCAACTGCCGGATCACCGCGCCGGAAGCCGCCTATCTCGGCGAATCGAGCGGCGCGAAGGCGATGATCTACGAAGCCGGTTTCGACGCGCACGTCGACGCGGTGCGGGCCGCGTCCCCAGCGCTACAGCACGTGATCGCGATCGGCGCGCCGCGCGCCGGCGAACTCGCGTACGAAACGCTCGCCTGTCAGCTCGACGCGCCGCCCTTCGTCGCGTGCGAAGTGGATCGCGACGATCCGCTGTGGTTCTTCTATACGTCCGGCACCACCGGCCGCCCGAAGGCCGGCGTGCTCACGCATGGGCAGATGGCCTTCGTGCTGACCAACCACATCGCCGATCTGATGCCCGGTCTGAGCCCGGCGTCGCGGTCGCTCGTGGTGGCGCCGCTGTCGCACGGCGCCGGCATTCACGCGATGGTCAACGTGGCGCGCGCGGCGGCCAGCGTGCTGCCCGCCTCCGAAAAACTCGACGCCGAGGAAGCGTGGGCGCTGGTGCAGGAACACCGGATCGACAACCTGTTCACCGTGCCGACCATCGTCAAGATGCTGACCGAGCACGAATCCGTCGACCGTTACGATCACAGCTCGCTGAAATACGTGATCTACGCCGGCGCGCCGATGTATCGCGAAGACCAGAAGCATGCGCTGCGCAAGCTCGGCAAGGTGCTGGTGCAGTACTACGGGCTCGGCGAAGTGACCGGCAACATCACCGTGTTGCCGCCCGCGCTGCACAGCGCCGACGATCACGCCGACGCACGCGCCGGCACCTGCGGCTACGCGCGCACCGGCATGGAGATCGGCATTCTCGACGACGAAGGCCATCGCCTCGCGCCCGGCGCAAGCGGCGAAATCTGCGTGCGCGGACCGGCGGTGTTCGTCGGCTACTACAACAATCCCGACGCGAACGAAAAGGCCTTCCGGCACGGCTGGTTCCACACCGGCGACCTCGGTCATCTCGACGATCAGGGGTTCCTGTACATCACCGGACGCTCGTCGGACATGTACATCTCCGGCGGTTCGAACGTGTATCCACGCGAAGTCGAGGAAGCGATCCTCACGCACAAGGCCGTGCAGGAAGTCGCGGTCGTCGGCATGCCCGACGCGAAGTGGGGCGAAATCGGCGTCGCGGTGGTGGTGCTGCGCGAGGGCTGGGGACTGGAAGAGGACGCGCTGCTCGCGCATCTCGAACCGCGCCTCGCCCGCTACAAATGGCCGAAACGCTGTGTTTTCTGGGACGCATTGCCGAAGTCGGCCTACGGCAAGATCGTCAAGAAGGACATCAAGGCTTTGCTGGCGGTGCCGCAGGAAGCGTCCGCCGCCTAAGCTCAACCGGTTGATTCACTCATAAGGAAACCAATCAAATGTTGCCACGCCGCAAGCTGGGATCGCAGGGACTGGACGTATCCGCGCTGGGACTCGGATGCATGGGCATGAGCTTCGCGTACGGCCCCACCGACGACGCCGAATCGCTGCGCACGCTGCATCGCGCATTCGACCTCGGCTGCGACTTCTACGACACCGCCGAAGTGTACGGACCGTTCGAGAACGAGAAACTGCTGGCGCGCGCCTTCGAAGGGCGGCGCGAGCATATCCGGATCGCGACGAAGTTCGGCTTTCGCATCGACAACGGCAAGATCAACGGCACCGATAGCCGGCCCGCGCATATCCGCGAAGTGGTCGACGCGAGCCTGAAGCGTCTCGGCACGGACTACATCGACCTGCTCTATCAGCACCGGGTCGATCCGGAAGTGCCGATCGAAGACGTGGCCGGTACCGTCGGCGATCTCGTGAAGGAAGGCAAGGTGCTGTACTTCGGCTTGTCGGAAGCCGGTGCGCGGACCATCCGCCGCGCGCACGCGGTGCATCCGGTGACGGCGTTGCAAAGCGAGTATTCGCTGTGGGAGCGCGAGATCGAAGCCGAGATCCTGCCCTGTCTGCGCGAACTGGGGATCGGGCTGGTGCCGTTCGCGCCGCTCGGCCGCGGCTTTCTCACCGGCTCCGCGCGGCGCGCGGAAGAGTTTCCGGAAGGCGATACGCGCCGCACCTCCGACCCGCGCCTGCAAGGCGATAACTTCGACGCCAACATGCGGCTGGCCGGCGTGCTGAAGGACCTCGCGGAGCAGGCGGGCTGCACGCCCGCGCAACTCGCGCTCGCGTGGTCGCTTGCGCAAGGCAGCGACATCGTGCCGATTCCGGGCACGCGGCGCGTGGCGAACCTCGAACAGAATCTCGCCGCCGGCTCGCTGAGCATCGCGCGCTCGGTGTTGCGGCAACTCGACGAGGCCTTGCCGCGCGGCGCGACCACCGGGCCGCGCTACACCGCCGCGATGGAACGGATGGTGGACCGCTGAATGTGCCGGTGCGCTACGCGTAAAACGCGGACGGCACCACGCCGAAGTGCCGTTTGAACATCGCCGCGAACGCACTCTGGCTCGTATAGCCGTGGTCCATCGCGACGGCGAGAATTTTCTCGCCGTGCGCGAGGCACCTGAGCGCCAGCAGCAGCCGCGCCTGCTGGCGCCAGCGTCCGAACGTAATGCCGGTTTCGCGCTGGAACCAGCGGTGAAACGTCTTCTCCGACACATCCAGGGTCTGGGCCCAGGCGCCGATCGTGCGATTGTCGTCCGGCGCGGCGAGCAGGCTGTCGCACACCTCGCGCAGACGCGCATCGGTCGGCCACGGCAGATACAGCGGCAGCAGCGGCACCGCGTTCAACTCGGCCAGCAGCAACTGCATCAGATGATCGTCGCGCGAACCGGGCGCGTAGTCTTGCGGCACGTCGATCGCCGCGAGAATCAGCTCGCGCAGCAACGCATGCACTTCCACCACGCAACTGCGCGTCGGCAGATGCGCGGCCGCGCCGGGCTCGACGAACACGGTGCGCATCTTCACGTCGCCGCTCATCTGCACCGAATGATCGACGCCGGGTTCGAGCCACACGCCGCGCGTCGGCGGCACGACCCACGAGCCGGTAGCCGATTCGATCAGCATCACGCCTTCGATCGCATACAGCAATTGCGCGCGCCGGTGACGGTGCGCGGCGATCACGCTGCCGTGCGGATACCACGCGGCCATCGCCGAGACCGGCATCGGCGTGCTCTCGAACGGGACATGCGCGCCGGGTGCCGTCGGCGTTTCGTCGCGGTTGTCCACGCTGGAAGGGGCGCGTGCGTTCATGGGCGGTTTCGCGAGTTTCGCGAGCAGAGGTTGTTCATGCGGATACGCGTGGGCGTATGTCCCTGGCCGCGTGTTTGAACACGCAACTGCGCATGCGGTTGACCGTTTCGCGACAAGTGAAGACTTTTTGGCGGGAGACAGACCTGACACGCGAGCGCAACATTCCGATTCAGTTCGAAGCCCATGAATCCCATTTGATAGTTAGCCAGAGCGCGAGATGAAGAGATCGTATTTCCTGTTTCCTTTTGTGGCAATCCTGCTGTGGGCCGGCAACGTGATCGTGTCGAAGCTGTCCGCCCATACCATCGACCCGTCGGCGATCACCTTCTATCGTCTGCTGCTGGCCGTCGCGTTGATGAGCCTGTTCACGCTGAAGCCGGCCTGGCTCAATCGCGCGGCGATCATTCCGCAACTGCCCAAGCTCGCCGTACTCGGCTTCCTCGCGATGGCGCTGTTCCAGAGCCTTTCGTACGAGGCCGCGAAAACCACCACCGCCACCAACATGTCGATCATCACCGCGCTGGTGCCGCTGATGACCATGGTCGCCAGCACGCTGTTGCTCGGCGAAGCGCCTTCGGCGGGCATGGTGGGCGGCGGCATCCTGTCGCTGGTCGGCGTGGTGTATCTGATCACGCAGGGCAATCCCGCGATGCTGTTCGCCAACGGCGCGCATATCGGCGATCTGCTGATGATCTTCGCGTCGCTCGCCTATGCGATTTACGGCGTGCTGCTCAAGCGCTGGCACGTCGGGCTGCCGTCGTGGCAATCCACCTATCTGCAGGCGCTGTTCGCGCTGGTCTTCATGCTGCCCATGCTGCTGCGTCTGCCCACCGCCGAAGCGTTGCCGACCCGCGCTAGCGTGCCGCTGATCCTGTACGCCGGCGTGCTCGCCTCGGTCGTGCTGCCGTTCCTGTGGATGCAAGGCGTCAAGCATCTCGGCCCGAATCGCTGCGCACTGTTCATGAACGTGCTGCCGATCGCGACCGCGCTGATCGCCATCACGCTGCTTGGCGAGAACCTGCATCTGTATCACGTGCTCGGCGGCGGTACCGCGCTGGTCGGCGTGATCGTCGCGCAAATGTTCAAACGACCCGCCGCGCAAGCCGCCGCGACGCAGGAATGAGCCCCATGGATATCGATACCGACAACTCGCTGGAACGGCACGTCGCCGGCCTGTTCAAACGGCTCGACCGGCTCGCCGCGCTGGCTGAGGCCGCGCTCGGCACGAGTGCCGGCGAGGAACCCGACTGGCGCCATGCGATCGCGTTTCGCTGGCAACGTGGCGCGGGCCCGTTCGGCGCCGCGCAATTGCACGCGATCACGGACCCTGCGTTGATTCCGTTCGACGAACTGTGCAACGTCGAGCGTCAGATGGATGTGATCCGGCAGAACACGCGTCAGTTCGTGATGGGCTATCCGGCCAACAACGTGCTGCTGACCGGCGCGCGCGGCACCGGCAAGTCGTCGCTGGTGAAGGCCTGTCTGCATGCATTCGCGCCCGAGGGTCTGCGGCTGATCGAAGTCGGCAAGGAATCGCTCGACGATCTGCCGGTGATTCTCGATCGCGTGCGGCATCGTCCGGAACGTTTCCTGATCTTCTGCGACGACCTCTCGTTCGAATCCGGCGAGACCGGCTACAAAGGGCTGAAGACCGTGCTCGACGGATCGGTGGCCGGTCATTCGAGCAACGTGCTGATTTACGCGACGTCGAATCGCCGTCACCTGCTCGCGGAAGATGCGCGCGACAACGAAGGCTATTCGGTCGCGGAGAACGGCGAGCTGCATCCGGGCGACGCGGTCGAGGAAAAGATTTCGCTGTCCGAGCGCTTCGGCATCTGGGTCACGTTCTATGCGTTTTCGCAGGACCAGTATCTGGAAGTGGTCGCGCAACGGCTCGGCATGCTCGGCTTCACGACGGCGCAGATCGAGGCCGCGCACCAGCCCGCGCTGCAATGGGCGCTGGCGCGCGGGGCACGCTCGGGTCGCATCGCCATGCAGTTCGCGCAGGATTACGCGGGGCGGCTTGCGTGTGCCGAGCGCGAGGTGTCGTCCGAGGTGCGGTGAAGTGCCGGAGAAACCGGCGCGCCCGGCGCGGCCTCGGCGGTGGCCGCGCGCGGGCGAGCCGGAAAGCGTCATGGTGGGGGCCGTGAGAGAGGGGGCATGGGAAAGGGACGTCCGCGAATCGACAAACAATACGCGGACGTCCCCATGCGCCAGGCCTTGCGTCAGGATTAAACGGGCTTAGCTTTGCGGACTCAACCACACCGGTTCAATCGCAGCACCTAACCGTGGTCGGCCATCAGCATGTCGCAACCCACGTCTCGCACGTGCGGAATGCGGAACTGCCTGAGCTTGCGATAAAGCGATGCGCGGCAGATACCCAACTCGCGTGAAGCGGCCGAAATATTCCAACGGCTCGCGGACAGCGCACGCAGAATGTTGTCGCGCTCGCTCGGCGGTGCGACCGCCGCACGCAATGCATCGCCATGGCCCGCGTGGCTGACATGACCGCCGTGACCACCGTGGCCGCCGTGACGAATGGCCTGCGCGGCGCCGGGCAACGCATCGTGCGACGCGGCATACGGATGCGGCGCGCTTTGCAATGCCGCGTGCAGGGTCGAGCGCAACGCCGCGCCCACTTTGATTCCCTTGCCGGTCAGCACGTTGGCCGGCAGATCGCCCGCGCGGATCAGATCGCCGCTCTTCACCGCGCACGCATACTGGATCGCCGCGCGCATCTGGCGCAGATTGCCGGGCCAGCGGCTGTGCAGCAGGATGTCGCGCGCTTCGCTATCGACGTTGGCATCGAGCGTCATGCCTGGTGCTTCCGCGTCGAGAATCGATTGCAGCAGCCACGCGCGGTCGTGCCGTTCGCGCACCGGCGGCAGATGCACGATCCCCACCGCGATCCGGTAATACAGATCCTCGCGGAACGTGCCGGCTTCGACATGCGACTCGATGTTCTGATGCGTCGCGCAGATCAACTGCAGATCGACGGCGATCGGTTCGGCGGAACCGATCGGCGTGACTTCACGCTCCGACAGCACGCGCAGCAAACGGGTCTGTTGCGCCGCGGGCATATCGCCGATTTCATCGAGGAATAACGTGCCGCGGTGGGCAAGCGCGACCTTGCCCTTCATGCCGGTCGACAAGGCGCCGGAAAATGCGCCACGCGTATAACCGAACAGTTCGCTCTCGATCAGGTTCTCGGGAATCGAACCGCAATTCACCGACACCATCGCGGCATGCCGGCGGTTGCTGTAGTCGTGCAGCGCGCGGGCAAGGTACTCCTTGCCGGTGCCGGTCTCGCCGAGAATCAGAATGGGAAGCTGCCTGTCGATCAACAGACGAGCGCGCGATAGCGTGGCAAGCATCGTAGGGTCGTCGCCACATAGTCGGCTAAGAGGAAGCCCGGATGAGCGAGATGAGTCTGCACGGGCGCGGTCCAACGGGTCGTGGGGGGCGGTCATGACATCTCTCTTTATCTGTCTGGTTGGCAGGATCGGCCCGGCTTGTGGCCAGGCGAATCGCAAAAGCTGCCAGCGGTTTGTCTCCGGAACCAAGCATAGTGCGATTCATTAATAGTCTCCAATACATTATGATGCGACGACTGATACCGATTAGGTATAAGTCGGAATCCTATTCGTGGACCGGGGGCCGCCAGGCATGGAATTGAGGCAGATACGCTATTTCGTCGTACTTGCGGAGACCCTGCACTTCGGGCGGGCCGCCGCGCTGCTGAATATTTCGCAGCCGCCGCTGTCGCGTCAGATCGCCTTGCTGGAAGAAGAGCTGGGCGTGGTGCTGCTGGATCGCAATCGACGCAGCGTGCGGCTCTCGGCGGCCGGGCAGCGTTTCTACCGCGACGCGAAAATGGTGATGGCGACCGTGGACCAGGCCCGCAGCCACGCGCGCGCCGCCGACCTCGGCGAAGAAGGCACGCTGCTGGCTGGCTTCATGTTCGCGGCGGCCTACAGCATCGTGCCGGTGCTGACCCGCGCGTATGCATCGGCCTTTCCCCGCGTCGAACTGAAGCTGAGCGAGAGCATTCCCACGCTGCTGGTGGCCGACATCCGCGCGGGCAAGGCGGACGTCGGCATCATGTATCCGTCGGATTCGGCGGTCGAACTGGAAACGCGCACGATCTTCACCGAGCAGTTGGTCGCCGTGCTGCCCGAAGGGCATCGGCTCGCCACCCGGGCCGCGATCTCGATCGCCGAGTTGCGCGACGAGTGGTTCATCATCTCGCCGCATGCGGCATCGCCGTTCATCTACAACACGATCGTCGAGCACTGCCGGCGCTCGGGGTTTTCTCCGCGAATCCGGCTCGAAACCAATTTCCAGCAGACCATCGTCAACCTCGTCGCGCAACGGCTCGGCGTCGCGCTCGTGCATAGCTCGATGCGCAGCACCCACGCGGACAACGTCCGCTTCATGCCGCTGCTGCACGCGCCTTATGTCGATGTCGCGCTAGTCTGGAGTCCCGATACGCTGAATCCGTGCGTCGCGCGGTTTGTCGATATCGCCGCGCAAATGGGGTTGGGCGGCACGCGGCCGGCCAGCTGACGCGACTACTTTCAGGCACGCCGCCGTGCGCCGCCCGTATGACACCTGTCGCAGCCCGCGCGACAGATGTCGCGTGATCCGCGACAGCGCATGGGGCGCTCAGCCCCGCCCCGCTTCGGGTCTGACGCGCCCGTCAAAATGGCATCGAAGTTGCTAATCCGGTGTGTCGCAAATCACCCATACAACTCATGACATCAATGACAGAAGCTTTTCGCCATCCGGGCGCGGCCGCTCACCCGCGGGTGCTTGCCACGGAAGTGCGGGAGCCGCGCGAACTGCGCGTCGAAATACCCAGCGGACGAAACGCCGGCACCGTTTTGCGCGAGCTGATGGCGCGCCATGGCTTTCGCGGCGCGACCGGACGGATCTGCAGCGGCACCGCGCGCGCGTTGCAGTACCACGTGGTCATAAAGGCCGCGCAAGGAGACCGCCCCTATATCTACGGCACCCCTACCCTGGAGCATGACGAAGTCGCGTTGCTGCACGGCGCGGTCACCATCGGACTCGACCGCGCGGGCAGCATCGCGCTGCATTGCCACGGCGCGTTCGTCGATCACGACGGACACCTGCACGGCGGTCACGTGATTCTCGATCGCCTCGAAGTGGGCCGCGAGCCGCTGGTGTTGCGGCTCTGCGCGTTCGAGCACGGCGGTTTCACGCAATACATCGACGAGGAGACGCGCTACACGCTCTTCGGCCCGACGGTGGAGGTGACGCCATGACATCGCCCATCAGTTCCCTGGAGGTCAAGCTCGAAACCGGCAGTTACGGGCGGACCGTGATTGCGCGGCTGAAGCCGAACGAAGATCTCGTCGAATCGCTCGAACATCTGTGCGTGCAATACGGGATCGGCCGGGCGGTAGTGCGCAGCGCGGTCGGCAGTCTGGTCGATGGGCATCTCGCGAGCGGCACCGATGCGTCGCTGATCACGCAGGTCGTCAAGGGGCCGGGCGTGGAGATCGTCGGCTTGTTCGGTGAAGTGGCGGTCGGGAAGGCGGATCAGCGTGAGGACGCAAGCGGCACGCGCGCGACCGAACTCACGGCGATCCTGTCGGGTACGGATAGCCAGGTGTTCGCCGGACGCGTGGTGCGTGGCATGAATCTGTCGTTCATCACCGTCGAGGTGACGTTGCAGGAATGGCTGGCCGACGGGAACGTCGTCTAGGAACCGATAGCGGGCGGCGTGCTGCCGCCCGCATTCCATCTATCCGTTCAGACAATTCGGGCAATTCGGGCAATTCAGCACGTTCACGACAGCCCCGATAACCGCGCCGTCACGAGTCGTCCCAACGTTTCGATACCGCGACGAATCTGCTCCGGCGTCGATGTCGTGAACGACAGCCGCAACGTGTTGTGCCGCGGCTCGACCGCATAGAACGCGGCGCCCGGCACGAACGCGACGCCGGCCTGCATTGCCGCGTCGAACAGATCGAGCGCATTCAGTTGCGGCGGCAGCGTGACCCAGAGGAACATGCCGCCTTCGGGCCGGGTCCACGTCACGCCGAGCGGCATGTGCAGACCAAGACTCGTCAGCATCACCTTGCATTGCTCGCGATAGCGCGCCCGCAGCGCGTGCAGATGCGGTTCGAGAAAACCTTCGGTGAACACCTGATGCGCGATCCGCTGCGTGAGCCCAGCCGTGTGCAGATCGCTTGCCTGCTTCGCCTGCACGAGTTTGATCATCAGCGCCTCGGGCGCGACGAGGTAGCCGACGCGCAAGCCGGGGGCGAGGATCTTCGAGAACGAGCCGAGGTAGACGACCGCATCGGGCGCCATCGAATGAATCGGCGGCAATGGACCGCCTTCGTAGACCAGTTCGCCATACGGATCGTCCTCGACCACCAGCAGGCCGGTTTCGAGCGCAAGCTGCGCCAGTTGCCGGCGCCGGTCGAGCGGCAGACGCCGTCCGGTCGGATTCTGAAAATTCGGTTGGGTGTACAGCAGGCGCGCGTCGTGCAATTGCGCCGGCGACAGCAGCTCGGGAATCAGACCGTCCGCGTCGCTCGCCAGTTGTTCGAAGCTCGGCTCGTATTGCGAAAACGCCTGCACCGCGCCGAGGTAGGTGGGCGTCTCGACCAGCACGCGGCTGCCCTGGTCGATCAGCACACGCGCCACCAGATCGAGCGCCTGTTGCGAGCCGGTGGTGATCAGCACCTGCGACGCGCGCACCGGCGAACCGTTGCGCGTGAAGCGTTCGGCGATCGCCTCGCGCAGCGGCGTGTAGCCTTCCGACGGACCATACTGCAGCGCACCGATCGCCTCGGCGTGCAGAATCCGCTGCGTGACTTCCGCGACGCGCGCGAGCGGCAACGCGTCGGGCGACGGCAGGCCACCGGCGAAAGAAATCATGTCCGGGCGCTCGGCCACCTTGAGCAGTTCCCTGAGCGCGGAATGCGTCATCTGTTGCGTGCGTCTCGCCAGCTTCCAGCGGCCGACAGGCGGAATGTATCTATCCATGGCTTCGAGATCGAGGATCGGTGGGGAAAAGCCGCCCGCGCGGGCAATGCCGCGCCAGGAGCGTGGACGGTCACGACATCGTGACCGCCTCGCAGCGTGTACTGCGCTTACGCGTTGTTGAACATCGCGCGCAGGTTGTCCATCGCCATCTTCAGGAAGTCGACCGCGAATTTGTCGAACGCGGGCTGGTCCTTCGGGTCGCCCGAACGGGCTTCGCCGGCGATCCGGTACGTCGCCGTGCAGGCGTTGTCGCCGCGCGCCACGACCTGCATCGACGCCCACATGTTGCCGATGTCGAAGGTCGTGTAGATCAGCGTCCACGTCATCGTCATGTTCTCGTCGTCGCGCGAATTCAGTTGCTCGACCACGAGGTCGCCGCCGGCGAAGAACTTGTTGCGCAGCGAGCGCAGGCCGGTCGCCGTGCCGGTCATCTCGATGCGTTCGAGACCGGTGACGAAACGGTTGTAGCCGTCGAAGCGGCCGACCGTGTCCCACACCTTGCGCGCCGGCGCGTTCAGATCGGCGACGCCCGCGTGGACGGTGGTGCCGAGGTTGCGGATCAGCGTGTCGGGGCGCAGTTCGATACGGACTTTCTGTTGCATGGTGCTCTCCTTGAGGATGGGGTGACGTCAGTAATAAGTGGTACTGCGGGGCTGCGGTGTGGCCGGCGCCGGCTTCGCGCCCGCGCCTGCCACGAGGGTTCACGATGGTGACTCAGGCGGACTGCTCGGCATCGTTCGACGCGACGCGTACCTCGGCGGGTTTCCTCTTCGCCGCGGCCGTCGAAGCCGTCGAAGCCGTCGAAGCGGCCGATGGCGGCGCGGGCAAGAACCCGCTCGTCACCAGGTAGCCGAAATGCGCGTCCAGCAACGCCTCGTCTTTCTCCGGATACGCCAGCCCAAGCCGGTCCAGCGTGGCGGCGCTCACGTGGTGCTCGATCCGCGCCATATCGCCGATGTCCTCCTGCGAGTCGTCGAGATAGAACGCCACCACGTCGAACAGCGCATTGGATTCGTCGATCGACATCAGACGATCGCGCCATGCAGCGGGGTCTTCGAGCGCGAGCTGATAACCGAGGCGCGACAACGTGCCGAGGTAGCCTTCCCACGTCAGCGGCTGCGGGTTCTGGAAATGGAAGACCTGTTGCTCGCGCTGCGGATCGATCGTGCAGAGCACGATCGCGCGGGCCAGGAAGTCGACCGGGCTGAAGTCGAACGCGGTGTCGCCAGCCGGCGCGAAACCGAGTTGCAGCGAGCCCTTCACGAGCAGCAGCACGCGGTTGCGATCCGGCAGACACAACCCGCTCCTCGCCACGCCGGTGATGTTGCCGGGCCGCAGAATCGTCGCTTCGACGCCGCGTTGCGCCGCTTCCCAGACCAGATGCTCGGACACCCACTTGGTGACGTTGTAGCCGTTGTTGACGAACGCCGGCGCGTCGAGCGAAGGGCCGTCCTCGATCAGCCTGCCGTCGCTGGCGGTCGCGCTGGCCGCCGAGAGCGTCGACACGAAATGCAGCGACTTGTTGCGCCGTTCGCAGGCAAGGCGCAGCAGTTCGAGCGTCGAGGCGACGTTCGCGCGATACAGAAACGGGTAGTCGTACACGTGATTGACGTGCGCGCCGTTGTGATAGATCGCGTCGATGCGCTCGGCCAGTTGCTGCCAGCTGTCCTTCGACAAACCCAGACGCTCCTCGGCGAGATCGCCGATCACGACCTTCAGGCGCGGATGACCGGCGAGCGCGGCGAGTCCGTTCGTGCGCAATGCCGCATCGAGCCGCGCGCGGCCTTCCTCCTCGTGCTTCGCGCGCACCAGGCACCAGACGATCGCGTCCGTCTGCACCAGCAGTTCGGCGGCGATGAAGCTACCGAGAAAGCCGTTCGCGCCCGTCAGCAGCACGTTGCCGAGCTTGCGCGGATCGGCGCGCAAGCCTTCCAGCGGACGGATCTCGTCCGGCAGACGCATGTCGGCGAACACGCGCGGCGGAATCCGGTCGCCCTTCTTGCGATCGCGGTCGGTGAGCAGCGACGCGAGCGCTTCGATGGTCGGCTTCTCCATGAAGCGCGCGAGCGGCGCATTGCCGGCCATCTGCCGCTTGACCGCCAGCATCAGACGCGACACCAGCAGCGAATGACCGCCGAGATCGAAGAACGAATCGTGACGGCCGATTTCCAGTTCGTCGATGTCGAGCAACGTGGCCCATAGCGCGCGCAACTGGCGCTCGGTCGCGTTGGCCGGTTCGCCGTCGCGCGCCGCGGCAGCCGCGCGTTGCGACGGAATGCGGCCGAGCGCGCCGCGATCGATCTTGCCGTTGTTGGTGGACGGCAATGCGTCGAGCTCGATCGCTTCGTGCGGCAGCATGTAATCCGGCAGCTTGACGGCGAGCGCGGCGCGCAGCGCGTCGGGCGTGACGGCCGTATCGCGCGGTTTGCTGACGAAGATGCGGATGCGCTTGCGATCGTCGACCACGCACGCGCACTGGCTGTACAACTGCGTGGCGAGCGCGGCGTTTTCGATCTCGCCGAGTTCGACGCGAAAGCCGCGGATCTTCACCTGCGCATCGCGCCGTCCGATGAAATGCAGCGCGCCCTGGCTATCCCATTGCACGATGTCGCCGGTGCGGTACAGCAGGCCGTCGCTTGCATCCGGCCACACGCCGTTCGCGCTCGCGTACGGGTCCGGCACGAAGCGTTCGCGGCTCAGATCGGCGCGGCGCAGATAGCCGTCGGCGACGCCCGCGCCCGCCACGCACAGCTCGCCCGCTTCGCCGGTGCGCACCGGCTGGCCGCTTTCGTCGAGCACATGGCAGCGCACGTTCGCGAGCGGCCTGCCGATCAGGCGATTGTTGTCGCCCGCCCGCAGCCTCGCGATCGTCACCAGCACCGTGCACTCCGCCGGTCCGAAGATGTTGTGGAACTGGCGCGTCGCACTGAAGCGCTCGATCGTTTCCGGGAAGCAGACGTCGCCCCCGGTCAGCAGATGCTTCAGGTCCGGCCATTCGGCGGGCGGCATCACCGCGAGCAAGGCGGGCGGCAGGAACGCATGCGTGAGATGCTGCTCCGCGATCAGACGGCTCAGATCGTCGAGCGCGTGACGCTGCTCTTCGGTCGGAATCACCAGCGTCGCGCCGGCCAGGAAGGTCGGGAAGATGTCGAGCAGCGACACGTCGAACGCGACCGTGCAGAACTGCAGCACGCGCGAGGGCGGCGTCAGTTCGATGTAGTCGCGATACCAGTGGCAGAAGTGCACGATGTTGCGATGCGTGAGCATCACGCCCTTCGGCACGCCGGTCGAGCCCGACGTGAAGATCGTGATCGCGCAGCGGCTCAAGCGTTGCGGATCGGCTTCGACGGGCCACGCGGCGCGCTGGATATCGATACCGTCGGCGTCCACGCGCGTCAGGCGCACGATGCGCACCGGCAGGTCGCCGAGCGAAGCGGCATCGAAGGCGTCGTCGGTGATCAGGCAGTCGGCGTGGGCCTGCTCCAGGATCATCCGCACGCGCTCCGCCGGAAACGACGGATCGAGCGGCAGATAGGCCGCGCCCGCGCCGATCGCGGCGAGAATCCCGACATACAGCAGCGACGACTTGCGCAGCCGCACCGCGATCACGCGCGGCGCGGGTTCCTCGTACGCCGCGCCCGCGAGCGGCGCCGGCGCGCCGGCCGCGAGTTGCGCGGCCAGTTTCATCGCCGCGCCGGCAAAGGTGCGGTAGTCCACCGTGCCATGTTCGTCGTGCAAGGCGATGGCGTCCGGTCGCGCGCGTGCGGTACGCGACACCATTTCGGGCAGCGAGGGATCGAGTTCGAACTGACGCGCGGTCTGATTGGTCGCGTGCCAGCCGGTCAGCGCGTGAACGTCGAGCGGCACGCAACCTTGTGCCGGCGTGTCGGCGACGATCGGCAACGCGCTGTCGTTCAACGCGTCGCGCCCGAGCAGGCTGACGATTTCGGTGAACAGGTCTTCGGCGGCGGCTTCGATTTCGGCCACCATGTCCGCGCCGCACAGCGTCGGCGTCAGTTCGATCTCGCGGCTGGCGATTTGCCGGACCGTGCCCGCGCCGGCCGGCGAGCGCCATTCCACCTGCACCGACACCGGCGGGAAGGTCGCGGACGTCGCGCGGAATTCGAGCATGCGCGCAGCGTCGCGGGCCGCCGGATACGACGCGTCGCCGGTCAGGTCGATCGACTCCAACGGGTCGCAGCGAATCAGCCACTCGACCGCGAGCGCGGCGGCCCGCGTCTGGCTGGGCTGAGCGTCGGCGATGCCGAGTATTTGCGCCATGTCGAGCAACGGTCCCGGCTGCGCGACCGTCGCCTGCACCTGATGACCGACGTCGTGCAGCAACGCGAGCAGGTTCGCAGCGAGCCGGTTATTGCCGCTGACGGCAAACGTTAGGGTTCTCATGCGCCGCTCCTCACAGGTACGCGGCAATCGCCGCGCACGTGGGTTCGTGTTCCAGCAGACCCGCCATCTTCAGAAACTTGCGGATGTTGACGATCATCGGATGCTTGCTGGTGATCGGATACGCGCCGACCATGTCGTTGGCGATCTGCTCGCGGCTCGCCTGCGGGAGATCGAGCGCGTCGATCAGACGGCGGTCGAATTCGAGCTGCAGTTCGTTGGTCAGATACTCCTTGAGGAAGTACGGCAGACCGAGACCGAGCGCGACGCGCGCGTCTTCGCCGATCTGTGCCCAGTAGAGCTTGACGAGGTTGATCCAGAACACCGAGTGACGGCCTTCGTCGGCCAGGTGATCGGCCATCACGCCTTTCACCGAACGCTTGAGCGTGGTGTCGCGCGAAAAGGCGGCGACCTCGGCGGTCACGGTGTTTTCGGAAATCGCCACGGCCAGCAGTTCCATGCCGGCGGCGTACTCAGCCGGCACATAGGCGATCGCTCGCGGAATCGCACGCGAGAGTTCGATCTCCGTGTTCTGCTGGATCGGTTTGATGCCGGTGTTGCGTTCCACCTGATCGAGATAGTCCATCGCGACGTACGCGTGGTAATGCTCGTCGATCACCACCGACATCGCGTCGCTCTTGCAGGGGAACGGAAACTCGAACGGAAAGCGATTCTTGGCGATCGCGAGCGCGGTCCGGTTGACGATCTCCGTTTCGAAGATGATCACGTCGTTGATGTACTTATAGAAGCTTTGCAGCAGGATGAAGTCCTGCACGGTCTGCCCCGCGTCGACGATCGTCGGGTGCGCGTACAGCGGCTGACGTTCGATCGGGTAGTAGCTGAGCGCGTCGTCTTCGACGACGCGCCGGGGACGCGAGCGGATCGTGGCGCGCTGCTCCCACTGATCCGCGTGACTGACATAACTCTGGAGTGACGTCATGGCCATTGCCTCAGAAGATTATTCGGAACGGACAACGCGGGCGCCCGGCAGCCATCCTGCCGCCGTGGGCGCCGGCGTCCCGCATCAAGCGGCGATCGCGTCTTTCTGGGCGATCAGATGCGCGTGCAGCCCGTCCCATAGACGCAGCCGTTCCTCGATCGCGGCCACGCCCGCTTCGAGCGCTTCGCGCAACTTGCGCTCGTCGCCGCCGGCAGCCTCGACGATCATCGCGCGCGCGGCGGGACCGTGTTCGCCCGAGTCCACTTCGATGTGACGATCGAGGTAATAGCTGAGCAGCGGCACGCTGTTGCGTTCGATCTGCCAGCCGGCGAGCAGCGTGCGGAACATGTCGGGAATCACGTTCTCGCGGCCGTAGAAGAAGTTGCCGAGCACTTGATGCGTCGCGCCCTCGTAGCAGGTCGCGAAGGTCGAGCTGACGAAACGGATCACCGGCGCGGGTGCTTCCACGGCGCTCAGTGCGCCATGCACGCTGGACCCTTTCGCCAGCAGCGCGATCAGACGATCGATGCGCTCGGTGCTGGCGCCGACGTCGCGCATCGCATGCAGATACAGATCGAAGTGGCTCATGTGGCCCTTCGGGGTTTCGTCGCATTCCTCGCCGAGCACGATCTCGTTGATCAGACGCGCGGCGTTCGCGTTGCGCGGCGCGAGCCACGGCAGCGTGATGGTCGTGAGATCCGCCTGCAGACGTTTGACGAGCGACATGAAGTCCCACACGGCAAACACGTGCCACTCCATGAAGGTGCGCAGACCCTGGAGGGTTTCGATCGAATGGAAGATGGGGTGATGGGCGAGCGCCGCATGTTGTTTTTCGAGTTGCGCTTCGAGTTTCTCAATGCTGTTCACGATTTTCGTCCTCAGTATGTTTCTCAGGTATCGATAAGGGGGAATACGACAGCGGGGGCCAGCCGTCATCGCGGAATGGATAAGGCAAATTCAATGCCAATGCCACGAGTCCGATTAATCGGCGATTTTTGTTTGAATCGATCGATTAAGTGAACAACTGGTATTCCAGGTGTCGTATTTTTATAAACACGTGTCGCAGGGCAGAAGCGGCGAATCAGGCATCCCAATATTTTGGCAATTCGAATAATCGATGACATTTATGCCTATGGCATTATTCGTTAATGCACGGAACGCCAGCCCGACGGGCTTTCATGCCCACCGACTTGAGTAACACCCAATGCAGAATCTGAAATATTCAGGCAGCATCAGAAAATGATGCATTTTGATTTAATCGGAAAGGAAGCGATATTTATATACCGACCGGCTGGTCGTTTATTAGATATTTTGACAATTCATTACAGGCGAAAAATAGGACCGTTCGAATCGGCCGGCTCTGCAATAACAGGCTTTTTGCGCAATCGATTTTAAGACCCGCATCGATTTGCAAAGAAGTGTGCGCTAACCTCCCGCGAGATTGCCCGGCGAAAGGAGTTGTGTTACGAACAGGGGGAAGCCCAACCACTCAACTCGACACCCCGAAGATGCTCACAGCCCTGACCCGCCTGATAAAAAAATGGCGAGCCTCCCGCGACGGCGGACACCAACTGGACGCACTGCTCGCGACAGCGAATCGGTCCGCCGCGTACGCGGAGCGCAGCGAATGGCTGATCGAACTTGCGCACTGGGTCCGCCGTGGCCGCGACGTTCGCGACGGCCGCGACGTAAAAAACAGCGCCGGCGATCTGGCCGAAGCCGCCGCGCCGGTAACGCCGCGCGCCCATCCGGCGCACACGCGAATCCGTCACCTGTTGAACGTGCTGGACCGTAACCCCGCATGGAAAGCGAACGTGGCCGGTATCCTGCGCGCGCTGCTGCGCGAAACCGATGGCCTGTCCCTGCTGTGCGATGCGGGCATGCCGGTTCACTCGGGTTTCTTCGGCGCGTTATTCGGCCGCCTCGAGGCCTCGCTGATTCCACCCGCGCCCAATAGCCGCGACCTGACCGCCATCGTCACGCTGATGTTCACCTCCGAGCGCGACGCCGAATGGATCGGCACGTTGCCCACGGATCTGCTCGTGCGCATTCGCGCGCTCTTCGACCACCACGAAGCCGACGATCCCCGCCATGAGCCGGAAGAAAAAAACCGTGCCGCCACCACGCCGTTTTCGCTAGACCTGCTGGCGGCCCTGCACAACCTGACCTGCCAGATCAGCTCGACGGGTCTGTCCCAAACCGTCCGCAGCCGCATCGGCGACGGCCATGAAAATAGCGACCGCGACGCCACCGACGTCCGCA
This sequence comes from Paraburkholderia sp. D15, assembly GCF_029910215.1. Classification (NCBI taxonomy): domain Bacteria; kingdom Pseudomonadati; phylum Pseudomonadota; class Betaproteobacteria; order Burkholderiales; family Burkholderiaceae; genus Paraburkholderia; species Paraburkholderia sp. D15. The sequence goes on along the minus strand of NZ_CP110395.1, from coordinate 616,697 downwards.
TCGCGATGGAAAAGCAACCGTTCTATCGCCTGACGCGCGCGATGCTCGCGGTCGAAGCCGCGCATCAATCCGTCGCCGACGGTGCACCGCAAGACAAGCTGCTTCACGAAGTGAACTACCTGCGGCTGCTGCTCGACGAATGCCGCCTCGCCACCGGCAAGGTCTTCTCGCACCTGTACCGCAACGGCGTCAGCGTCGACATCGTGTTCCAGGTCGAGCGCATGCGCATGCGCATCGTGCGCGCCGAGCATCTGCTGAATGCGTGGATGGCGCAGGACGACCCGCATGCCGGCGCACGCCTCACCGCCGAACTCGTGGACGCGAATCACGCGAGCCAGAGCGTCGCGCACCTGCTGCGCAGCAACTTCTCGCTGCTCGCGCGCAAGGTCGTCGAGTACAGCGCCGACACCGGCGAGCACTACATCGCCCGCGACCGCGCCGACTATCTGAAGATGCTGCGCATGGCGGCCGGCGGCGGACTCGTCACCGTGGTCACCGTGTGCGTGAAGTTCGCGATCACCGGCGCGCATCTGCACGCGATGTTCGAAGGCCTGCTGGCCGGCATCAACTACGCGGCCAGCTTCCTGCTGATGCACTTCCTGCACTTCTCGCTCGCCACCAAGCAACCCGCGATGACCGCGCCGACCCTCGCGCGCGAACTCGACGGCACGGGCACGCCGGCCGGCGTCGACAGTTTCGTGAGTTCGGTGACGGCCTTGATGCGCACCCAGGCGGCCGCCGTACTCGGCAACGTGCTGCTGGTGTTTCCCGTGTGCTTCGGTGTGCAACTGCTGTGGCACGCGACCTTCAACGCCAACATCATCTCCCCGGAAAAAGCCCACGCGACGCTGCACTCGTTCTCGCTGCTCGGCCCCACGCCTTTCTACGCCGCGCTGACCGGCGTGCTGCTGTGGTCGTCCAGTCTGCTCGCCGGCTGGGCGGACAACTGGTTCGTCCTGCATCGCGTCGCCGATGCGCTCGCCTACAACCGCCGGTTGCGCATGACGCTCGGCGCGGCCGGCGCCGCACGGCTCGCGAAGGCGTGCCGGTCGAACGTCGCGGGCGTGGTTGGCAATATCACGCTGGGTCTGATGCTCGGTCTCGTGCCCGCGATTCTCACCGCGTTCGCCTTCACCTTCGAAGTGCGTCACGTGACGCTCAGCGCGGGATCGATCGGCGTCGCGCTCGGCGTGCTCGGCAAGGACGCGCTGAAACTGCCGGAGCTGTGGTGGGCGGTCGCGGGCGTCGGCAGCATGGCGATCCTCAACGTGGCCGTCAGCTTCGCGCTCGCGTTCTACATGGCCGTGCGTTCGCGCGACTTGCGGCGCAATGCGGTGCGCTCGCTGCGCGGCGCGATCTGGCAGCGCGTGTTTCAGCATCCGCTGGAGCTGGTCTGGCCGTCGAAAACGGCGCGCGACAGCCAGTAAGCCGATCCACGGCGCCGGTCCCGCGTGCGCGCGGGCCGGCGCGCGGTCGGTGCGCCATCGGCTTAATCATGGGATGCGCACGGGGCGGCGCACCCCGACCGCGTACAATGGCGCCTTATCCAACGCCTTCCGGCAAGCTCAATGTCCTTCGATTTCTTCCTCCCCTGCCCCCGCGGCCTCGAAGCCTCGCTCGCGGCCGAACTCGCCGAGATCGCCACGAAACACCTGAACGGCGCGCAATTCATCGCAGGCGCCCAGGTGCCGGGTGGCGTGCATTTCCGCGGAGGCTGGGCTGCCGGCATGGCCGCCAACCTGCATTCGCGACTCGCGAGCCGCGTGCTGCTGAAAATCGCGCATCGGCCGTATCGCAGCGAACAGGACATCTACGCGCTGGCGCTCGAACAGCGCTGGGAACAGTGGTTCTCCGCGAACGAAACGCTGCGCGTGGACGTCACCGCGATCAAGTCGCCACTGCGCAGCCTCGAATTCACCACCCTGCGCGTCAAGGATGCGATCTGCGACCGTCTGCGCGAAGTCAGCGGCGCGCGGCCGAGCATCGATACCGCGACGCCCGACGTCCGCGTGTTCGCGTTCCTCACCGCGACCGACTGCACGCTGTATCTGGACACCTCGGGCGACCCGCTCTTCAAGCGCGGCTGGCGTCTGGACAAGGGCGCGGCGCCGCTGCGCGAAAACCTGGCCGCAGGCATTCTGCGGCTGACCGGCTGGCAAGCGGGCACGCCGCTGTACGACCCAATGTGCGGCAGCGGCACGTTCCTCGCGGAAGCCGCGCAAGTCGCGTTGAACATCGCGCCGGGCGCGGAGCGCCGCTTCGGTTTCGAGAAGCTCAAGCAATTCGAGGCGAAGACCTGGCAGCCGCTGAAGGCCGCCGCGCTCGACGCCAAACACGCGGCGCGCAGCTCGCGCGCCGATCTGCAGATCTTCGGCAGCGATATTTCCGGCGACATGCTCGACAAGGCACGCGCGAATTTCCAGCGCGCCGGTCTGCCGAATATTCCGCTCAAGCAGGTCGACGCGCGCGGCATGACGCCGCCGTCGTCCGACGCGGGCATCCTCGTCGCCAATCCGCCGTATGGCGAGCGGATCGAGGTGCGCGGCCGCAATGCGCGCGGCGAGATTCGCGAAGGCCGTGCGAACCGCGAGCGTGACGACGACAGCTTCCGCCGCGTGCAGGAAGAAGCGCCGGACAGCGAATTCTTCCAGTCGTTCGGCGACGCGCTGAAGCAACGCTTCACCGGCTGGCACGCATTCGTGCTGACGTCGGACCGCAAGCTGCCGGGGCAAATGCGCCTGCGCGAATCGACCAAGACGCCGCTGTTCAACGGCGCGCTCGAATGCCGGTTGTTCCGCTTCGATCTGATCGCGGGCAGCGTGCGGCAGCGGCCGCAGAACGACAAGCCGGCGGAGTGAGATTCACACCGTGACGGTGACACGCGGCGTTCGCGCTTGCGTTAGCACTTGCGTTCGCTATCGCTAGCGCCGCAGCACCGAACCGCAAACAGAACCGCGAGCCTCGAAAGGGGCTCGCGGTTTTTTGTCGTCCAGCTTTTGCGGGTGGATTAAGCGCATCCGCCCCGCCGGCACGGCGCACCCTACTGACACTACGCTGTCAGTAGCACCCCCGCACACTGCTTCTCACGCCATCCGGCGCTTTGCACGGCTTAGACGCCAATCCGAGGAGAGTGACATGTCCGCATCATCCAAAGTTGTTGCCTGGTTCGAAATCCCGTCCGTCGACTTCGATCGCGCAGTGCGCTTCTACGAAACGACCTTCGACATCAAACTGAACGTGCAGGAAATCGGCGGCCAGCCGATCGCGGTATTCGGCTACGAAGAGCCGGCCACGGGCGGCGCGATCGTCCACAATCCGGCGGCCAAACCGACCAGCGACGGCTTGCTCGTCTACCTGAACGCGCAACCCACCGTCGATGCCGTGCTCGCCCGCGTCGAGCAGGCCGGCGGCAAGACCGACGGGCCAGTGATCAAGCTGCCGCAGGACATCGGCTATATCGCGTTCATCACCGATACGGAAGGCAACCGCATCGGCCTGCATTCGCGGACCAACGGTTAAGGACGCATGAAGGGAATCCCGCCGCTAGGGGCAACCTGAGTGGCGGCCATCGGCGTCGATGGAATCAAGCGAGCTGAAATAGCGTGGAGCCGCGCCGTCGCCCACCGTCGTGGGGCGGCGTTCCACGACGCTGACCGGAGCGCGGCATGCGGCGCTATCATCGCGGAACTGTCCCCGTTCTCTTCTACAAGACGCCCACGATGACGCGCCGCGCCGACCGTCTGTTCCAGATCGCCGAACTGCTGCGCGGCCGGCGATTGACCACCGCGCAACAACTCGCCGACTGGCTCAACATTTCATTGCGCACGGTGTATCGCGACGTGCGCGATCTGCAATTGTCGGGCGTGCCGATCGAGGGCGAAGCGGGCATCGGCTACCGGCTGAGCCGAGCGGCGAGCCTGCCCCCGCTGACCTTCACCGCCGATGAACTGGCCGCGCTCGCGGCCGGCGCACGCATGCTGGAATCGTGGGGCGGCGCCGGCTTCGCGAGTGGCGCACGCGGTGCGCTCGCCAAGATCGCCTCGGCCATGCCCGCCGACAAACGCGCATCGCTCGAACGGCTCGCGGTGTTCGCGCCGTCGTTCCATATCAAAGGCGATTTCTCGACGCAACTCGACGCGTTGCATCGCGCGATCGATACACGGCACGTCGTGGGCTTTGCTTATACCGATGCGAATGGCGCGGCGACGGAACGTCGCGTGTGGCCGCTGGCGCTGGCGTATTGGGGCGCACGCTGGACGTTGGGCGCCTGGTGCGAACTGCGCGAAGACTTCCGTAATTTCGGACTGGAGAAGATGCAGAATCTGCAGGTGCTGGAAGCGTATCCGGATCAGGAAGGCAGACGGCTCGCGGATTTGATGCGGCATCTGAATGCGAAGCCACGGTGATCGGAACAGCAAAAGCGCTCACTCGTTTACATCTGGGGGATCACTCTGCTACGATCAAGGTTCTACGCACCACGCCGTCTGCCTTAATGACTTCGCTTCTGAACACTGAGGCGGCATGTGTAGGACGATACCTAGGAGAGCACCAGAAACGTCTCGTTTTAGCGCCGCAATCCTTTGTATTGCCTCAGCGGGTGGAAATCTGCGATAGAGAAGAACAAAAGCGGAAATCGACTAGTCGATTTCCGCTTTTTTCTTTAGTGGTAGTCGTTGCTGAACATGTTGATGTGGCTGGTCTCCTTGACCACCACGATCTCGTCGTGACAGTTTCGGAATCGCCCGCTGATCCGGGGCTTGTCACCGGTTCCGCGAGTCACGTTGAAGTGACGGTCGAACGGAATCTTCTTCCCGAATCTGAAATTCGCGCATATGTCGCACACCAAGGTGTGCGGGCTGCCGGTAGCAGGAAGAGCATGCTTCTCGTGACCATACTCAAAATGCTTATCGGCGTCGTCAATCCAATACTGCGTCTTGTACGCAGACCGCCGTCTCGGCCTGCGCCGCCGCCTGAGATCGGTCAGATGCGAGGTGACCATTTGAGCGAATTGGGGGTTCATGGTCTCGTCGCGACAAACACGCACCAGTTCCCGCATTGAATCCGCATCGAAATTCCTGATGGGCAGGATCGCGGCCTGTCCATGCTCGCCTTGCTGAAGCGTCGATATCAGGTAAGAAAAGTTCTTCAGCAATCGGGAAAAGAGTCCACCCAGAAAATTCTTACAGTTCGAGATGAATTCAGGTATCTCGACAGAGCAGGTGAAAAAGGCGTGAAGCACCTCCGTTACGATATGCGCATATTTCCGGTCGACGATAAGAATCGACGCATCCGCCTCGCGCGTCGCATGGAGCAAATACTCTTCGGCCGAGACCGCGGCCTTGCGAGGATTGAACGCGCCCACGCTCAACGTCACATTCGGTAAGCCCGAGAGGCACTCGCGCGGGATGAGGCCTGTGCGACGCTTCGTATATTCATCGCACAGGTAAAGATTGTCTGTGATGATGCCGATGAATACTTTCATTCGGTATGCCAGAGCTTGGTGAGGACGGAAACAGGAATCGTGATCTTTTCCAGATCCTCCGGTGAGAGTTTTCCTAAAATGGCGAACAGGGCGATGACGTCGTTAGCGCCGGCCCGCCGATTGCCCGCGTTATGCCCGGCCTTACATTCAGGAGGAAAGCTGAATTGGGCGTCGGAAGGGACTACACCTACCTTCGCCTTCTGAGCCGGATGCTCGACCAGCTTGTAGCCGTAAATGCTCCCGGTCTCTGCGATGAATGCCTTCAGCGTGCGTTTGCCGAGCGCGTCCCGGTAATTGTCGCCGCCCGCAAGAATACGAAGTTCAACAGGCAGATTGCTCAGGAGCGCGGGTTCACCGGACCTGGCCCAGACGTCGTCGGCAATGGACTTTAAATATCCGGATAGTTGCTTCTCTTCCATAGTTCGCCATCCTGATCATCATCTTGATAAAGAACCGTTCAACCTGCTCAATTTCGAACCATGGAGTTTAGCATCGCCAACGTCGCCTACCTACCGCCAGGTTTGCGGGGCCGCTCGCCGAGCGGCCCCGCAAACTTGTTACTCCACCGCCTTCACCATATCCTCGATCACCTTCTTCGCGTCGCCGAACACCATCATCGTCTTGTCCATATAGAACAGATCGTTATCGAGCCCCGCGTACCCTGCCGCCATCGACCGTTTATTCACGATCACCGTGCGCGCCTTGTAGGCCTCGATAATCGGCATGCCCGCGATCGGCGATTTCGGATCGTTCTTCGCCGCCGGGTTCACCACGTCGTTCGCGCCGAGCACCAGCACCACGTCGACCTGGCCGAACTCGCCGTTGATGTCCTCCATTTCGAACACCATGTCGTACGGCACCTCGGCTTCGGCGAGCAGCACGTTCATGTGCCCCGGCATGCGTCCGGCCACCGGGTGAATCGCGTACTTCACCTCGATGCCCTTTTCCACCAGCTTGTCGGTCAACTCCTTCAGCGCATGCTGCGCGCGCGCCACCGCCAGCCCATACCCCGGCACGATCACCACGGTCTCGGCATTGCCGAGCATGAACGACGCATCGTCGGCCGAACCGGCTTTGACCGGTCGCTGTTCCGCCGCGCCACCCGCGGCCGCCGCGCCCGCATCGTTGCCGAAGCCGCCGAGAATCACGTTGAAGAACGAGCGGTTCATCGCACGGCACATGATGTACGACAGAATCGCCCCCGACGACCCCACCAGCGAACCCGCGATAATCAGCATCGGATTGTTCAGCGAGAAGCCGATGCCCGCCGCCGCCCAGCCGGAATACGAGTTCAGCATCGACACCACGACCGGCATATCCGCACCGCCGATCGGAATGATGATCAGCACGCCGAGCACGAACGCGATCACCGTCATGATGATGAACGGCAGCCACGACTGCGTGAGAAAGAAGATGATGCCGAAGCCCAGCATCGCGAGCGCCAGCATCAGGTTGATCAGATGCTGTCCGCCGTACACCACCGGCGCGCCCTGAAACAGCCGGAACTTGTACTTGCCCGACAGTTTGCCGAACGCGATCACCGACCCGCTGAACGTGATCGCCCCGACGAACGTGCCGATGAACAGCTCGACACGATTGCCGTAGGGCAGGAAACCCGGCGTCATGTTGTCCGGATCGACCAGCCCGAACGCCGACGGCTCCGACACGACCGCATACGCGATACACACGGCGGCCAGACCGATCAGCGAGTGCATCGCCGCGACCAGCTCGGGCATCTTGGTCATTTCGACGCGCGCCGCGACGAACGCGCCGACCGCGCCGCCGATCACCAGCGCGACCAGCAGCAAACCCAGCCCGAGGCCGAGATTCGAGCCGAGCGCCGTGGCCTGCTTGACGATCAGGGCGACCGTGGTGAGGATCGCGATCGCCATCCCGGCCATGCCGAAGGTATTGCCGATACGCGCGGTCTTCGGATTCGACAGCCCCTTGAGCGCCTGAATGAAACAGACCGACGCGACCAGATAAAGCAGCGTGACGAGATTCAGGCTCATTAGGCGTTCTCCTTCTTCCCGTCAGCGATTTTTTTGGGCTCTTTCTTGCGGAACATCTCCAGCATTCGCCGCGTGACGAGAAAGCCGCCGAACACGTTCACGGCCGCGAGCGCGACGGCGAGCGTGCCGAAGAACTTGCCCGGCGCGCCGAGCGTCAGCCCGGCCGCGAGCATCGCGCCGACGATCACGATCGCCGAGATCGCGTTGGTCACGGCCATCAACGGTGTATGCAGCGCGGGCGTGACGTTCCAGACGACGTGGTAGCCGACGTAAATCGCCAGCACGAAGATGATCAGATTGATGACGGTGTGGTTGATGACTTCCATGGCCGCGCTCTCCGTTTAGCTCTTGCGCGCGACTTCGCCGTCGCGGGCCAGCAGCGTGGCCGCGACGATGTCGTCCGCGAGATCGATGTTCAACGCGCCTTCCTTCGTGACGATCAGCTTGAGGAAGTCGAGCAGGTTGCGCGCGTAAAGGGACGACGCGTCGGCGGGCACCATCGCCGCGAGATTCGTATGACCGACGATCGTCACGCCGTGCTTCACGACCACCTTGTCCGCCTCGGTGAGCGGACAGTTGCCGCCGCGCTGGCCTTCGTATTCCGCGCCGCGTCCGGCGGCCAGATCGACCAGCACGGAGCCTGGCTTCATCGCCTGCACCGTCTCCACCGAAATCAGCGTCGGTGCGGCGCGGCCCGGAATCAGCGCGGTCGAGATCACCACGTCCGCCTGTTTCGCGCGCTCGTGGACGAGGGCCGACTGACGCGCGAGCCACGACGGCGGCATCGGCCGCGCATATCCGCCGACACCTTGCGCGGCTTCGCGCTCCTCGTCGGTTTCATAAGGCACGTCGAGAAATTTGGCGCCGAGCGATTCGATCTGCTCCTTCACCGCCGGACGCACGTCGGACGCTTCGATCACCGCGCCGAGGCGCTTCGCGGTCGCGATCGCCTGCAAACCGGCCACGCCCGCGCCGAGAATCAGCACGCGCGCGGCCTTCACCGTGCCGGCGGCGGTCATCAGCATCGGCATGAAGCGCGGATACAGCGTGGCGGCCAGCAGCACCGCCTTGTACCCGGCGATGTTCGCCTGCGACGACAGCACGTCGAGGCTCTGCGCGCGGGTCGTGCGCGGCGCGGCTTCGAGCGCGAACGCCGTCACGCCCGCCGCCGCGAGTTTCGCGGCGTTCTCGGCGTTGAACGGATCGAGCATGCCGACCAGCGTCGCGCCGCGTTTGAGCAGCGGCAGTTCGGCGTCGGTGGGAGACTGGACTTTGAGAACGAGATCGGCGCCGAACGCGCTCGCCGCATCGACGATTTCCGCGCCGGCGGCCGTGAAGGCATCGTCGGGAAAGCTGGCGCCGGTGCCGGCGCCGCTCTGGATCGTGACCCGGTGGCCTTGGGTCACGTACTTCTTGACCGTTTCGGGGGTCGCGGCGACGCGGGATTCGTGCGCGCGCGTCTCGGCTGGCACTCCGATGTGCATCGTTGTTCCTCCTCGACTTCCTGTTTCAGAGGGCCACCCACATGGCGCTGCGCGCCCATCCCCGGAAAGGATGCGATGTTGGACGGCCCGGCGTTTTCTTCACAGTTCGGCCGACGAGGACGACGCACGCCGGCTTGCAGGTGCAACGGCTACTGCCGCACTTTAACCGAAACTCGGGGCGGCACAGAAATCGGGGACAATCCGGAGTGCCCGGCACGGCGGGACTGCCGCGCTCAGCCCGCGAACGGCCGAGCCCCCGACGCGCCCGGCTTCCAGGCAGTTCCCACCCATAACCGGTAAAATGCGCACCCATGAAACCGGAAACCTGGCTGCCGCACGTCACCGTCGCGGCGATCGTCGAGCGCGACGGGCGCTTCCTGCTGGTCGAGGAACATACCGTCGACGGCTTGCGCCTGAATCAGCCCGCCGGCCATCTGGAAGCGGGCGAAACGCTGCTGGAAGCGGTGCACCGGGAAACGCTCGAGGAAACCGCCCATCCGTTCACGCCCGAGGCGCTGGTCGGCATGTACATGACCCACTTCGAGCGGCCCGGCAGCGCGGGCGTGACGTATCTGCGCTTCACCTATTGCGGCACGGGCGGCGAACCGGAACCGGCGCGCGCGCTCGATCCCGACATCGTCCGCACGGTGTGGATGAGCGCCGACGAACTGCGCGCCTGTCCGGAACGGCACCGCACGCCGCTCGTCATGCAATGCGTCGACGACTACCTCGCCGGCCGGCGTTTCCCGCTCGACTTCGTGCACACGCATTCGGTCGGGCCCAGGTCCGGGCAGCGCTGACTCGCCGTCGGCGCAATCGGGCAGGCGGCGCCGTCACGAACGGCCCACCCATGAACCATGAAGTCATGCAGCACCCAGTGAGCATCTTATGAGCAAGCAGAAAGTCGTAGTAGGCATGTCGGGCGGCGTCGATTCGTCGGTCACCGCGTGGCTGCTGAAGGAACAGGGCTACGACGTGGTCGGCCTCTTCATGAAGAACTGGGAAGACGACGACGACAGCGAATACTGCTCGACGCGGCAGGACTGGATCGACGTGGTGTCGGTGGCGGACCTGATCGGCATCGACGTGGAAGCGGTCAACTTCGCCGCCGAATACAAAGACCGCGTGTTCGCCGAATTCCTGCGCGAATACTCGGCCGGCCGCACACCGAATCCGGACGTGCTGTGCAATGCCGAAATCAAGTTCAAGGCCTTCCTCGATCACGCCATGTCGCTCGGCGCGGAAACCATCGCGACCGGACATTACGCGCGCGTGCGGGAAAATAACGGCCGCTTCGAATTGCTGAAGGCGTTCGACCATACGAAGGATCAGTCGTATTTCCTGCATCGGCTGAACCAGGCGCAGTTGTCGAAAACGCTGTTTCCGCTCGGTGAAATTCCGAAGACCAAGGTGCGCGAGATCGCCGAACAGATCGCGCTGCCGAATGCGAAGAAGAAGGATTCCACCGGCATCTGCTTTATCGGCGAACGGCCGTTCCGCGATTTTCTGAACCGCTATCTGCCCACCAAGCCCGGTCCGATGAAGACCACCGACGGCAAAGTGGTCGGCGAACACATCGGCCTCGCGTTCTACACGTTCGGGCAACGCAAGGGCATCGGCCTCGGCGGCAGCAAGGACGGCAGCGGCGAACCGTGGTTCGTGGCCGGCAAGGACATCGCGTCGAACACGCTGTACGTCGCGCAAGGGCACGATCATCCGTGGCTGCTCAGTCACACGCTGAGCGCGGGCAACACCAGCTGGGTCGCGGGCGAAGCGCCGGCCGACGGCTTCGCCTGCGGCGCGAAAACCCGCTACCGCCAGGCGGATGCGGCCTGCACGTTCGGCAACGCCAACGTCGGCGCCGGTCTGTTCGAACTTCATTTCGATGCCGCGCAATGGGCTGTCACACCGGGGCAATCCGCGGTGCTTTACGATGGCGACGTCTGTCTTGGCGGCGGCATCATCGAACACGCGGCGACCGCGCAACCGGTGGCGCGTCAACCGCAGAAAGCGGCGCTGCTGAGCGCCCGCTGAGCGATGCGCGAACGCGGGTGCAGCCTCCACCCGCCGGTTCGCCGGTTCGCTCTGCGGCCACCCGCTTCACCGTAGTCAACATAACAAGCAGCCGTTCGTTCCCCTTCGCGGCGGATTCCGTCTGCGCCGACAACGTCGACGATCCCGCCGTGACGATCCCCACTGCACTGGAGTCCCCATGTTTTCTCGACGTTATCTGGCCATGTGGTGCGCCGTCGCGCTGCTCGCTCTCTGCGCGGCGCTCGGCGCGACGCAGCATCTCTCGTGGTTCTGGCTGGTCGTGCCGCTCGCGCTCGTCGCGCTGGGTCTCTTCGACCTGACGCAGCAACGTCACGCGATTCTGCGCAACTATCCGCTGTGGGGGCACTTCCGCTTCCTGTTCGAATTCATCCGCCCGGAAATTCGCCAGTACTTCGTCGAGGACGACACCGAAGAGAAGCCGTTCTCGCGCGCGCAACGCAGCATCGTCTATCAACGCGCGAAGAATGACGTGGACAGCCGCCCGTACGGCACCGAACTCGACGTCAAGGCGGTCGCGCACGAATGGATCAGCCACTCGCTCGCGCCGACCACGCTCGAGAACCACGACTTCCGCGTGGTCGTCGGCCCCGATCGCGCGCAGCCGTATTCGATGTCGATCTTCAACGTCTCGGCGATGAGCTTCGGCTCGCTGTCGGCGAACGCGATCATGGCGCTGAACCTCGGCGCGAAAAAGGGCAACTTCGCGCACGACACCGGCGAAGGCTCGATGTCGAAGTATCACCGCGAGCATGGCGGCGACATCATCTGGGAAATCGCGTCGGGCTACTTCGGCTGCCGTCACGACGACGGCACGTTCAGCGCGGAAAAATTCGCGAAGCAGGCCGCCGAGCCGCAGGTGAAGATGATCGAGGTGAAGCTCTCGCAAGGCGCGAAGCCCGGTCATGGCGGCGTGCTGCCGGCCGCCAAGATCACCCCGGAAATCGCCGAGACGCGCGGCGTGCCGATGGGCCGCGATTGCATTTCGCCGGCCACGCATTCGGAGTTCTCGACGCCGCGCGGGCTGCTCGAATTCGTCGACCGGTTGCGCACGCTGTCGGGCGGCAAACCGACCGGGTTCAAGCTGTGCATCGGCCATCCGTGGGAATTTTTCGGCATTGCGAAGGCGATGCTGGAGACGGGGATTCTGCCGGACTTCATCGTCGTGGACGGCGCGGAGGGCGGCACCGGCGCGGCGCCGCTGGAGTTCACCGATCACGTCGGCGTGCCGCTGCAGGAGGGGCTGCTGCTGGTGCACAACACGCTGGTCGGAATCGGCTTGCGGCAGCGGATTCGCATCGGCGCGAGCGGCAAGATGATCACCGCGTTCGACATCACGAAGACGCTGGCGATCGGCGCCGACTGGGTCAACGCGGCGCGTGGCTTCATGTTCGCCGTGGGCTGCATTCAGGCGCAGACCTGCCACACGGGGCGTTGCCCGACCGGCGTCGCGACCCAGGACCCGGTGCGCCAGCGCGCGCTGGTCGTGCCGGACAAGGCCGACCGCGTGTTCAATTTCCACCACAACACGCTGCACGCGCTGAAGGAAATCATTCAGGCGGCGGGGCTGAAGCATCCGGCGGAACTGCGCGCGCATCACATCGTGCGGCGGGTGTCCTCGCATGAGGTGCGGCTGATGTCGGAACTGCTGAAGTATCTGGAACCGAACGACCTGGTCAAGGGGAATTACCGGTACTCGCTGTTCGAGAAGTACTGGCCGGTCGCGCAGAGCGATTCGTTCTCGCCGAAGGTGGAGTTGGCGGCGACTTGAGGTGGAGGATGGTGTGCGCGCTTTGCTGCCAGCACTGACATGACATCGGCCGGCAAACCGGTTAGCCAATGACCAGAGGACTGCCCAAAGCGGTCCTTTGTCGTTGACGGAGCGCCGCCTGTTCCCTCCGACCCCGCAAAACGGACACCCCCCTCCCTTTCCGCTAAAATCCAGGGTTTAGCACTTCGCTCCACGGCCACCTCGCGCGCTTCGGCGTTTGCGGCGCGGCCTCATGCCCGAAAGGCACTTCATGCTCACGTTTCAGCAAATCATCCTGACAATGCAGTCCTACTGGGACAAGCAGGGTTGCGCGTTGCTCCAGCCGATCGACATGGAAGTCGGCGCGGGCACCTCCCACGTTCATACGTTTCTGCGCGCGGTCGGCCCCGAGCCCTGGCGCGCCGCTTACGTGCAGCCGTCGCGTCGTCCGAAAGACGGCCGTTACGGCGAAAATCCGAACCGCCTGCAGCACTACTACCAGTACCAGGTCGTGCTCAAGCCGGCGCCGGAAAACATCCTCGACCTGTACCTCGGCTCGCTCGAAGCCCTCGGCTTCGACCTGAAGCAGAACGACGTGCGCTTCGTCGAAGATGACTGGGAAAATCCCACGCTCGGCGCCTGGGGCCTCGGCTGGGAAGTGTGGCTGAACGGCATGGAAGTGACCCAGTTCACTTACTTCCAGCAGGTGGGCGGTCTCGACTGCAAGCCGGTGCTTGGCGAAATCACCTACGGTCTCGAACGTCTCGCCATGTATCTGCAGAAGGTCGAGAACGTCTACGACCTCGTCTGGACCGAGTGGGAAGAACAAGGCCCGAACGGCCCCGAAATCCGCCGCCTGACCTATGGCGACGTGTACCACCAGAACGAAGTCGAACAGTCCACCTACAACTTCGAATACGCGAACGTCGACCTGCTGTTCTCGATCTTCAACAGCTACGAAGCGGAAGCGCGCCGCATGATCGAAGCGCAGATCGCGCTGCCCGCCTACGAGCTGGTGCTCAAGGCCGGCCATACGTTCAATCTGCTCGACGCGCGCGGCGCCATCTCGGTGACGGAGCGCGCGGCGTATATCGGCCGGATTCGCGCATTGTCGAAGCTGGTCGCGCAGGCCTACTACGATTCGCGCGAAAAGCTCGGCTTCCCGATGCTCGGCAATCCGGTGCACGGCGTGCCCGGCCTCACCACCGACGAACAGGACGCCGCCATGCCCGCCTGGGCGCCGCCGCTGAAAGTCGAACGCAAGATCGACCCGGACTGACGAGAACATCAACACATGCAATCCCATCAAGCTACCCTGCTCGTCGAGCTGCTGACCGAAGAACTGCCGCCGAAAGCCCTCGCGCGTCTCGGCGACGCATTCGCCGAAGGCATCGCGCAGCGCCTCGCGGCGCGCGATCTGATCGAAGGCGACCTGTCGTTCGAACGCTATGCGACGCCGCGCCGCCTCGCCGTCGCCATCAAGAACGTGCGCGCGGTCGCGCCGGAAAAACACGTCCGCGAAAAAGTGCTGCCGGTGTCGGTCGCGCTGGATAAAGACGGCCAGCCCACCGCGCCGCTCGCGAAGAAACTCGCCGCGCTCGGCTTCCCCGATTTTTCGGTGAACGACCTGGAGCGCGCGCAGGACGGTAAGGCCGAAGCGTTCTTCCTGCGCTACGCCGCGCCCGGCGCGACGCTCGCCGACGGCTTGCAGGCCGCGCTCGAGGAAGCCCTCGCCAAACTGCCGATCCCGAAGGTCATGACCTATCAGCGTCCGGACGGCACCAACGTGCAGTTCGTGCGTCCGGCCCAGCGCCTGACCGTGCTGCACGGCGACCAGGTGGTGCCGGTCAGCGCGCTCGGCATCGACGCCGACGACACCACGCTCGGCCACCGCTTCCTGTCCGAAGGCTTCGTGCAGATCCAGCACGCCGATGCGTACGCGGACACGCTGCTGCACAAGGGCCGCGTGGTCGCGAGCTTCGCGGATCGCAAGGAAACCATCCGCACGCATCTGCTCGCGCAAGCCGACGGCGACCAGGTGGTGATGCCCGAGTCGCTGCTCGACGAAGTGACCTCGCTGGTCGAATGGCCGGTGGTGTACGCCTGCCGCTTCGAGGACGAATTCCTGCAAGTGCCGCAGGAATGTCTGATCCTCACCATGCAGACCAACCAGAAGTATTTCGCGCTGACGGACACGAACGGCAAGCTGCGTTCGCGCTTCCTGATCGTGTCGAATATCGAAACGGCCACGCCGGGCGATATCGTCGAAGGTAACGAGCGCGTCGTGCGTCCGCGTCTGGCCGACGCGAAGTTCTTCTTCGAGCAGGACAAGAAGAAGCCGCTGGCCGACCGCGTGCCGCTGCTCGCGAACGTCGTGTATCACAACAAGCTGGGTTCGGCGCTGCAACGCGTCGAGCGGGTCGAAGGCCTGGCCGGCGCGATCGCCGGGCTGGTCGGCGCCGACGTCGCGCTCGCGCAGCGCGCCGCGCGTCTCGCCAAGGCCGATCTGATCACCGACATGGTCGGCGAATTCCCCGAGCTGCAAGGCACGATGGGCACGTACTACGCGCGCCACGACGGCGAACCGGAAGAAGTCGCGCTCGCGTGTTCGGAACACTATCAGCCGCGCTTCTCCGGCGACGCGCTGCCCGCCACCGCGACCGGCACGGTCGTCGCGCTGGCCGACAAGCTCGAGACGCTGGTCGGCATCTGGGGCATCGGACTGCAGCCCACCGGCGAAAAAGACCCGTTCGCGCTGCGCCGTCACGCGCTCGGCGTGCTGCGCATTCTGGTCGAGAAACAACTGCCGGTCGATTTCGTCGAACTGCTGCGCGCCGCTTACGCGCAATTCGCCGCGGTGCCGAACGTCGCCGATTCGACGCAGGCCATTTACGATTTCAGCATGGACCGTCTGCGCGGTCTGCTGCGCGAACGCGGCTATGCAGCCGGCGAAATCGACGCGGTGCTGGCGTTGAATCCCACGCGTCTGGACGACATCGTCGCGCGTCTGGATGCGGTGCGCGAATTCGCGTCGCTGCCGGAAGCGGCTTCGCTCGCCGCCGCCAACAAGCGCATCTCGAACATCCTGAAGAAATCGGAAGGCGCGGTCGGCGGCGGCGTGCAGGTCACGCTGCTGATCGAAGCGGCGGAAAAGGCGCTGCATGCGCAACTCGAACAGGTCGCGCCGCGCGTGCAATCGCAACTCGCCGCGCGCGACTACACGGGCGCGCTGAGCGCGCTCGCCGCGTTGCGCGAACCGGTCGACACGTTCTTCAACGACGTGATGGTCAACGCCGACGATCCGGCGTTGCGCGCCAACCGTCTGGCCTTGCTCGGCGCACTGCATCAGCAGATGAACTGCGTCGCCGACATTTCCCGACTCGCCGCCTGAGCCCCGCGCCATGCCGACCAAAAAAGTGGTGATCCTCGACCGCGACGGCGTGATCAACGTCGATTCCGACGCGTTCATCAAGTCGCCGGACGAGTGGGTCGCGCTGCCCGGTTCGCTCGAAGCGATCGCGCGTCTGAACCAGGCCGGCTACCGCGTGGCGATCGCGACGAATCAGTCGGGCATCGGCCGCGGTCTGTTCGACATGAACGCGCTCAACGCGATGCATCTGAAGATGCATCGCATGGCGGCGGCGGTCGGCGGGCGGATCGACGCCGTGTTCTTCTGCCCGCACACGGCGGAAGATCATTGCGAATGCCGCAAGCCGAAGCCCGGCATGCTGAAACTCATCGCCGAACGCTTCGAGGTCGATCCGCAACACACGCCCGTGGTGGGCGACGCGATGCGCGATCTGCAAGCGGGCGCGGCGCTCGGTCATCCCACGCATCTCGTGCTGACCGGCAAGGGCCGCAAGACGCTCGCGGCCGGCGGACTGCCCGACGGCACGCGCGTGCACGACGATCTGCGCGCGTTCGCGCTCGACTTCCTCGCCGCCGCCCAAGAGTGACGCGCGTCGCACGCGTCCCCATCCCTCACCGACCACGCCGATGCGCTTCATTCGCTCCCTGCTGCTGCTGATCTATCTGATTCTGTTCACGGTGCCGTACGCCTGTGCGTGCTTCATCGCGTTTCCGTTCATGCGCGCCGACAAGCGCTACTGGATGGCCGCGGGCTGGTGCACGTGCACGGTCCACGTGGTGCGCTGGCTGAACGGCATCCGCTACCGGATCGAAGGTTTCGAGAATCTGCCCGATGGGCCGGCCGTACTGCTGTCCAAGCATCAGTCGGCATGGGAGACGCTGGCGTTTCCCGCATTGATGCCGCGTCCGCTGTGCTATGTGTTCAAGCGAGAGTTGCTGTATGTGCCGTTCTTCGGCTGGGCGCTCGGTCTGCTGAAGATGGTTCACATCGATCGCAAGGAAGGCAAGTACGCGTTCGAGTCCGTCATCAAGCAAGGCAAGACGCGCATGGCCGAAGGCGCGTGGGTCATCATGTTTCCGGAAGGCACGCGCACGCGCACCGGCACGCAGGGCAAATACAAAACCGGTGGCGCACGCTTTGCCGTGGCGACCGGCGCACCGGTCGTACCGATCGCGCACAACGCGGGACGTCTGTGGCCGCGCAACTCGTTTCTGAAATATGCGGGTATAGTCACAGTGTCGATCGGCAAGCCGATCGACACGACGGGGCTCACGCCCGACGAAGTGAACGCGCGCGTCGAACAGTGGATCGAAGCTGAAATGCGTCGCATCGATCCCACCGCGTACAGCGCGACGGAAGATCATTCCGCCGCCGCACCAATCTGACGCGCCCACGCCCTCGAAGGCGTATTAGCGCGAAGCCGAATCCGATGCAGAAGTCTCCTACGTCGCAACCCGCCGCGGCGCTCGATAACCGGCAACTCGATCTCCCGCTCTTCGCCGAGCCGGGGTCGACGTCGTCGTCGCCTTCACCGTCCGCGCCGTCATCCGGTTCCGCCGGCGCCGCGCCGCATTCACCTCATACACCACATTCGCCGCATGCCGCCCCTCACGCGCCGCAGTCCGCCGGCCTGCTCGCGCCGGATGGCAGCAAGCTGCGCAGCCTCACGATCGGTTCGCGCACGCTGCATTACGCACTCAAACGTTCGTCGCGCCGCTCGATCGGTTTCGCCATCGACAGCACCGGTCTGACGATCACCGCACCACGTTGGGTCACGCTCGCCGATATCGAAACCGCGATCACCGAAAAGCAGCGCTGGATCTTCACGAAGCTGATCGAGTGGCAAACACGCGTCGAACAGCGCGCGTTGCCGAAGGTGGACTGGAAAGACGGCGCCGAACTGCCTTATCTCGGTCAGCCGGTACGTGTGCAACTGGGCGCGCCACAAGGCACGCTGCACTTCAACGCGATCGATTCGATCCTGCAATTGCCGTTGCCGCTGCAAGCCGATCCGCAGCAGATCAAGGACCGCGTGCAAGGCTGGCTGCAAGGCGAGGCAAAGCGTCTGTTCGGCGAGCGCCTGGCGATCTATTCGGAAAAGCTGGGCGTCAACTACCGCGCGTATGCGCTGTCGGCGGCGGCCACGCGCTGGGGTAGTTGTTCGAGCGACGGCAAGATCCGCCTGAACTGGCGGCTGATTCACTTTCCGCTGTCCATCATCGATTACGTGGTCGCGCACGAACTCGCGCATCTGCGAGAGATGAATCACAGTCCGCGCTTCTGGCAAACGGTGGAATCGATTTTTCCGGAATTCCGCGAGGCACGGCAGACGCTGAAGTCGCATCCGCCGGAGTTGCTGCCGACGTTGTAGAGGCGCTGATCCGGCTGCGGGCTGTTGAATTGTCGACCGCCCTTATCGCGAGCCTTGCGCTTTTTCACCGCCCCAAACGAAACCGGCGCTTCACGATGAAGCGCCGGTTTTTTTCTTCGAGCTGCAACAACGCAGCAACTCAGTCGCCCAGTCACGCACTGCCGCTCATTCCTGGCAGAACGTCTCCTGCAGATGACGCCACATCACCTTGCCCTGCGCGTCGATCTCCATCACCGCCGTCGAACGCCGCACGTTCGCGTTGCCCGCACCGTCGCGTTGATACTCGCGATATTTGACCACCGCGCCCGTCGCGTATTCGGCGACCATCTCCATGTCGCGGATCGTGATCTGCGAGCCCGGCCGCGCGCCGCGCAGCGTCGAGAAGATGGCCTGCGTGCCAGCGTAATCGAGCGCGTTGCCCGAGGTCATCACCAGCGTGAACTGCGGCGTGAAACGCGCCATGATGCGTTGCAACGCGCCTTCGTCCGCCGAGCCGTCGAACAGCGCGGCGATTTCGACGTGAATGTCGTCGAGTTCCTGGAAGTAGGGATTGCTGTTGTTATTCATCGCTCGATCTCGCGTTGCCGCGACTTCATTTTTTCTTCTGGATGAATTCGATCTTGTAGCCGTCCGGGTCCGTGACGAAAGCGATCACCGTGGTGCCATGCTTCATCGGGCCGGCTTCGCGCACGACCGTGCCGCCTTGTGCCTTGATCTTGTCGCACGCGGCGTACGCATCGTCGACTTCCACGGCGAGATGGCCGAAACCGCTGCCGAGGTCGTAGGACGGCGTGTCCCAGTTGTGCGTGAGTTCGAGCACGGTGCCGTCGCGCTCGTCCGTGTAGCCCACGAAGGCGAGCGTGAATTTACCGTCCGGATAGTCGTCGCGGCGCAGCAGTTTCATGCCGAGGAGTTCGGTGTAGAAGGCGATCGAACGATCCAGGTCGCCGACCCGAAGCATGGTGTGTAGCAGGCGCATGGTGCACTCCCTGTTGCGTGAAAAAAACGAGACCGTCAATGTACCCGGAATCACGCGCCGCTGCAGCGGCGCGCGGACGCGGCGGCGCATCCGCGCGGCGGGGTGAGCGCAATGTAATTTGACTAATTTCGTCTGACGAACCATTCTTCCTGAACCGTCCAGCCATACCCGACGAGGGGACGGTTCCAGAGCAGGCAGACCCCGCAGACAAGGCCCGACCTGTTCGTCCGGAGGGCCACCCTATGCGTCACGCATGCACCGGACATGCGCCTATCCGCTTGCTCGAGGCGCTGTCGTCCACCATCGGATTTGCGATCCTGTTGCCCTGCGAACCTGCATTCGCGGTCTGCAACAATCCTGCACCCATCACCGGCCAAACCGTCTCCTGCACGAACGGCGCACCGAATCCGTTCACCACCGGCATCGCCGCGGCGAACGGCAGCACTGGCGTTACAGTGAACGTGCAAAGCGGCGCGGAACTCGCCGTGAATGGCAGCACCGTCATTCTCGTGCGCGACGGCAGCACGGTCACGAATCTCGGCACCCTGAACGGCAGCGGCGACGCGTTCTACGGCGTCGCCGCGCTGGGCGCAAGCGGCGGCGCCGGTCAGAACCTGCTGATCAATCGCGGCAACATCACGACGAGCGGCGTGGACTCGGACGCGATGTTCAACAGCGCGGCCGCCGTCACGATGCTCAACGACACGAACGGCACGATCCACACCACCGGCAATGACGCGGCCGCCCTGCGCGACGCGTCGAGCACCGGCGGCGGCACGCTGACCAACAACGGCACGCTATCGACGAGCGGCGACAGCGCGCCCGGCATGGCGGCGTTGACGAACGGCGACACGCTCGTCAACAACGGCGCGATCGCCACCAGCGGCGCCGGCGCCTACGGCATGCTGGCGAACGGCAACGCGGCGGGCGGTCCCGGCGATAACGTGCTGACCAATCACGGCACGATCGATGTTTCAGGCGCGGACGCGCACGGCATCGTGTCGCTCGATACGACGCCCGGCGTCGTCACGAACAGCGGCTCGATCACCGCGCGCGGGGTGGGCGGACTCGGCGTCTATCTGAGCGGCAACGTCACGCTGAACAACCTCGCGGGCGCGAGCATCGTCAGTCAGCAGGCCAATGCGGTGGTGGTCAACGGCGGTGGCACGTTCAACAATGCCGGCACGATCGCGGGCCAGGTCAATGCGATCGCCTTCGCCAACGCGGGCGCGACGATCAACAACAGCGGCAGCATCACGGCGGCGACGAGTCAGGCGATCAGCTCGATCGGCGCATTCGATATCGTCATCAACAACACCGGCACGATTGCGGGCGGCAACGGCCGCGCGATCTGGACCGACACCGGCAACGACACGTTCAACTGGAGCGGCGGCACCGTCACGGGCTTCGTGCGGCTCGGTGCGGGTAACGACAGCGCCACGCTCACCAACCTCACCGACGCGAATCTGAGCGGCGTGCCGAGCTTCGACGGCGGCACGGGCACCGACCTGCTGACCTTCGATCACACGTCGGCAAGCAACGTGAGCCGCTTCATCGATTGGGAAACCGTCAACGTGACGAACGGCAGCCGTCTGACGCTCGACGCCCAGGGGCTCACGCTCGGCGACAGCGGCACGCTGACCGGCACGCTCAATGTCGATGCGACCAGCACGCTGTTCGCGGGCGGCCTGAGCAGCGCCTTGACGATCGCGCCGGCAGTGGCGGGACAGCTCGTCAACGTGAAGAACGGGGGGACGCTCGATCTGACCAACGGTGGCGTGAGTACGCAGGCGGCGTTGGTGATCGACGGCAATTACACGGGCCTCAACGGGCGTTTGCTGCTGCAGAGCGTGCTCGCCGGCGATGGCTCGCCGAGCGGCAAGCTGGTGATCGCGCAGGGCGTCGGCTCGGGCAGTACGACGCTGGGCGTGACCAATGTCGGGGGCACGGGCGCCGCCACGCTGACGGACGGGATTCTCGTCGTACAGGCCACCAGCGGCGCGACGACCACCACTGGTGCGTTTACGCTGCCGGTCCCATTGGTGGCGGGCGCGTACACCTACTATCTGTTCAAGGGTGGGGTGAGTCCGGGTACAGCGGACAACTGGTATCTGCGATCGAGTCTGGCGGCCACACCGACACCGACGCCTGCTCCATCGCCCACACCGACGCCGACGCCAACACCAACTCCAACCCCGACGCCCACACCGCCCCCCAGCTCCGCCGCCGGCCCCACCGCCACGCCCGGCACACCCGCCCTTCCTTCCCCGCCACCGTCGGGCGCCGCGCCCATCCCGCTCTACCGGATGGAAGTCCCCGTCTATGCCGCCGTCCCCGCGCTCACGCGCGAACTCGGCATCGCGCAGATCGGCACCTTCCACGACCGGCAGGGCGAACAATCGCTGCTCGACGAAACGGGCCCGCTGCCCGCTGCATGGTCACGCGTGTGGGGCGGGCATGCGTCGCAGCGCAGTAGCGGCGGCGCGAACCCGGACTTCAGCGGCGACTTCGGCGGCGTGCAGGTCGGCCACGACCTCTACGCGGATCGCAGCGCGAGCGGCCATCGCAACCACTACGGCTTCTTCCTCGGCTTCGCTCGCGCGCAGGGCGACGTGAGCGGCTTTGCGCTCGGCTTTCCCGATCTGCCGGCCGGCCATGTGTCGATCGATGCCTACAGCGCCGGCGCGTACTGGACGCACATCGGTCCGGGCGGCTGGTACACCGACGCGGTGATACTCGGCAGCGCGCTGACCCTTGACCCGATGTCGAACGAAGGCATCGGCGCGAGCACACATGGGCACGCCGTGAGTTCTTCGCTGGAAGCCGGCCTGCCGATTCCGCTCGGCGGCAGGTTCCGCGTCGAACCGCAGATGCAGTTGATCTGGCAGCACACTTCCATCGACACCTTCGACGACGGCGTGTCGAGCGTCGCGTTTCATGCGGCCGATGGCTTGACAGGCCGCCTCGGCGTGCGGCTGCAAGGCACGTTCGAGAGCGCCCACGCGCAATGGCAACCGTATGTGCGCGCGAACCTGTGGCGCTATTTCAGCGGCACCGACAGCGTCACGTATGCGGGCACGACCGTGATTCCATCCGAAGTCGCCGCGACGGCCGCGCAAATCGGCGCGGGTGTCGCCGCGCGTCTGGGCACGCACGGCAGCGTGTTCGCCAACGCGAGTTACACGACGAACGTGAACGGCGAGCGGCGCAGAAGCGTCGAGGGCGATCTGGGCGCACGGTGGAAGTGGTGAGGGGATCGAATGTGATCGGCCCGCCGCTTCAAAACTGATGCCGCACGCCCGCCATCAAACCGAGTTGCGTCCCCTTCTGCGCGAGTCCGACGCTATTCACACCCTGGAGTTGCGCACCGATCAGATCGCCGCGATAGATCGCGTAATCGCCTTCCACGTAGACATCCGTGCGCTTCGACAGGTTGTAATCGGCGACCAGTTGATACTGCCAGGCCGAGCCGTTGCGCGCCGGCGTCTTGCCGTCCTGCAACGTGCGCCAGACGTTCGCGGCGAAGTGCCAGACGTTGCCGACCTGCTGCGTCACGCCGCCCATGATCATGCGACGCCGCGCGAAGTCCGTGTACTTCAGCGCATTCAGCGCGGGCGCGGTGAACGGCCCATTGGCGAAATTGGCAAAACCCGCGTCGTTCTGATTGACGATATAGCCCGCGGAGAAGCGCGTCAGGTTCCACGTGTACGAACCGCCGAACGTCCATGCTTTCGCGGCCGCGCCGTTGACGGAATCCTTCGATGCCTCGTACGCGCCGCCAAGACTGAACGGACCGCCCGCCGGTCCATACGCGAACGCGGCGCCGATCTGGCTGCCATACGCGGTGGAAGCCGCGGCGGCCGCATTGCCCGACGCATTGCCCGCATTGCCGCCGAGCGCATAACCTGCCGCAAAGGTGAAACCGCCGTAACGCGCCTGATACTGCACCTGGTTGCTGGTCCAGATACCGCCGGTCATCGTCACTTCCGGCTGGAAGCTGAAGTCGTACGGAATCCACGCGTTGCTGCCATAACCGCCGACGGTGATGCCTTCGATCATCACGTTGTACTGCCTGCCGACGATCACCTGCCCATACGAGGTCGACCGCACGCCGATCTGCGCTTCGTTGAAAAACGGCAGGGTGGGATCGCTCTGGCCGCTGTTCAGATAGAAGCGGTTTTCGAGCTTGAAGAACACCGACCAGCCGCCACCGATATCCTCGACGCCCTTCAACCCCCAGCGGCTCTCGGTCATGCCGCCGTTGCCGAGTCCGAGCGACGAAGCGCCGGCCAGATTCGCATGCGTCAGATAGCGCACGCTTTCGTCGACTACGCCGTACAAGGTCACGCTCGATTGTGCCTGCGCGAGCTGACAGCCGAACGACGCAAGCGCCGCGGGCATCATCGCTGCCGTCCACCTGCGTACGCTGTTCATGCCGTCTCCTCGCACCCTTGCGACGTTCCTGACGAAACGCTTGTGGTGGAACCTTAGCGCGAAACGATGACGGCAAAAAAATGCCGCGCCACCCCGCGCGGCCGAGTGTTGTTATCCGCGCAAAACGCTTGCAGCCTGTAAGAAGCACGCGTAGGCGGTGGGGTCATCGGCGGGCGGGATGGGGCGGGTTTGATATCGTATGGCCCGGGCCGGAACGGCATCTTCCGGATGCCGGTAGCGGCCCGCGTTTCAGATTTCTCAACGTTTCGCGAACCGATCGCCCCTCATGAGCACATCCGCCCTGCCCGCACGCCGCGCCCCCGATAGCTACGCGATCCTGCTGATGGTCGGCCTGTGCGCAATCTGGGGCTTCCAGCAGGTCGCCATCAAAAGCACCAACGCGGCATTGCCGCCGGTCTTTCAGGCGGGCTTGCGCTCGGCGGTCGCCGCGTTGCTGGTGTGGGGCTGGGCGCGCTCGCGCGGCACGCCGCTGTTTCGCGACGACGGCACGCTCGGCGCCGGCCTGCTCGCGGGCGTGCTGTTCGCCGCGGAGTTCGTGTGCATTTTTCTCGGCTTGACGCTGACCAGCGCGTCGCGCATGGCCGTGTTTCTCTACACCGCGCCGTGTTTTACCGCGCTCGGTCTGCACTGGTTCGTCGCCGGTGAGCGGATGCGGCGCATCCAGTGGCTCGGCATTGTCGTCGCGTTTGCCGGTATCGCGCTGGCCTTCGCGGACGGCTTCCTGCATGGCCACGGCGCGCACGGCGCCACGTTGCAAGGCACGGCCGGCGACGCGCTCGGCGTGCTGGCCGGCATCGCCTGGGCCGCGACCACGGTGGTGGTGCGCGCCACGCGACTCGCGCAATCGAGCGCGAGCAAGACGCTGTTCTATCAACTGGCGGTGTCGGCAGTGGTGCTGCTCGCGCTCGCGGCCGGACTCGGTCAGGCGCACGTCGACACGGTGACGCCGCTCGCGTTGCTGAGCCTCGCGTATCAGGCGGTGATCGTCGCGTTCGTCAGCTATCTGGTGTGGTTCTGGCTGTTGACGCGCTATATCGCGTCGCGCCTGTCGGTGTTTTCGTTTCTCACGCCGCTGTTCGGCGTGAGTTTCGGTGTGCTGTTGCTCGGCGAGTCGTTCAGCTTGCGCTTTCTGATGGCCGCGTTGCTGGTGCTGGCGGGCATCGCGCTGGTCAACGCGCCGGCGCGGCGCGCGACCGTGAACAGCTAGGATGCGTTGCCCTTAACCGTTATCCGCCCGTTAGCCGTTAGCCGTTAGCCGTTCCCCGCGACGATCTGCGCGACGCGCACGTATTCGGCAACCGGCACGTCCTCCGCGCGGCGCTGCAGGTCGAAGCCGATCGCGTCGAAATCCACCTTGTCGCGGAACGCGGCCAGCGTATTGCGCAACATCTTGCGGCGTTGCGAGAACGCCGCCGTCACCACGTCGCCGAGCACGCGTTCGTCCACGTCGGGCAGTTCGTGCGGCTCGTACGGAATCATTCGCACGATCGCGGAATCGACTTTCGGCGGTGGGTTGAACGACTCGGGCGGCACGTCGAGCTGCTTGTCGATCACATAGCGGTATTGCAGCATCACCGAGAGACGGCTGAAGGCCTTGCTGCCCGGCTCCGCCACCATCCGCTCCACCACTTCGTTCTGCAGCATGAAATGCTGGTCGATCACGCAATGCGCGAACGTCGCGAGGTGGAACAGCAGCGGGCTCGAAATGTTGTACGGCAGGTTACCGACAATGCGCAGCGAGCGCTTGTCGCCCGGCGCGGCGAGCGAACCGAAATCGAACGCGAGCGCGTCGCCCGCGTGCAGCTCGAGCAGCGCGCCGAATTTCGTCTTCAGACGGCCGATCAGGTCGCGGTCCAGCTCGACCGCGTGCAGCGGCGCCTCGGGCGTCGCCAGACGCTCGATCAGCGGCTCGGTGAGCGCGCCGAGACCGGGGCCGATCTCGACCATGCGCTCGCCGCGCTGCGGCCGGATCACGTCGACGATCGAATCGATCACGCCCAGGTCGACCAGAAAGTTCTGACCGAAACGCTTGCGCGCGATATGACCTTGGTGCCGGCCCTGTTGCTGTCTGCTGGTGGACATCGAAGAAACGCTAAAGAAAGAGAACTGCTTAAAGAAAGGGAATATGCGGCGCGTGCGTCATATCCGCCGCACTCGGTCAGAACGGGCGGCGCACGCGCTCAACCGCGCAAACTACGCCGGCGCCAGATCGGTCAACCCGCGCGGCGATGCCGCGCCATCGACACCGCGGTTTCGATCGCGGCGATCAGACTGCCCGCGTCGGCGCGGCCCGTGCCCGCGAGATCCAGCGCGGTGCCGTGATCGACCGACGTGCGGATGATCGGCAAGCCCAGCGTGACGTTGATGCCTTCGCCGAACGTCGCGTACTTCAGCACCGGCAGGCCCTGATCGTGAAACATGGCCAGCACGCAGTCGGCCTGATCCAGATAACGCGGCTGGAACAGCGTGTCGGCCGGATACGGACCCGGCGCGTCGATGCCCTGCCCGTTCGCGAGTTTCAGCGCCGGCGTGATGACCTCGATTTCCTCGCGGCCCAGGTAGCCGTTTTCGCCCGCATGCGGATTGAGGCCCGTCACGAGGATGCGCGGCGCCGGCAAACCGAAGTGGTGTCGCAGATCGTGATCGATGATACGCAGCGTCTCGACGATGCCTTCGACGGACAACGCCGCCGACACGTCCTTGAGCGGCAGATGCGTGGTGGCGAGCGCGACGCGCAGCGGCCGCTTGCCGGTGCCCGCCAGCATCATCACCACGCGCGGCGTGTGCGTGCGCTCGGCGAGGTATTCGGTGTGGCCGGTGAACGGCACACCGGCATCGTTGATGGTGCTTTTTTGCAGCGGCGCAGTGACGATCGCGTCGAAGCTGCCGGCCACCGCGCCGTCGATCGCGCTATCGAGCAGATCGAGCACGTAGCGGCCGTTGGCGGCGTCCAGCTTGCCTGCCTGCACGGGCGCGCCGAGCGGCCGGTGCTGCACGCGGATGCGTTTGCCGTCCGCCTGCAACGCGGTCCAGTCGACGCCGACCGCCCGCGCGCGCGCGGCGAGCAGCGCCGCGTCGCCCAGCACGGTGAATTGCGCGTGCGGCCAGTGCGCCGCCGCGCCGGCGAGCGCCTGCACGGTCAACTCGGGACCGACGCCGGCGGGTTCGCCGGTCGTGATCGCGATGTGCACGGCGCTGGACGGGGCGGCGTTCGTCATGACGATTACTGCGCGCTCGACAGCGTGGGTTTCACTTCCACGTACGCGGTGTCGCGCAACTCACGCAGCCAGTCGGCGTAAGCCTGTTCCGCCTTGCGCTGACCGATCGCCTGGCGCGCGAGGTCCATCTGCTGTGCGACCGAGCCTTCGGCGTCGCGGCGGCCCAGCACCTGGATCAGGTGGTAGCCGTACTCGCTGCGCACCGGATCGCTGATCTGGCCGTCCTGCAGGCTGTTCATCGCGCGCTCGAATTCCGGCACCGTTTCGCCCGGGCTGATCCAGCCGAGATCGCCGCCTTGCGACGACGAGCCGTCCTGCGAATACGTGTGTGCGAACTTCGCGAAGTCGCCGCCCGCGGCGATTTCGTTCTTGATCTCCAGCAGCTTCTGACGCGCCTGCGGCTCCGACATGCCGTCGCCGACGCGCAGCAGGATGTGGCGCACGTGCGTCTGCACGAGCTTCGGCGCGTCCGAGGCGCTGCCTTGACCCGTGCGGCGATCGACCAGACGCACGACTTCGAAGCCGTCGTTGGTGCGGATCACGTCCGGATTGATTTCGCCCGGACGCAGCGAGGACGCGGCCTTGACGAACTCAGGCGGCAGCTTCGACGGCTGCACGTAGCCGGTATCGCCACCCTTGGACGCATCCGGCGCCTGCGAATTGGCCTTCGCGAGCTTCTCGAAGTTCGCGCCGCCCTTGGCTTCGGCAAGCAGGGCCTGAGCCTTCTTCTGCGCCGCTTCGATATCCGTTTCCGACGCGTTCAGCGGCGCCTTCAGGAAAATGTGCTGCATGTGCAGATCGCTCGTCAGGCCGGCGTTCGGGCCGCGCTGACTGGCGATGTAGTTCGCCACCTCGGCGTCCGACACCACGATCTTGCTGTCCACTTCCTTCTCGCGCAGACGCGACAGCGTGAGCTCGGTGCGCGCGTCTTTCTTGAAGGTGTCCCAAGGCACGCCTTGCGCCTCGATCCGCGAGCGGTAGACCTCGAGCGGCAGGTTGTTCGACTGCGCGAGCCGTTCGAGCGTTTTCTGCACGGCGGCGTCGTCGACATTGATGTTGTCTTCCTTCGCCTTCTGCAACTGGATGCGTTCGAGCACCATCTGGTTCAGCACCTGCTGACGCAACTGGTCCATCGGCGGGACCGGCGCGTTCTGCTGATTCAGCCGGCGCGTGATCAGTCCCATGCGATCGTCGAGCTCGCGCTGCGTGATGACACCGTTGTTGACCACCGCGGCAATGGTATCGACCGTCTGGCCGTTACCGACGCCGGCCAGCGCCTGCGCCTGAACCGGCGCAACCGACAGGAAAGACGCCACGGCGGCAAGACCAGCCGTGAGCGTTGCCAAGCGAAGCTTTTTCATGATTGCCACAGATACTCCAATGATGTCGGGCACGCGTTGGCCCGTCTTTTCGTACTCTACGCACGCTATCAACGATCGCGTCCGAACCTGCGTCATTCGTAATTGGTGAAACGCGCCTGCGGCGGCAACGGCGGCGGCGGCGGCGAATAGCCCTGCACGCCGTTGCGGAACGCGGCCATCAGACCATTGTCGACGCTCGCCAGACCCTTGAACGTCAACTGCGCGAGAAACCGCGTGCTGGTCTGATTCTGACCCGTGGTGTTCAAACCGTTCGCGTAGCGCTGGATCCCGGCGCCGAGCGTCCAGCAGTCGGCGTCGTACTGCAGGCCTACCAGGCCGTCGACGATGCGCTTGGCGCCCAGGTCGTAGTTGAAGCGCGCGACGCTGTACACCCGATGGCTCAACGGCCATTGCCCCGATACCAGCACCTGGTTGATCGGCGTGTTGTCCAGCGTGGTGTTCGCGCGCGTGTAGCGGTACGCGACGTTGATCACCTTGCCGGTGGCCGGACTGAAGCCGAAGCCGACGCTCGTCTTCACCAACTGGTTGTTGTCGGCATTATATTGGAACGCCGTTTCCGAAGCGAAACCGGCGCCGAGCTTGAGCGAGGCGCCCACGATCAGGTCCGAATGCGTGGCCTGCGTGCTGGTTTGCGTCGGCGTCAGCGTGACGCGCTGGTCCTGGAAGTAGTACTGCTGCGCGATCACGAAGCGCGCGCGTTCGTCGCCCGTGGCCGGGTTGATGAAGCGCGTGGTGATGGCGGCGGTCAGGCGGTTCGCGTCGGCGATCCGGTCGTTACCGACGAAGGTGTTCGGCGAGAAGATTTCCGCGAGCCCGAAGTCGGACTCGGCGGTATCGAACAGCGGCGCGAATTCCTGATTGCGGTACGGCGTGTACACATAGTACAGACGCGGTTCCAGCGTCTGGATGTAATCCTCGCCGAAGATCCGCACCGAACGGTCGAAGATCAGTCCGGTGTCGAACGTGAAGGTCGGGATCGATTCGGTGAAGTACTTCGGCGTGCCCACCGGCACGTCGGTACTGATGTTGTTCAGGTTGTACTGCGCGAAGTGCCATTGCACCTTCGGCGTGACGAAGTAGCCCGGCCCGATCACCGAATACGACACGTACGGGTTGAACATGACCCGCTGGCCTTGAGTCGTGTCCGCCGTCGTGATGCGGAAATTCGAGTAATCGGCCTCGGCGCCGTAATCGAAACCGCCGACGTTGTACTTCGCGTACTTCACGTTCAATTGCGGTTCGCGGCCGTACGGCGCGACCGACGGCGTCAGCGTCTGCCAGTGCTGCTCGCGCGCGAGCACCGACCACGGGCCGTTGTTGTAGGTCAACCCGGCTTCCTGCTGATACAGGAGCTGGGTGCCGTTCATGAACTGGCTGACCGACGACGACAGGTCTTCCGGATACGTGTTGTCCGAGACCTTGTTGTAGTAGATGTAGCCGCCGAACCCGTCGCCGAAGTTCTGGTTGTGCTGGATGTACAGCGCGTAGCGGTTGGTCTTCGTCAGCCGGTCGTCGGGCAGGAACTCACCGGTGATCGAGCCGGAATACGTGGGCGACAGATAACGGAACGACGACTGCAACTGCACGCCACGCTTCGAGATCAGCCGCGGCGTGATCGTCAGGTCGCGATTCGGTGCGATGTTGAAGTAGTACGGCACCGACAGTTCGAAGCCGTTCGACGAACTCAGCGAGAACGTGGGCGGCAGAATGCCGCTGCGCCGCTCGCCCGACAGCGGAAACGACAGCCACGGCGAGGCGAACACCGGCACGCCCTGGAAGAACAGCACGCCGTTATAGGCGACGCCTTCGTCCGCGCCGGTGTCGAAATCGAACTCGCTGCCCTTGATGTACCACGCCGGATTGTCCGCGCACTGGCAGGCCGTGTAGGTGCCCTTGGTGAACACCGAGCGTTCGTTGTCGAGCAGATCGACGCGCTGCGCGCTGCCCGAACCGCCCGTCACACTGAAGTGGTACTTCGGCGCGGTCATGAAACCTTCGCTCGAATCGAGCCGCATGTGCGCTTCGGGACCGATGAACGTATTGCCGTTGTTGTTGATGTGGACCTGGCCGTATGCGTCGGCCATGTCCGTGTCCTGATCGTAGTGCAGCGCGTCGGCCTTGATGACCATCGTATTGCGCCGCACCTCGGCCGAACCCTTGGCCGCCAGGTCCTGGTCGGTCGTGCCGCTGGTCGTGTCGCCGAGTACGAAGGTGGCCGGCTTCTGCCCCTGTTGCAGCGGATGCTCCTCGAGCTGCGGCGCGAGCTGCATGCCCCACGTCGAATCGATTGGTTGCGGCTGCGCGGCTTCCCCCACCAGCTGGGCGTGCGCAAGCGCGGGCATCAGGCCCGGAACGGCGAGCAACGCCGCGACGAGCCGCCTTTTGCGCGGCACTACAGCACAAGAGGAAGGGGTTTGGGAAAGCTGTCTAGGCGGCATGTATCGTTTGGCGAATCGGCCCGTCCGTCAGCTCCTGCAGTCACGATCCACCGCCTGCGCACCCCGACCGTGACAGTGGGCTGCGCATCAAGATTGTCAATGATTCGAACGGTGAGGCGGGCGGTGAAGCGCACTACGCTCAAGCTGGCGTGAGTCGCGTCAAAAAAGTCGTGGGGTATTATATGGCAAGACGTTGCCCCTCTGAATTTGCCGCCGGTTTTCATGACGCTGCCCCCTTCCCAAGACACGCAAGACACTCGCCTCGACCTGCTCAAAGCCTGGCTGCACGGCCACGCCGGCCGCTATGCGCTCGAGCTCGACACCCTCGTACCGGCTTCGTCCGACGCCAGTTTCCGCCGCTATTTCCGGCTTGCCGGTAAGGCGGCGGAAGACAGTGCGGCCGGTACCCTGATCGCCGTCGATGCTCCGCCACCTGAGAAATGCCGCGAATTCGCGCAGGTCGCGCAACTGCTCGACGCCGCCGGCGTGCATGTGCCACGCGTGCTGGAAGTGGATGTCGACGCCGGCTTCATGCTGGTCACCGATCTCGGTACCGCGTCGTATCTCGACGCGCTGACCGAAGCGCAACGCGGCGACGACCCGCGTCGGGCCCGCACGTTGATGCGCGATGCGCTCGACGCGTTGATCCGCTGGCAACTGACTTCGCGCGAAGACATGCTGCCGCCGTTCGACGAAGCGTTCCTGCGCCGCGAGATGGAGCTGATGCCGGAGTGGTTCATCGGCCGCCATCTGGGCCGCGAGGTCGACGAGACCACGCGCGGCCTGCTCGATCGCACGTTCGCGCTGCTGATCGCGAGCGCACGCGCGCAACCGCAGGTGTTCATGCTGCGCGATTTCATGCCGCGCAATCTGATGATCGCCGCGCCGAATCCCGGCGTGCTCGACTTTCAGGACGCGGTGTACGGCCCGATCACCTACGACGTCGCGTCGCTGCTGCGCGACGCGTTCCTCGGCTGGGACGAAGAGTTCGAGCTGGACTGCTTCGTCTACTACTGGGAACGCGCGAGGAAAGCCGGTCTGCCGGTCGATCCCGACTTCGGCGAGTTCTACCGCCAGATCGAATGGATGGGCCTGCAACGCCACATCAAGGTATTGGGTCTGTTCTGCCGGATCCACTACCGCGACGGCAAGGCGCACTACATGAACGACCTGCCGCGCTTCATCGGTTACGCGCGCAAGGTGGCCGAGCGCTATGCGCCGCTGCGTCCGTTCGCGAAGCTGCTCGACGACCTCGAAGGCCGCGCAAACGAAGTCGGCTACACCTTCTGACCGATGACGATGCCCTTGAAGAAAGCGATGATTTTCGCCGCGGGCCGCGGCGAGCGCATGCGTCCGCTGACCGACACGTGTCCGAAGCCCTTGCTCGAAGCCGGCGGCAAACCGTTGATCGTGTGGCAGATCGAGCGGCTCGCGCAGGCGGGTTTTCGCACCATCGTGATCAATCACGCGTGGCTTGGCGAGCGGATCGAAGCCGCGCTCGGCGACGGTTCGCGCTGGCAGGTCGCGTTGCGCTACTCCGCCGAGCATGAAGCGCTGGAAACCGCGGGCGGCATCGCGCAGGCGCTGCCGCTGCTGGAAGACGAAGCTCAGGGCGAAGTGTTCGTCGCGGTGGCCGGCGACGTGTACTCGGACTTCGACTACACGGCGCTGCACGCGCCCGCCGAGCGGCTCGCCGCGCTGCCCGAGCCGGGCATGCATCTGGTGATGGTGCCGAATCCGCCGTTTCATCCGAACGGCGACTTCGGTCTCGTGGATGGCGTGCTGTCTCTCGACGCGCAGCCGCGTGTGACGTTCGGCAGCATCGGCCTGTACGACACGCGGATGTTCCGCGATCTGCCGCGCGGCACGCGGCGCGCGCTGTCGCCGTATTACCGCGAGACGATTTCGCGCGGGCTCGCGAGCGGGGAGTTGTACGAGGGCTTGTGGGAGAACGTCGGCACCGCCGCGCAGCTTGGCGAACTGGATCTGCGGTTGAGGCGCGGCGCCTGAATTAGTGGCCCGACCAGTGGCCTGACTAGCGGCCTGACCTAGCGCCCCGTACTCTCCGTATTCGCTGTATCCGCCGCTTCAGGCGCTTGCGGCGCCTGCGCCGCGCGTTGCTGCTGCAACGCCCACATCTGAGCGAACAGTCCATCGGCGCGCAGCAGTTCCGCGTGCGTGCCGCGCTCGACGATACGCCCCTTGTCCATCACGATGATCTGCTGCGCGTGCACCACCGTCGACAGCCGGTGCGCGATGATCAGCGTGGTGCGCTCGCGGGCGATCTGGTCGAGTTCGTGCTGGATCGCGCGCTCGGAGCGTGAATCGAGCGCCGAGGTCGCTTCGTCGAACAGCAAAATCGGCGGGTTCTTCAGAATGGTCCGCGCAATCGCCACGCGCTGCTTCTCGCCACCCGAGAGCTTCAGCCCGCGCTCGCCGACCGGCGTGTCGTAACCCTTGGGCAGCGCCTCGATGAAATCGTGGATATGCGCGGCGCGCGCCGCCGCGATCACTTCGTCGCGCGTCGCCGAAGGCCGGCCGTACGCGATGTTGTAGTAGATCGAATCGTTGAACAGCACCGTATCCTGCGGCACGATCCCGATCGACGCTCGCAGCGAATCCTGCGTGACGTCACGAATATCCTGACCATCGATGGTGATCGCGCCGCCCGCCGCGCGGTCCAGATCGTAGAAGCGGAACAGTAGCCGCGCGAGCGTCGATTTGCCCGAGCCGCTATGACCGACCACCGCGGTCGTGGTGCCTGCCGGAATCGTGAAGCTCACGTCGTGCAGAATCTGACGCGCCGGTTCGTACGCGAAATTCACCTGCTCGAAGCGCACCTTCGCGCCCTTCACCTGCAACGCCGGTGCGCCTTCGCGGTCGGGCACTTCCTGGGCGGCGCCGAGCAGCGTGAACATGCGGTCCATGTCGGTGAGACTCTGCTTCAACTCGCGATACACCACGCCGAGGAAATTCAGCGGAATGTACAGCTGCAACATGAATGTGTTGATCAGCACCAGATCGCCGAGCGTGAGCCGCCCGGCCATCACGCCTTGCGTGGCGCGCCACAGAATGAACACGAGCCCCGTGCCGATGATCGCCTGCTGACCGAAGTTCAGCGCCGACAGCGAACGCTGCGACTTGATCGCGGCCGTGCGATAGCGCTTCAGGTTTTCGTCGTAACGGCCCGCCTCCCATTCCTCGTTGCCGAAGTATTTGAC
This sequence comes from Paraburkholderia sp. D15, assembly GCF_029910215.1. Taxonomy (NCBI): domain Bacteria; kingdom Pseudomonadati; phylum Pseudomonadota; class Betaproteobacteria; order Burkholderiales; family Burkholderiaceae; genus Paraburkholderia; species Paraburkholderia sp. D15. The sequence goes on along the minus strand of NZ_CP110395.1, from coordinate 582,483 downwards.
GGTCTCGTAGTTGAGCAGCGAATCGATCGCGCGCGAGTTCGCCTTCGAATCGAGATCGTTCATGGTGCGGCGGAAATGCGTGCGCCACTCGGTGACTTTCACCGTGAACACGATGTACACCGCCAACGCGATGAACGTGACCACCGCGTAATACCACTCGTACTTGACGACGAAAAAGCCGAGCACGAGGCCGACTTCGACCAGCGTCGGCAGAATGCTGTAGAGCGAATAGGAAATCAGTTGCGTGATGCCGCGCGTGCCGCGTTCGATGTCGCGCGACATGCCGCCGGTCTGCCGTTCGAGGTGAAACCGCAACGACAGCGCATGCAGATGACGGAACACCTTCAGCGCCAGTTGCCGCACCGCGCTCTCGGTCACCTTCGCGAACAGGATCTCGCGCAGCTCGGTGAACAGCGACGTGGATAGCCGCACCACCGCGTACGCGACCACCAGCAGTCCGACGCCGCCGAGCAGCACGATGGCCGGCGAATCGTGCGCCCGGCCGAGCGCGGTGAGATGCTGGACGGACGACAGACTGTCGACGATCCGCTTCATCACGATCGGCACGCCGAGATTGGCGACCTTCGCGCCGACCAGACAGCTCAGCGCGAACACGACGCGCCATTTGTACGTGGCGAGGTACGGCAGCAGCGACAGAATGGTCTGCCAGTCGTTGCGCGGCTGGGTGGAAATGGGAGACGGTTCGGACGAGGGCGTGCGGCGCATGGAGATCGGCTGGGGAAAAGGTGGAATAGCCGGAGTTCGCAGCGGCGCGCGCGAGCATCGCGGACCGGCTTACCGGCTCACCGCTTTTTGTCGCGCGCGCCCGGCTGGGCGCTTTCCCGTACAATTCCTGATCTTTCTATTGTCGCAGAAGCCGGCTGGCGCCGCTTTCCATGGGCAGTCCGGTCGCCGGTCGTGAAGGGACCGCGTAGCCTGGCTGTCGTGCCGCGGTGTTGCCGTATAACCCGCGTGAGCGGGTCCGGCCCGCACCATGGCACGTGAACTCCCGCGCCTGCCAGTCGAGCCGACCGAGCTCAATCCGTTTCCCCAAGGGTGTCCCATGTCCGATCTTCTTCAACTCCCGCAAAAATCCTGCGCGCTGCGCGTCGTGCCGCAACCGTCGGATGCGAACGTCCACGGCGACGTGTTCGGCGGCTGGATCATGGCGCAGGTGGACATTGCCGGTTCGATTCCGGCGAGCCGCCGCGCCAACGGCCGGGTCGCGACCATTGCGGTCAATTCGTTCGTGTTCAAGCAGCCGGTGTTCGTCGGCGATCTGCTGAGTTTTTACGCGGATATCGTCAAGACGGGCAAGACGTCGGTCACGGTGTCGGTCGAGGTTTACGCGCAACGTATGAGCCTGACCGAGGAAGTCGTGAAGGTGACGGAGGCGTTGCTGACGTATGTGGCGACCGATACCGATCGTCGTCCGCGCGCGTTGCCGGTACTGGAGTGAGTTGAGCGGGAGTCGCCGAGCCACTGAATCGCGACATCCGGTACACGCATTCGAGCCTGAAAACACGGGCTCAAAAGAAAACGAGGCGCCTGGGCGCCTCGTTTGCATTTCACCGCCCTACGTTCCGCTCGACCTCCGCGCTTCACGTAATCAAGTGGCGATGCTGCCCGCTAACCCACCTCGCTCACTGACTCGCCGCCGCCCCCGCCGCGGCTTTCTTCTGAGCGTTCTGCAGATCGGTCGGATAGTTCGGATCGTTACGCGACGGGTTGTAGCCGTTCGCTTCCAGCTTCTTCAGCTCGGCGTTCTTCTTCGCGCGTGCCTGTTTGCGCGCGGCCTTGCGCTGTGCCTTGGTGGTCGTCACCTTCGACGCGGCCGTCGGCTTGGCCGCATCCGAATCGTCGCCCGCCGCGCCGCCGCCTCCGCCGCTCTGCGCGAACGCCGGTGCGGCACACGCCACGCTCAGCACCACCGATGCGAGCAGTACAGCCAGTTTCCTTGCAGGTGAAGCAGTCATTGTTCTCTCCAGTCGAGTTGGCAATCATGCGACGGCGCAACGCCCGGGCTCCGGGAAAAGGCAGCGAACAGCGAAGGCGAAAACGGACAGCGAGCAAGCGGGCGCGACGCCAGTGAATCGATCGAGGTTTCGTCGAAATTCGGTGTCGAAGCTTGATACCGAAGTTTGGTGCTTGCTTCTCCCAGCACAGCACGCGATGGGAATCCCGAATATAGCCGACCGCACGCCGTCCGCAAACCGCTTTCCACGCACCACGACGGGGCTAGAGCGCGCGAATCGGCGATACAGCGGAAACGTTCTCGCGCAGATACGCGTCGACCTCGCCTTCGATCCACTGCGCGAAATGCTGCTGCCTCAGGCTGAGGATTTCGCGCTGTTGCCACACGAGCCAGTACGGGTATCGGTAAGGCACGCGGATATCGGTGATCTGCATGAGTTCGCCACGCGCGAGCGCGGGCCCGACCAGACTGAGCCGTTCGAGCGCGATGCCCTGCCCCATCCGCACCGCGCCGATCACGATGTTCGAGTCGTTGGCCGACAGCACCACGGCCGACTCCGCCGGCTCCGCCACCTGCGCCGCGCGGCACCAGTCGCCCCACGGCGTATCCGGGCTGGCAATCAGCGGACAGGCGAGCACGTCTTCGGCGCTGACGGGAAAGCGCCCGTTCGGCGCCAACGCGAAATGCGGCGCCGCGACCGCGACGATGTCGTCGTCGAACAGTTTCTGCTGCGCAACGTCGGGCCAATGCCCCTGCCCCATGCGGATGGCGACATCGCACGCGCCCTCGCGCAGATCCTCGACACGCAGACTGGTCAGCAGACGCACCCGGTAGTACGGATGCGCGTCGCGGAAGCTGGGCAGACGCGGCACGAGCCAGTGCTGCGCGAACGACGGCAGGGTCGCGACCACCAGTTCGCTTTCCTGCGGACGCGCCTGCGCGCGGCGGGTCGCCTCGGTGATGTCGCGCAGTGCGGTACGGATGTCGAGCGCGTAAAGGCGGCCTTCCTCGGTGAGCCGCAAGCCGCGCGCCTCGCGCACGAACAGCGCGACGCCCATGCTCTCTTCCAGCACCTTGATCTGCTGGCTCACCGCCGAATGCGTGACATGCAGTTCGCGCGCGGCCAGCGTGACGCCGCCCAGACGGGCGACAGCCTCGAAGCAGCGCAGCGCGGTCAGAGGCGGAATAGGTTTCATGTAAGAAATTCTGACGTAAACCGTCGATTAATGTCGCTTTTTCTTGCGCACGGAGATGCTTAATCTATCGCGTGGAAGCGCCGCACCGCGAAGGCGTTGCACAGCCCCAGCACAGCGGATCGCGGCGCGCGATGATAGAACTTCTAACGGGAATGTGATGAAACTGATCGGTATGCTCGACTCGCCCTATGTGCGCCGGGTCGCCATCTGCCTCAAATGGCTGAAGCTCGACTTCGAACACGAGTCGGTTTCGGTGTTCAGCACCTACGAGCAGTTCAGGAAGATCAACCCGGTCGTGAAAGCACCGACGCTGATCGCCGACAACGGCCTGGTCGTGATGGATTCGAGCGCCATTCTTCAATACGCAGCGACGCTGGCCGGCGCGGACCGGCAACAGCAACTGTTTCCGACGCAACCGGACGCCGCGTTGCGCGCCGCCTATCTCACCGGCCTCGCGCTGGCCGCCAGCGAAAAGACCGTGCAGATCGTCTACGAACGCAATCTGCGGCCGGCGGAAAAACAGCATGAACCGTGGATCGAGCGGGTGCGCTCGCAGTTGTTCGCCGCGTATGACGAACTCGAACGCGCACTCGCCGCCGCATCCGCGCCCGCCAATCCGGATCGCTTCGACGCGGCCGACATCACCGTGGCGGTCGCGTGGCGCTTCACGCAGTTGATGTTGCCGGAGATCGTCGATCAGGACGCGTATCCGCACCTGAAAGCGTTTTCAGCGCTGGCGGAAGCGTCGCCGCTTTTCGTGGACACGCCGCCGGTGTGAGGTAGCTCAAACCGTCGCAGCTTCGCGCTTCATCCCGCCTTGCAGCAGTTCGGAGATCGCTTCCGTCGACAACGGCTTCGCGAAGTAGAAACCCTGCATTTCGTCGCACGCGCGCTCTTTCAGGAAATCGAGCTGCGCGGACGTCTCCACGCCCTCCGCGATCACCTGCAACTTCAGTGAATGCGCGAGCGCGATGATCGCCGAGGTGATCGTTTCGTCGTCACCGGACACGCCGATGTCCGATACGAACGAGCGGTCGATCTTCAACCGGTCCACCGGGAAGCGCTTCAGATAGCTGAGGCTCGAATAGCCGGTGCCGAAGTCGTCGATCGCGAGGCCGATGCCGAGCGCGTGCAGTTCGTTGAGCATCGACACCGCCTCTTCGGCGTTGCGCATGATCGTGCTCTCGGTCAGTTCGAGTTCGAGGTACTGCGGCTCCAACCCCGTCTCGGCCAGCACCTGCATCACCAGCTTGGCGATATCGCGCTGCTGGAACACGCGCGCCGACAGATTCACCGACACGCGCGCGGGGGGCAATCCCTCGTCCTGCCAGGCCTTGTTCTGCCGGCACGCTTCGCGCAGCACCCACTCGGACAGCGGCCCGATCAGGCCGCTCTCTTCCGCGACCGGAATGAACGACGACGGCGGCACCAGTCCGACTTCCGGATCGCGCCAGCGCACCAGCGCCTCGGTCCCGACGATCTGCCCGCTTTCGATATCGACCTGCGGCTGGTAGTGCAGCAGGAACTCGTTATCGCGCAGCGCGCGCCGTAGACGCCGCTCCAGATTCAGCCGCGCGCCCGCGCTTGCGTTCATCTCCGGCTGATAGAACTGGAACGTATTGCGACCCATGTCCTTCGCCCGATACATCGCGAGGTCGGCCTTCTTCATCAGCGTTTCCGCGTCTTCGCCGTCCTGCGGGAACAGACTCGCGCCCATGCTGCAGCCCACGTACAACTCGGTGCCGTCGAGCCACACCGGCTCGGAAATCGACGCGCGCACGCGCTCCATCCACGCGATCAGCGATTGCTCGTCGACGGTATCGGTCATCACGATCACGAACTCGTCGCCGCCGTGACGCGCGACCGTGTCGCTGGTACGCGTGCAACGCGCGAGCCGCTCGGCGACCACGCTCAACAGCCGGTCGCCGACGCTATGGCCGAGACTGTCGTTGACGTTCTTGAAGCCGTCCAGATCGATGAACACGACCGCCACACCCTTGTGATGCCGATGCGCGACGATCAACGCATGCTGCAGACGGTCGCGCAGCAGATTGCGGTTCGGCAGGCGCGTCAGGCTGTCGTAGTTCGCCTGGTATTCGAGCTGTTCCTGATACCGCATCAGATCGGTGACATCGTTGATCACGCCGATGTGATGGGTAATCACGCCGTCCTGGTTCGGCACCGGCGCGATGAACAGCTGATTCCAGAACAGCGCGCCGTCCTTGCGATAGTTGCGTACCACCGCGCTCCCCTCGCGATTCGCGGCGAGCGCCTGGCGGATCAGCGCAACGCCTTCCTGATCGCGATCGTCGCGTTGCAGCACGCGGCAATCGTGGCCGATCACTTCGGCGGGATCGTAGCCCGTGATCCGCATGAACGCCGGGTTCACGTATTCGATCAGATTGCCGCTCGGCGACGGCGCGGTAATCAGAATCGCGTTGACGCTCGCGTCGAGCGCGCGGCTTTGCAGGCGCAACGCGAGATCCGCGCGCTTGCGTTCGGTGATGTCCGTGTACGAGCCGAGTACGCCGATCACGCGGCCTTCGCCGTCGGTGAACGGCAGCTTGCTCGTGACCGTGGTGCGATGCACGCCGTCGATCACCAGATCGACCTCGAAACTCATCTTCGGCATGCCGGTGCTGACCACTTCCTTGTCGTGCTCGCCGAGCAGTTCGGAAAACGCGCGCCAGGGCATGTCCGCGTCGCTTTTACCGACCACCTGTTCCGGGTAAGCCAGCCCCGCGTCGCGCGCGAACGCCATGTTGCAGCCGAGATAGCGCGACTCCAGATCCTTCCAGAAAATCCGCTGCGGAATGTTGTCGATCACCGCTTCGAGCATCTGGTTCGAACGCTGCGCTTCGGCCTCGGCGTTGATCTGCTCGGTGACGTCGTCGGCCAGCACGAAGAACGCGGCGCGGCCCATGAAATTGAGCGCGTGATACGAAATGTCGGCGCTGATCGTCGACCCGTCCTTGCGACGGTGATGCCAGATGCCCGCCATCGTCCGGCCGCGCGGCACGGTATCGCTGCGCTGCAGGTGCGATTCGAGCCGCGCGATTTCCGCGTTCGGCCGGATCGCGCGAATCGTCATGCCGAGAAATTCGATCTCGGAGTAACCGTATTGTTTGATCGCCGCCGCGTTGACGGCGAGAAAGCGCAGCGTTTCGCGATCGAAGATGTACATCGGCACCGGATGATCGTCGAACAGGCCGCGAAAACGCTCGTCGTTACGGCCGAGCGCGCGCACGGTGCGCAGCTTTTCGCGGGCGCTGCTTTCGCGCGCGCCGAAGGTGAAGATCAGGAGCGCGCTGCCCGCCAGCATCGTGACGATCAGCAGGAACATCGCGCGCTGCGTTTCGCTCGTCGAGGTCGACAGCGAAGCCTGCAACTCGCGGCTCTCGGCGCCGCGCAATTCGGCCAGCGCCGTTTCGACGCGGTCGAGTCCGAGGCCGAGATGCGTGTACGTCGACGCCGCCCACGCGCGCGACGCGCCCGGCTCGGCATTGGCGCTCTTCAACAGCGCATCGTCGATGTCGCGTTGCAGCGCGTGGCTGTCGGTGCTCAGTTTCGCGAGGGCGTCGAGCAGCGCGGGTTCGCTGGCCAGCTCGTTGCGCAGGTCGCGCTCCAGCCCCGCGAGGGTCGCGCGCATCGCGAAGGCCGCGCCGACCGGTGCGGCTTCCCCCGTCGCTTCGAAGCGGCCAAGCGTGGCGAGGCTGCCGTCGAGCGCCGTCTGATAGGCGTCGAGGTTCGCGCGCACGCTGGTCGAACGCAGCATGCGCGCGTCGGCGTCGCGCTGCCCGCAAATCTGCGTGTAGGCGACGAACGCGTTTGCGCCGACCGCGGCCGCGACGACCGCCAGATTGATCAGCAGCCGCTTCGATAGAAAAGGAATCATGGGTTCCGAACGTCAGATCGTTCCGAGGGCGGGAACGCGCGCTCGCTTTCGCTGCGTGAGGCCGCATCGATACGAGTTTTTTTACGCGCTAACCCTTGGATAACGGCAGCGTTCGGAGCAGGTTGAGGGTGGAAGCGAAAAAAATCGCGGGCGGCGGTGGGCGGGCGACAGGCGAGCAGTAATTAAGCGCCGCCGCCAAATTCCTTCATGGCCGGCACGAAGTCGTGATTCGGCTCCGGCTTGCGCGACAGCTTGGCGAGCACGTAGCGCTGGAACGGATCGAGTTCCGCCCAACGCGCCACGCTCGGCGCGCTCAGCCCCGCGAGACCGGCCTGGCGGGTCACGCCTTCCGGCACGCTATCGGTGCGGCGCCACGCCGGCACGTCTTCCGGTGTGAACCATTCCGGCTCGACGTTCGCATGGGTGCGCAGCATTTCGAACAGTGCGTGGTCGAAATTCGGCTCGATCTCGGTGTCGTCCTCGACCGGAAAACGCGCCAGCAGCTTGCGGTCCTCGAGCGGCAGCAACTGCCACTGCGCGAGCGTGATACGCAGCCCGAAACGGTCGAGATTGAAGCGGACCGACATCGGGATGTAAGTGAAATTCTCCGAAGACTCGACCTCGAAGTTGAACAGAAGCGGCGCTTCGCTGAGTCCCATGACAGTGTCCTCGTGGATAGCGGGCAACATGCACGCCCGGCTTGAGGTATTTTAGAACCTTATTCGCGCGGCGACGGCCCTGGCGGGTCGTACGGCGCGCTGCGGCGCGGCATGACATCGCGCAACGCAGCGCGATGCTGCACGGCCCCCCGCCGATACCCCGCCATACCCCGCCCATACGCACGGCAGCATTGAGGAGCAGACAAGCTTGAACGAACTGGACACAGCCGCCGGCCAACCTGGCGCGGTGGAGCGCCGGGTGCACCGGCATCGCGGCGCGGCGGTCGAGACCGTCACCGACCATGTCGGCCAGGAATGGCCGGTCGCGCTCGTCTTCAACGGTATTTCGCACGCGGTGATGATGTGCACGCCGCGCGATCTGGAGGCATTCGCGGTCGGCTTCGCGATTTCGGAAGGGATCGTGGAACGCGGCAGCGACATTCAGGACATCGAGGTCGAGTTGCACGACGACGGCGAATTGCCGCATGCCGAAGTGCAATTGCAGGTGGTGCAGCAGGCTTTCGTCGCGTTGAAGGAAAAACGCCGCGCGCTCGCCGGACGCACCGGTTGCGGCGTGTGCGGGATCGAAAGCATCGATCTGCTGGATCTGGAACCGCCACGCGTGCCGGATACCGGCTTCTTGCAGCGGCTCGCGCCGGACGCCATTGCGCTCGCGGCCCGCGGGCTGCCCGAGCATCAGGCGCTCACGAAGCTGACCGGCGGCCTGCACGCCGCCGCGTGGTGCGACGCGACCGGCGCGATCCGCTACGCGTTCGAGGACGTCGGCCGCCACAACGCGCTCGACAAACTGATCGGGCAACTGGTGCTGGACCGCGTCGATACGCGCGATGGGTTCGTGTTCCTGTCGAGCCGCGCGAGCTACGAGCTGGTGCGCAAGGCCGCGCGCGTCGACGTGCCGATGGTCGCGACGATTTCGGCGCCGTCGTCGCTGGCGATCGCGATTGCCCGCAAGGCGGGCGTGCGGCTGGTGAGCTTCTGCCGTGAAACGAGTTACGTGGACTACGACACGCTGCAAGCGGGGACGGATTGACCGGTTGACCTGCCGGGCGCCTGCCGCCGGTCGCCCGCAGCGGCGTCGCCATGCCGCCCGCCTCGCCGCTATCGCCTTGATCCGGCACGGAAATTTGACCGATTGACGTGCACGATCGCGCGCCGGCGGATTAGCTTCGAAACTGGCCTCTTTTCGACGAATCGATCGCGCTTCGGGGAGCGCACACTGACATCGTGCCAATCGCAAGAGCAGAGCCAGACCATGTCATCCCGTCACGATAAAACCCGCCCGTTCGGCATCGATCTCGCCGACATGTTCACGCTCGACACGCTCGATCTTGCCCATCCGCCGGGCGTCGACCCCGACATGATGGACGGCCTGCATCGCGCGTCCGGCAAAGTCCTGCAACTCGCCACGCTGACGCATCAAGCCGTCGCGCGCGGCGATAAGGCGGCCGCGGAAGCGGCGCGGGCGTCGCTCGAAAAGCAGTTGGCCATTTCCACCAGCCTGATCGACCAGATTCTGTCCGACGGCACCGAACAACCCACGACGCACTGAACAGCCGACCCGCTCGACAGAACTACACGCCGTACTGCCATTCCGGAAACCGAAATGAGTGCTTTCACCGTCATTCTGAGCATCTGGGCCATGGTTGCCCTCTGCGCGATCCTGTTCATTCGCGGCGCCACGGCGCGCGTCGAGCGTCCGTCCGCCCAATCGTCCGCCGCACGTCAGAAACGCTCGGCGCGCTTTTCGATCGCTGAATAAAAAACGGCCGGTGGCGGAGCATGAGTTGCTCCGCCACCGGCCGCTTCGTTTCGGGCTTTCCGGCTTTCCGGCTTTCCGGCCGAAAAATAAACCCGCTTACGAAAACGCCCGGAAATCCGGCTTGCGCTTCTCGAAGAACGCCTTGAACGCCTCGCGCGCTTCCGGCGCCAGCAGCATCTTCGCGAAATGCACCGCTTCTTCCGACATCCGCGTCTGCAATTCCTGCTGGCTCGCCTTCTTCATCAAGCTCTTCGTCACGCGCAACGACGAAGCCGGCAGCGCGGCTAGCTTGGCGGCTTGCGCGGCGGCGAACGCCTCCACCTCAGCGGCCGGCAGCACGCGATTCACGAAACCCATGCGATGCGCTTCGACGACGTCGAACGCCTCGCCGAGCAGCAGTTTTTCCGCCGCCGCCTGATAGCCGCCGATGCGCTGCAACAGCAGGCTCGACGCCGCTTCCGGGCACAGTCCGAGTTGCGTGAACGGTAGCGAGAAGCTGGCCGAATCGGCCGCGTAGACCAGATCGCAGTGCAGCAGCAGCGTCGTGCCGATACCCACCGCCGGCCCCGCCACCGACGCCACCAGCGGCTTTTCCGCCGAACTGATCGCGCGCAGGAACTGGAACACCGGCGCGTCCTCGCCGACCGGCGGCGTCTTCATGAAGTCTTCGAGATCGTTGCCGGCGCTGAAAATGCCCGCGCTGCCGCGAATCAGGATCGCGCGCACCGACGCGTCGCCCTGCGCCTCGACCAGCGCATCGGCCATGGTTTGATACATCGCGGCCGTGATCGCGTTTTTGCGCTCGGGCCGGGTGAAGGCAATCGTCAGCACGCCGTCGGCGCGCTCGATCAGAATATCCGTCGTCATCTCCTGCTTCTCCTCGTGATCCTGCTGAGAATGTAAAAAACGGTCCGCAAGCCGCCTGGCCTGCGAACCGTTCCTCGGTCCTTAAGGGGTGCCCATGGGGACCAGAGCGAACACCGGGGTCGCCGGCCCTAACACGGGGTGGGCCACGGGACGCGCCGCACTCACAGACGTTCGATGATGCCCGCCGCGCCCATGCCGGTGCCGACGCACATCGTCACCATGCCGTACTTGTAATTGCGGCGGCGCAGACCATGCACCACCGTCGACGCACGAATCGCGCCCGTCGCGCCGAGCGGGTGGCCGAGCGCGATCGCGCCGCCGAGCGGGTTGATCTTCGCCGGGTCCAGACCGAGGTCCTGAATCACCGCCAGCGATTGCGCGGCGAACGCTTCGTTCAGTTCGATCCAATCGATGTCGTCGAGCTTCAGGCCGGCGGCCTTCAGCGCGGCCGGAATCGCTTCCTTCGGACCGATGCCCATGATTTCCGGCGGCACGCCGCGCACCGCGAAGCTGACGAAACGCGCGAGCGGCGTCAGGTTGAACTCCTTCAGCACCTTTTCCGACACGACGATCAACGCGCCCGCGCCGTCCGACGTCTGCGAGCTGTTGCCGGCGGTCACCGAACCCTTGTTCGCGAACACCGCACGCAGCTTCGCGAGGCCTTCCAGCGAGGTTTCCGCGCGCGGGCCTTCGTCGAGCGACACTTCACGCGTCTTGACCTTCACTTCGCCGGTGGCGAGATCGGGGAAGCGCTCGGTGATCGTGTAGGCGGCGATTTCGTCGTTGAACTCGCCGGCCTGTTGCGCGGCGATCGCGCGGCGGTGCGATTCGACCGAGAACTGGTCCTGCGCTTCGCGGCTGATCTTCCAGCGCTCGGCCACCTTCTCCGCCGTCAGGCCCATGCCGTAAGCGATGCCGAAGTCTTCGCCACGATCGAAGATGTGCGGCGACATCGACGGCTTGTTGCCCATCATCGGCACCATGCTCATCGATTCGCAGCCGCCGGCGATCATCGCTTCCGATTCGCCGACGCGGATGCGGTCCGCCGCCATCGCGAGCGCGGTCAGGCCGGAGGCGCAGAAGCGGTTGACCGTGACGCCGCCGACGGTGTTCGGCAGGCCGGCCAGCAGCGCGCCCATGCGGGCGACGTTCAGGCCTTGTTCCGCTTCCGGAATCGCGCAGCCGATGATCGCATCTTCGATCAGTTTGGTGTCGAGGCCGGGCACTTGCGCCACGGCCGACTTGATCGCGTGCACCAGCAGTTCGTCGGGGCGCGTGTTCTTGAACATCCCGCGCGGCGCCTTGCCGATCGGCGTGCGGCTCGCGGCGACGATGTATGCGTCTTGCAATTGCTTTGCCATTTGAAGCTCCTTTGTCGATCAGAGTTAGCGCTTTAGCGCTTACTCTGATCCCATGCAGTCTTATCGCGGTCGATCAGAGTTAGCGCTTTAGCGCTTACTCTGATCCCATGCAGTCTTATCGCGGTCGATCAGAGTTAGCGCTTCAGCGCTTACTCTGATCCCATGCATATTTATGCGTAAGCCCGTCGCTTTAGTTGCGCACCGGCTTGCCGGTTTGCAGCATGCCCATGATCCGTTCCTGCGTCTTCTGCGTGCCGAGCAGCTCGACGAACGCACGACGCTCGAGTTGCAGCAGCCACTCTTCGTCGACCAGGCTGCCCGCTTCGACATCGCCGCCGCACACCGCTTCCGCGATGCGGCTCGCGATCAGGAAATCGTGCTCGCTGATAAAGCGGCCGTCGCGCATGTTGACCAGCGACGCCTTGATGGTCGAGATCGCCGAGCGCCCCGCCACCGGCACCTGCGCGGCGCGCAACGGCGGACGATAGCCCGCCGCGGACAATGCGCGCGCTTCCTTCTTCGCGACGTCGAGCAGTTCGAACACGTTGAAGACGATGGTGTCGGACGGCTTCAGGTAACCCATCGCGCGGGCGTCGAGCGCCGAGCTCGACACCTTCGCCATCGCCGCGTTTTCGAACGACTTCTGCACGAACTTCAGCAGATCGCTGGTCGCGCCGGCCTGCGTCGCCGCTTCCGCCGCGCGCAGCGCCGCTTCCTTCAGACCGCCGCCGGCCGGCACCAGACCCACGCCGACTTCGACCAGACCGAAATAGCTTTCGACATGCGCCACGCGCTTCGCGCTATGCAGCGCCAGTTCGCAACCCCCGCCGAGCGCGATGCCCGACACGGCCGCGATCACCGGCACGCTCGCGTACTTCACGCGCAGCATGCCCTGCTGGAACTTCTTCACGAACGGCTCGATCCCCTTCGCGCCGCCCATCATGAACGCGGGCATCGCCTCTTCGAGGTTGGCGCCGGCGGAGAACGGGCCGCCCGGCGTGCCGAGCTTCAGCGACGTCGGCTGCCATACCACGAGGCCCTTGTAGTCCTTCTCGGCCAGCTCGATCGCCTGCGTCAAACCATCGATCACCGACGGTCCGATCGTATTCATCTTGCTCTTGAACGACACGATCAACACGTCGTTCTCGCCCGCGCGATCGTCGACCCATGCGCGCACGGCATCCGTTTCGAACAGCGTCTTGCCGTAGGTCTTCGGATCGGCCGAAGTCTCGCCGACCAGCGGCGCGCGGAACACCTGCTTGTCATACACGCCGAGCGACGAGCGCGGCACGAACGTCTTCGACGCCGGCGACCACGAACCTTCGTTGGTATGCACGCCGCTCTGTTCAGCAACCGGGCCTTCCAGCACCCACGACGGCAGCGGCACGTTCGACAGCGCCTTGCCCGCCGCGATATCTTCCTGAACCCATTCGGCGACCTGCTTCCAGCCGGCCGTCTGCCAGCCTTCGAACGGACCTTCGTTCCAGCCGAAGCCCCAGCGGATCGCGAGGTCGACGTCGCGCGCGTTATCGGCGATCGACTCCAGATGCACGCCGATGTAGTGATACACGTCGCGGAAAATCGCCCACAGGAACTGCGCCTGCGGATGCTCGGATTCGCGCAGCAGCTTCAGACGCTCCGCCGCCGGACGCTTCAGAATCCGGCCCACCAGTTCGTCCGCCTTCGCGCCGCCGTCCACGTACTCGCCGGTCTTCGCGTCGAGCACCTTGATCGCCTTGCCTTCCTTCTTGTAGAAGCCGCCGCCGGTCTTCTGGCCGAGCGCGCCCTTCTTCACCAGTTCGGCAAGCACGGCCGGCGTTTCGTAGACCGGGAAGAACGGGTCGTCCTTCAGCGTGTCCTGCATGGTCTTGATGACGTGCGCCATCGTGTCCAGACCGACCACGTCCGCCGTGCGGAACGTCGCCGACTTCGCGCGGCCCAGGCGCGCGCCGGTCAGGTCGTCCACTTCGTCGAAACGCAGGCCGAATTTCGCGGCTTCGGTCACGACCGCGAGGATCGAGAAAATACCGACGCGGTTCGCGATGAAGTTCGGCGTGTCCTTCGCGCGCACGACGCCCTTGCCGACCACGCTCGTCAGGAACGTTTCGAGTTGATCGAGAATCTCCGGACGCGTGGTCGCGGTCGGGATCAACTCGACCAGATGCATGTAGCGCGGCGGGTTGAAGAAGTGCACGCCGCAGAAGCGCGCCTTCAGTTCATCCGGGAAACCTTCCGACAGCGCGGTGATCGACAGACCCGACGTGTTGGTCGCGAAAATCGCGTTCGGTGCGAGATGCGGCGCGACCTTCTTGTACAGGTCGTGCTTCCAGTCCATCCGCTCGGCGATCGCTTCGATCACGAGGTCGCACTCGGCGAGCTTCGCGATGTCGTCGTCGTAATTGGCGGGCTGGATGTATTGCGCGTCGTCCTTCACGCCGAACGGCGCCGGCGACAGCTTCTTCAGGTTCTCGATCGCCTTCAGCGCGATCGCGTTCTTCGGGCCTTCCTTTGCGGGCAGGTCGAACAGCAGCACGGGCACCTTGGCGTTGATCAGGTGCGCGGCGATCTGCGCGCCCATCACGCCGGCGCCGAGCACGGCTACCTTGCGAATGATCAGATTGCTCACGTCGTTCCTCCGGGGAGTTATGCGATGTCGCGAAGGTGCGGAGACACTTCGCGATGTGTGGCTGAATGGGTAGCTGATACAGGCGCCGCGAGCGATGTCACGCGCGGCGCCTGCCGTGATGTGGCTTTAGAACAGCGCTTCGTCGACTTCCATCAGCGACTTCGAACCGGCGCGCGCCTGACGGATCGTCATGGCGGTTTCCGGCAGCAGCTTCGCGAAGTAGAAGCGCGCGGTGGCCAGCTTGGCCTTGTAGAACGGATCGCCCGAGGCTTCCTTGTCCAGCGCGATACGCGCCATGCGGGCCCAGAAGTACGAGAACACCAGGTGACCGACGGTCCGCAGATACGGCACGGCGGCGGCGCCGACTTCGTCCGGGTTCTGCATCGCCTTCATGCCGATTTCCATCGTCAGCTTCTGCACCTTTTCACCGATGTCGGCGAGCGGGTTGATGAACTCCTGCATTTCCGGCTTGATGCCTTCGGCTTCGACGAAGTCCGACACCAGCTTGCCGAATTTCTTCATCTTCGCGCCCATGTCGCCGAGGATCTTGCGGCCCAGCAGGTCGAGCGCCTGAATCGCGTTGGTGCCTTCGTAGATCATGTTGATACGCGCGTCGCGCACGTATTGCTCCATGCCCCACTCGGCGATGAAGCCGTGGCCGCCGTAGATCTGCATCGCGTGGTTGGTGCTTTCGAACGCGTTGTCCGACAGGAATGCCTTCAGGATCGGCGTGAGCAGCGCGACGAGGTCGGCGGCGTCCTTACGGACCGATTCGTCGCCGTGCGACAGTTCCTTGTCGATGTGCAGCGCGGACCAGTACGAGAATGCGCGGGCCGCTTCGGCGTAGGCGCGCTGCGTGAGCAGCATGCGGCGCACGTCCGGATGCACGATGATCGGATCGGCCGCTTTTTCCGGCGCCTTCGGGCCGGTCAGCGAACGCATCTGCAGTCGCTCTTTCGCGTACGTCAGCGAGTTCTGGTAACCGATTTCGGTCAGACCGAGGCTCTGCATACCGACGCCCAGACGCGCGGCATTCATCATCACGAACATCGCGTTCAAGCCCTTGTTCGGCTCGCCGACCAGCCAGCCGGTCGCGTTGTCGAGATTGATCACGCAGGTCGCGTTACCGTGAATGCCCATCTTGTGTTCGATGGAACCGCACTTCACGCCGTTGCGCGCGCCCGGCTCGCCGGCTTCGTTCGGAATGAACTTCGGCACGATGAACAGCGAAATGCCCTTGGTGCCGTTCGGTGCGCCCGGCAGACGCGCGAGCACCAGGTGAACGATGTTCTCCGCGAGATCGTGTTCGCCGCTGGAGATGAAAATCTTGGTGCCGCTGATCGCGTACGAGCCGTCGCTGTTCGGTTCGGCCTTGGTGCGCAGAATGCCGAGGTCGGTGCCGCAATGCGGTTCGGTCAGACACATCGTGCCGGTCCACACGCCGGCGACGAGCTTCGGCAGATACGCCTGCTGCAACGCCGGCGTGCCGTGCGCGTGCAGACATTCGTACGCGCCGTGCGACAGACCCGGGTACATGGTCCACGCCTGATTCGCCGAGTTCAGCATTTCGTACAGCGCGTTGTTGACGAACGCGGGCAGACCCTGGCCGCCGTATTCCGGATCGCAGCCCAGTGCGGGCCAGCCGGCTTCGACGTATTGCCTGTAGGCTTCCTTGAAGCCCTTCGGCGTGGTCACGACGCCGTCGCCGACGTACGTGCAGCCTTCCTGGTCGCCGCTGTGATTGAGCGGGAACAGCACTTCGGAGCAGAACTTGCCGGCCTCTTCGAGCACCGCGTTGATGGTGTCGGCGTCGAGATCCGCGTGCTTCGGCATCTGCTTGATTTCGGCTTCGACGTTAAGCAGTTCGTGCAACACGAATTGCATGTCGCGCAGCGGCGCGGCGTACTGTCCCATGACTCTCTCCAAGTTTGACAAGAAGCCAGGCTGTCAGCTGGGTCCGTGTACCGAACCTTCTGCGCCGCTGAATCGTTGAGGTTCGGCGGCTCTGCTAACGGCTTTCGCTTTGATACGAAACAATCAATTTTTCCAGCGCGGCCCACGTGAGACGCACTGCATCCGGCAGATGCAGGAAGCGCGCGTCATGATGCAGACCGAGCGTGAAGCTATAGAGTTCGAACAGCATCAGTTGCGGATCGGTGTCGGCACGCAGATGCCCTTCTTCCATGGCCTGCGAAATGGCCCGCGTGAGCGCCGCACGCCAGATCGTCACGCTCGACACCAGTTGCTCACGTACCGGGTTATCCGCGCGGTCGTCGTATTCGACGGCGCCGCTGATGTAGATACAGCCGGTGGTGACTTCCTGAATGCGTTTCTCGATCCAGCGGGAAATCATCGCGCGCAAGCGCGGCAAGCCACGAGGCTCGCGCAGACTCGGGAAGAACACCTCGTCTTCGAAACGACGGTGGTACTCGCGCACGACTTCGACCTGCAAGTCCTCGCGCGACCCGAAATGCGCGAACACACCGCTTTTGCTCATCTGCATGCGCTCGGCCAGCAGCCCGATCGTCAGACCTTCCAGTCCGTCGCGGCTTGCCAGATCAAGTGCTGCTTCGAGAATCGCGGCTCGCGTTTGTTCGCCTTTTCGCATAGCTTTTTACCGTTCTAATGTGACCGAAAGAAAATCGAACGGCCGTACTATTATTGAGTGCGACCGCCCGCTAAACAAGGACTTTATTAGAAACCGGTTTCTAACCAGGTTCCAATTCTGCGGCATCCGTCAATCGGAGGAATCAGATTTTTTAGAGGCCTTTGCCTTGAGACCGAGGTTGCCAATCAAGGTGCGCACGTTCTCCGAATGCCGCAATCGGGCGACATGATGCAGCAAGTCGGGCGGAATCGAGAAGGTTTCGGTGGGGTGCGGGCGCAGGCGGGGCTCAGTTGGGTTGTTGGACGCGTGGCTGGCGGGGTTCGGGTTGTTCCTGGGTCGGGTGCCGGCGAGGCGCCGCAGCGTAGGGAAACCGTTGCAGCAAGGCGCCGGCGACGCGCGCCAGTACGTCGTCCCAGTCGCCGCGTCGCGTCTGCGTGAAGAGGCGCAGGCCGGGATACCAGGGGCTGTCGTCGCGCTCGCGCAGCCAGCGCCAGCATCCCGCGAAACGATTCAGCAGCCAGACCGGCTTGCCCATCGCGGCGGCGAGATGAGCAACCGAGGTGTCCACCGATATGACGAGGTCGAGGTTGGCGATCAGTGCGGCGGTGTCGGCGAAATCCGCGAGTTCGTCCGTCCAGTCGGTCAACGCGTTCAGCGGGTGGCGGGGGTTGGGGTGGCTAGTGGAACTGATATCGCCGCCGGCGTCTGTATCGGCACCGGCGTCGGCGCGTTTGGCGGGGTCGTCGGCCTTTTGCAGACTGATCCAGTGGAGGTGCGGCAGCGTCAGCAACGGCGCGATCTGGGTGAAGCTCAGGCTGCGCAGACGGTCGACCGCGATGCCGGAATGGCCGCCGGCCCAGACCACGCCGATGCGCGGCCGCTGCGCATTGGGCAATGCATCGAGCCGCGCGCGCCAGGCAGCGGTTTGCCGGGCATCGGCATGCAGATACGGCAGTTCGTCCGGAATCGTGTCGAGGCGCGTCCGGAACGCCATCGGCAGGGACATCAGCGGGCAATGGCAGTCCCAGTCGCTCAGATCGGCAGGCGTCGCGTCGAGCAGCGCAAGGTTCGGCCCACGCGCGCCTCCCAGCGACTGTTCGTATAAACGGCGCAAAGGCGGCGGACACACGTAGCCGACCCGGTCGAAACGCGCCAGCAAGAGCGGCAGGTAGCGGACGAACTGCAGACTGTCGCCGAAGCCTTGTTCATCGAGGACGAGCAGATTGTTGGCGGATGCGGATGCGGTCGATGCATCGCCGTCGGTCGCGCGACGCTCGCCGTGCCATCGCGGCAACGGCACCTGCACCGGCACGCGGGCCGGTCGTCCGTCGACATGCTTGAAGCTGATCCAGCGGTCTTCGAAATACGGCCATGCTTCTTCGTAACGACCGGCGGCGAGCAGCGCCATCGCCAGATTGTTTCGCGCGACGAGGTTGGTCGGCGACAGTTCGAGCGCCCGACGGTAGTGCCGCTCGGCTTGGTCCAACGCGCCGAGGTCCGCGTGGATGCGGCCGAGGTTGTTTTGCGCGGACGAATTCGACGGCTCGAGTTCGAGCGTGCGACGGTAGCTGATGGCCGCTTCGTCGAGCCGCTCGTGATGCTGCAGCGTCAACGCGAGGTTGTAGTGCAGCACCGCGAAGTTGGGTTCAAGCGCGAGGCCCTGGCGAAGACTGTCGATCGCTGCCACGTAGTTGCCGAGGCTGAGATGGATCGCGTAGAGCGTGTTGTAGAGAATCGGCTCCGGCTTGATCCGGATCGCGCGGTCGAGCCACGTCAGGGCACTTGTTGCATCGCCGGATGCGTACGCGCGCAGACCCTTCAAATGAAGCGCGCCGACGTGCGCCAGGTCGTGCTGGAGGATTTGGTCGGCGAGACTGTCGGCATCGTCGAAGCGGCCCGCCTGATAGGCCGCGAGGGCGAGGTCGTGGAGGTTCGACGGATCGTCGGATTGGGTGGCTGACGTGATGAGCAAATGGCGTCTCCGTGACGCGGCCGGTTTGCTCGCCGTGAGCGCGTATCGAACCGGCTGCTGGGCTGGAAGGGAAGCGGGACCGATGCGATCGCGGCGACGCATTTCACACGACTGGCCGCCCGATTTTTATCGAGCGCAGATTATGTTGGCGGTGGCGGAGCGCGTCTGTAGGAACGGTCCGAAAGCGGGACAGATGGAGAGCCGCGCAGATGCCGCGCGAAGCGCGGGCCGCATGGCGAGCGGGCCTTCAGTCGTACCCACCCACCGTCAGCAGCTTCATCACCGCGCGATACGTCGTGTAGGCCAGCCAGTTCAGCGCGCGCTCGGCGGCCGGCCGCGCCGCGTAATGCGCTTCGTCGATCCGTCGCGAGTCCTTGAACGCGGCGAGAATCGCTTCGCGCAGCGCATCGACCGCGGGATCGTTCACCAGCACCACGTTGGCCTCGTTGTTGAGCATCAGGCTCAGCGCGTCGAGGTTCGACGAACCCACCGTCCCCCAGTTCGAATCGACCACCGCGACCTTGCCGTGCAACAGGGTCTTTTCATACTCGGCGACCTGCACGCCGGCCTTCAGCAACGAGCGGTACAGAAACGGCACCGCGTAGTCGAGCGCCTTGAACTCCTTGCGGCCGATGATCAGCTTCACCACCACGCCCCGCCGCGCCGCGAACACCAGCGCGCGCCGCAGCTTGCGCCCCGGCATGAAATACGGATTGGCCAGCAGCACTTCGCTGCGCGCCTGGCCGATCGCGCTCAGATAGGCCTTTTCGATCGCGCGACGATTGATCAGGTTGTCGCGCGCGACGAAGGCCACGCACGGCTGACCGCCCGCCCACAACGCCTCGTTCCGGCGACGGCTGCGCCGCCGCACGCTGCCGAGCGACGCCGCGCTCTTCGGCCTGAGATCCGGCTCCAGCGTGTCCAGCGGCCGATGTCCGAGCCGGATCCGCCGCCATTGCACGTCGAACGCTTCGCGCACGTCGGCCACTACCGGTCCGTGCAATTCGACCGCGAAGTCCCAGCGGCGGAAGGGTAACCGCTGACCGTCGTTCTCGTAATCGTCGACGATGTTGATGCCGCCGCAAAAGGCGAACTGATCGTCGATCACCGCCAGCTTGCGATGCGTGCGCGAGAAGCCGAACCGCCCGAACAGATGCGGGTTGTAGATGCGATGGTCGATGCCGGCAAGCGGCCACTCGTCGAACATCGGCAGACGCGCGGTGCCGATGCCGTCGGTGATCACACGCACCCGCACGCCGCGCGCGGCGGCACGCAGCAACGCGGCGCCGATCGCCTTGCCGGCGTCGTCATGACAGAAGATGTAGGTTTCGAGCACGACGTCGCGCTGCGCCGCGTCGATACGCGCGATCAACGCGCTGAAGAACTGCTCGCCGGAGCGCAGCAGCTGGACGTCGTTGCCGGCGGTGAAGCGGTAGCGCTGCCAATAGCGGCGGCCGAGCAGCGATTGCCGCAGTCGGGCGAAACGGCGCGCGCCGCCGACGCTCACCGGCTACGCTCGCCGGCATGCGCGCCAGCGTCCGAACGTGCGCCGAGGCGGCGAGGCAATTGCAGAATCGCATCCGCATTCGACGACGAAAAACATCGCGACGCCGCTTCCTCGTACGGCAACCACACGAACGCGATGTGCTCGCGCGGCGCGAGCGTCACCTCGACCGGCTCGGGCACCTGCACGCTGAACCAGTGTTCGGTGTTGTGGATCACACCGTCCGCATAGCGATAGCGGAACTCCGGGTAAATCTCGTATTCGATCGAATAGCGCCAGTCGAACAGCGCGTCACGCGGCACGCGCGCGCCGCCGATCACGATGCCGGTTTCCTCGGCGACTTCGCGCGTCGCGGTCTCGGCGAGCGGCTCGTCGAGCCGGTCCTTCGAGCCCGTCACCGATTGCCAGAAACCGGCATGATCGGCGCGCTCGATCAGCAGCACCTCGAGCGCGGGCGTATGAATGACGACGAGTACGGATTGCGGAATTTTCGGCGGTTTCGGCATGGTGGGGCAACGAGGCGCAAGGTTTGCGCGAGACATGTCGGATGACGGTCGAAAGCTGTTGCTGCGACTGTAACGCAAAAAAGCAGAAAGGCGCGTCACGGCGTGAACGCGCCTTTCAGGTTCGTCTTTCAGGACTCGACTTGATTCGCGGCGGGCGACGCCCCGCCGCTTCGGCCCATCCTGCCGGCGCTCGCGCGCCTGCCCGCTTACGCCTTCGGTTCCGGCGTACGCAGACGGATGTGCAACTCGCGCAACTGGCGCTCGTCCACTTCGCTCGGCGCCTGCGTGAGCAGACACTGTGCGCGTTGCGTCTTCGGGAACGCGATCACGTCGCGGATCGAATCGGCGCCGGCCATCATCGTGACGATGCGGTCCAGACCGAAGGCGATACCGCCGTGCGGCGGCGCGCCGTATTGCAGCGCGTCGAGCAGGAAGCCGAACTTGGCCTGCGCTTCTTCCGCGTTGATCTTCAGCGCGCGGAACACCTTGCTCTGCACTTCCTCGCGGTGAATCCGCACCGAACCGCCGCCGATTTCCCAGCCGTTGAGCACCATGTCGTACGCCTTCGCGAGGCAGCGCGCCGGATCCGTTTCCAGATATTCGAGGTGCTCGTCCTTCGGGCTCGTGAACGGGTGATGCGCGGCGACGTAGCGGTTGTCTTCCTCGTCGTATTCGAACATCGGGAAGTCGACCACCCACAGCGGCTTCCAGCCCGATTCGACCAGACCGTTCGCCTTGCCGAACTCCGAATGGCCGATCTTCAGACGCAGCGCGCCCAGGCTGTCGTTCACCACCTTCGCGCGATCCGCCGCGAAGAAGATGATGTCGCCATCTTGCGCGCCGGTGCGCTCGATGATCGCCTTGACCGCCTCGTCGTGCAGGTTCTTGACGATCGGGCTTTGCAGACCGTCACGGCCCTTCGCGACTTCGTTGACCTTGATCCACGCCAGACCCTTCGCGCCGTAGATGCGCACGAATTCCGTGTAGCTGTCGATATCGCCACGCGACAGCTCGCCGCCCTTCGGCACGCGGATCGCCGCGACGCGGCCGTCCTTCGTGTTGGCCGGCGTGCTGAACACCTTGAAGTCGACGTCCTTGACCGCATCGGTCAGGTCCGTGAATTCGAGCTTCACGCGCAGGTCGGGCTTGTCCGAACCGAAGCGACGCATGGCTTCCGAATACAGCATGACCGGGAATTTCTCGTCAAGCGAAACGCCGATCGTTTCCTTGAACACGTGACGGATCATCGCTTCGAACAGATCGCGGATTTCCTGTTCGTCGAGGAACGAGGTTTCGCAGTCGATCTGCGTGAATTCCGGCTGACGGTCGGCGCGCAGGTCTTCGTCGCGGAAGCACTTGACGATCTGGTAGTAGCGATCGAAGTTCGCGACCATCAGCAACTGCTTGAACAGCTGCGGCGATTGCGGCAGCGCGAAGAACTGGCCCGGGTTCGTACGCGACGGCACGAGGTAGTCGCGCGCGCCTTCCGGCGTGCTCTTGGTCAGCATCGGCGTTTCGATGTCGATGAAGCCCAGCGAGTCGAGATACTTGCGCGCTTCGATCGACACGCGGTAACGCAGACGCAGGTTGTGCTGCATCTGCGGACGGCGCAGATCGAGCACGCGATGCGTGAGGCGCGTGGTTTCCGACAGATTGTCGTCGTCGAGCTGGAACGGCGGCGTGATCGACGCGTTCAGCACGATCAGCTCGTGGCACAGCACTTCAATCTTGCCGCTCTTCAGCGCGGCATTGGTCGTGCCTTCCGGACGGCTGCGCACCACGCCCTTGATCTGCAGGCAGAACTCGTTGCGCACGCCTTCGGCGGCCTTGAACATCTCCGCGCGGTCCGGGTCGCAAACGACCTGAACGAGGCCTTCGCGATCGCGCAGGTCGATGAAGATGACGCCGCCATGGTCGCGGCGGCGGCTCACCCAGCCGCACAGCGAAACAGTTTGGCCCAGCCGTTCTTCGGTCACCAGACCGCAGTATTCAGTTCTCATCGACATGATGTTTGTCTTTCGTTATGCATTGGTTGGACGGCGTGCGGCGTTGGAAGCCGCGCGCCGGCATTACAGCGGAGGCTCGACAGTCGTGCGGCGCACCGGCGCCGGAGGAGCGGACGGCGCCACGACGCCCATCGAGACGATGTACTTGAGCGCCGCGTCGACCGTCATGTCGAGTTCGATCACTTCGCTCCTGGGCACCATCAGGAAGAAGCCGGACGTGGGGTTCGGCGTAGTCGGCACGTACACGCTGACGTAATCTTCTTTCAGGTGATTGACCACGTCGCCGCCCGGAATGCCGGTCAGAAACGCGATCGTATAGGAACCGCGGCGCGGATATTCGATCAGCAGCGCCTTGCGGAACGCATTGCCGCTGCTCGACAGCAAGGTATCCGACACCTGCTTGACGCTGGTGTAGATCGGGCCGACCACCGGAATGTGCGCGACCACGACTTCCCACCACTTCACGAGCTTCTGCCCGATGAAGTTCTGCGTCAACAGCCCGACGACAAAGATGAACGCGAGCGTGAGTACCGCGCCGAGGCCCGGCAGGCGGAAGCCGAGCGCGCGTTCCGGCTGCCACGAACTGGGCAGCAGCAACAGCGTCTGGTCCATCGTGCCGATGATCAGGCCGAGCACCCACAGCGTGATGGCCAGAGGCACCAGCACCAGCAGGCCAGTCAGGAACACCGATTTGAGCGTCGTTTTTTTCGTCGTCATGTGTACCGCCAGAAGGCCGCGCGGACCGAAGCCCGCAACGCGGCGTATGCGCCGCCCGTTAAGGCGGCCGTGCTGCTAGGCGCTGCCGGAACCGTTCGAGCTCGCCGGTGCCGCCGGGGCGGCGGCAGGCGTGGCCGGAGTCGCGGCTGCGTTCGATGAAGCGGCGGACGCGCCGTCCGCCGAAGCCGTGCCGCCATTCGCGGCGCCGCTACCGGCGGCCGCATTGTCGCCATTCGCCGCGCCATTGGCGTCGGGCTTGGCCGGCGCGCTGGCGCCGCTGTTACCGCCGCGGAAGTCGGTGACGTACCAGCCTGAACCCTTCAACTGGAAACCCGCTGCGGTGACCTGTTTGCGAAACGTGTCTTTCCCGCACTCGGGACACTGCGTCAACTGGGGGTCGCTCATCTTCTGAAGCACGTCCTTCCCGAAGCCGCATGACTCGCAACGATACGCGTAGATCGGCATGATCTTTTCCCTACTGAAATCTAGTAAACGCTTGCAAAGCCTTGAATTATAGCCGCAAACGATGTCGCTCCCGCGGAATTGAAGGACGCGCGCCCGATGCAGCCGCCGTCCGCGCAAATGGGGACGGTGAGGGTCGAATCAAGTGCGCGCCTCAGATCCGGCGCGAGCGCGCGTGGCCCGCCTTCAGCCGCGGCGGCGCCAGGTCATCCAGCGCTCGCGCCCGGCGAAGATCGGAATCGAATCGGTTACGGCCTCGTCTTCGATCAGCTCGAAATCCGGCGCGAGCAGCGCGTCGAGTTCGGACCGTTCGATGCCGAACGGCGGCCCTTTCGGCGTCGCGCCGAGGAAGAAGAAACCGGCCAGCAACGCGCCCGCCGGCAACAGTTCGGCCACGCGCCGCGCATAACCGGTGCGCATGGCCAGCGGCAGCGCGCAAAGAAAGGCCCGCTCGTAGATCCACGCGGGCGCGAACGGCGGCTCGTAGGCGAAGAAATCCGCCTGCTCGACCAGGTGTGCGTGCCGCTCGCCCAACTGCGCCGATGCGGCCGCGACGGCGGCTGGCGCGAAATCGATCGCACGCACCGGATTGCCGTGCTCGGCGAGATACAGCGCCTCGTACGCGCTACCGCAACCCGGGATCAACACCGCCGCACCCGGATGACGCGCCGCGAATGCCCGAAACGCCGACGGCACGCCCGCCTGGTCCCACGGCGTGAATCGCTGCTCGAAGCGCTCGTCCCAGAATTGCGGCGAGTTGGGGTCGCGGTTCGTGAAGTCGGGGACGGCTGGCTGGATCGGATCGCTCATCGGATACCTCGTGGCTATGCTGTGGTGCGCTGTGCTGTACTGTGCCGTGGCTCAACCGCCGTAGGCGAGCGCCAGGAACACCCGCGCCAGCACCGCGCCGACGCCCACCGCCACGCCGAACAGCAGCAGGCCTTGCAGCAGACGGTTGGTGCGTTTCTGTTCGAGCAGGATCTGGCGAATCATGTCGTCGTTCGCGCCGTGCTTGTTGTCGTGGCGCTCCGCCAGCACATGATGGATCAGACGCGGCAGTTGCGGCAGCGTCTTGCTCCACTGCGGCGCCTCGATTTTCAGCCGCTCGTACCAGCCGCGCAGACCGATCTGCTCGTTCATCCAGCGCTCGAGATACGGCTTGGCGGTCTTCCACAGATCCAGTTCGGGATCGAGCGAGCGGCCCAGCCCTTCCACATTCAGCATGGTCTTCTGCAGCAAGACCAGTTGCGGCTGAATCTCGACGTTGAAGCGGCGCGACGTGGAAAACAGTCGCATCAGCACCTGACCGAGCGAAATGTCCTTCAGCGCGCGGTCGAAATACGGCTCGCACACCGCGCGGATCGCGCTTTCGAGCTCCTCGACGCGCGTGGTGGCCGGCACCCAGCCCGACTCCAGATGCAGCGTGGCGACGCGGTGATAGTCGCGCTTGAAGAACGCGAGGAAGTTCTGCGCCAGATAGTTCTTATCGAAATCCGACAGCGCGCCGATGATGCCGAAGTCGAGCGCGATATAGCGGCCGAAGTGCGCCGGATCGAGGCTCACCTGAATGTTGCCCGGATGCATGTCGGCGTGAAAAAAGCCGTCGCGGAACACCTGCGTGAAAAAAATCTCGACGCCTTCGCGCGCCAGCTTAGGGATATCCACGCCGGCCGCGCGCAGCGTTTCGACCTGACTGATCGGCACGCCGACCATGCGCTCCATCACCAGCACCGTGGGCGTGCAGAACTCCCAATACATTTCCGGCACCAGCAGCAGATCGAGCCCGGCGAAATTGCGCCGCAACTGGCTGCCGTTGGCCGCCTCGCGCATCAGATCGAGTTCGTCGTGCAGATACTTGTCGAATTCGGCGACCACCTCGCGCGGCTTCAGGCGCTTGCCGTCCGCCCAAAGGCGCTCGGCCCACACGGCGATGTCGCGCAACAGCGCGAGGTCGGAATCGATCACCGGCAGCATGTTCGGGCGCAGCACCTTCACCGCGACCGCCTTGCCGGCGTGCTGACCGGCCTTGACCTTCGCGAAATGGACCTGCGCGATCGACGCGCTCGCCACCGGCACCCGCTCGAAATCGTCGAACAGCACGTCGACCGGTGCGCCGAGCGATTTCTCGACGAGCCCGATCGCCACCGCCGAATCGAACGGCGGCACCTGGTCCTGCAACTTCGCGAGTTCGTTGGCGATGTCGACCGGCAACAGATCGCGGCGCGTGGACAGCACCTGGCCGAACTTGACGAAGATCGGCCCGAGGCTTTCGAGCGCGAGCCGCAGACGCACACCCGGCGGCGCTTCGAACTTGCGGCCGATCGTGGTGATGCGCAGCAGGAAGCGCACGCGCCGGTCGTTGACGCGGCCGAGCATCATCTCGTCGAGACCGAAGCGGATTACCGTGAAGAAAATCTTGAGGAAGCGCAGAAAACGCATAGTTGTGCCCGTTGACTAGCGCGTGCCGCGCGACGTAGCGGCGCCGCCCGGCGCATGCGCGCCGCGGGCTTCGACCTTCTGTTCCAGACGCTCGACGCGTTTTTCCACGCGCGCCAGCGCATCGCGCGCACGCGCCAGTTCGACGTTGAAGTCTTCCAGCGATGCACGGCGCACCAGTTGCGGATTTTCGTCGAGCAGATATTCGGCGGCCGTGTCGAGCAGGTTGCGCCCGGTGCGCTGCACGTGTTCGCCGACCGATTGTACGATCGACGCCACCCGCCACGCAGGCCCATCGCCGATGAACTTCGCGAGATCCTCCTCCGGCTCCCAGCGCAGATGCTCGGCGAGTTTGGCGATCACCGTGGCGAACTCCGCGTCGCCCTCGATCTTCACGTGCTTCATGACCGCGGCCTGGCCGCCTTGCACGAAGGCCGGCAGCGCGTCGGACGGCACCGAGATGGTGACGTCGAACTGTTGTGCGTCGGTTTCGCCGATCGCGCCCAGATAACCGTCGGGCTGCACCAGCAGCGTCAGCACGACCGGCGGACAGGCCAGTCTGGCGGTCTTGCCCGCGTACGGGGCGAGGCGCTCACGAGCCCACGATTCGCGGGCGAGCAGATGATTGACAGCAGCAGCGAAGGGCTTGGCGGCGAGGGTCATTGAAAGTGGCAAGAAAAAACCCGCGCGGGCGAGGTGCCCGCGCGGGTTCCTATTGTAACGTCCGTTCGCTTCGCGGCCTGCTATGCCGAACGGCCGATGCTTTGTGCGAAATCAGGCTCGACCGCGTTGCCCCGAGGCCGTGGCGACGCGGCCCCGGTGAGCTCAATGCTGCGCAACCTGCTGGATACCGGCCAGCAGCCAGCCTTCGCCGGCGCGGTTCGACTTCGACAGATTCCACACTTCGACGAACGGTTCCGCCGCCGCGCCCGGCGCTTCGCGGATCAGGCCGGAGAAGCGCACGCTTGCGAAGTACTCGTTCGCGCGCTCTTCGACGCCCAGCATCTCGGCGTTCAACTGGACGATATCCGTCTGGTTGCTCTCGTTACCGCGCGAGGACAGGTCCACCTTCACCTCGGCGAACATTTCCGGCGTGGTGAATTCGCGGATGTCGTCCATATTGCCGACGTCCCACGCCGCCTGGAGCCGCACGAAATACACCTTGGCGTTACGCAGGAACGCTTCCGAATCGAAACCGGCCGGCACGGCGGCCGCCGTAGCCGCCGTAGCAATTCCCGGCGCGCTCATCGAATGGCCTTGCGGCTCCAGATACGAACCGGCGGGCGGCGCGTTGTAGCGCGGCTCCTGCGACGTATAGCCGCTGTTACCCGAATTCAGCGACGGCGACGCGCCGGCGTAGGCCGGTTGCGCCGTGTCGCGCTTGCGGCCCATGAAGCGGCGGACCAGCCAGATGCCGATCATGGCCAGCACGGCAATCACGATGATATTGGCCATGGCGCCGGCGAACGCGCCGCCCAGGCCGAAGTGCGACAGCAACGCGGCGATGCCGAGACCGGCGGCCAGACCGGCGATCGGTCCGAGCCACCGCGAGCGGTTAGGCTGCGCGGCCGGCGCCGCCGCGGGCGCGGGTTGCGCGCGCTGCTGCATGGCCTGGTTGCTTTGTGCGGGTTGCGACGGCGTCGCCTGATGTTGCTGCTGAACGGTGTTCGACTGACGGCCGATGCTGCGGCCACCGCCCATGCGGCGAGCTTCCGCATCGAGCGAAGCGAGGGAGCCGGCCATGATCAGACCGACCACCGCGATCAGTCCGATTCTTCTCGCCAACGACCGCCTAACCTTACGGGGAGATAACAACGCTGAATCGGACATTTTCGCACTTTCCTTTAAAAATCGATGGGTTAGGAACCCTAGTATTTGGTCCCCACATGTAAAGCTACCACGCCAGCTGACAAATTGTAATATTTGACGCCGTCCAGGCCAGCTTGTTCCATCATTGTTTTTAAAGTTTCCTGATCCGGATGCATGCGGATCGATTCCGCCAGATACTGATAGCTCTCGGCGTCTTTCGCGAAGCGTTCGCCCAGCCACGGCAACACCTTGAAAGAATAGACGTCGTAGACTTTTTTGAGCGGATCCCACACCTTCGAGAATTCCAGCACCAGCAGGCGCCCGGCCGGTTTCAGCACGCGCCGCATTTCCGCCAGCGCGACGTCCTTGTGGGTCATGTTGCGCAGGCCGAAGGCCACCGTCACCACATCGAAGTAGTTGTCCGGAAAGGGAATCTTCTCGGCGTCGCAGAGCAGCGCCGGGGTGATCACGCCCTTGTCCAGCAGACGGTCGCGGCCGACGCGCAGCATCGATTCGTTGATGTCGGTGTGCCAGACCTCGCCGGTGTCGCCCGCCTGCTTCGCGAACGCCTTCGACAGATCGCCCGTGCCGCCCGCGATGTCGAGCACCTTGTAACCCGGCCGCACGTTCGCCTGGGCGATCGTGAACATCTTCCAGGCCCGGTGCAACCCGCCCGACATCAGGTCGTTCATCAAGTCGTAGTTAGCGGCAACCGAGTGGAACACGCCCGCCACCTTCTGCGCTTTGTCCTGTTCGTCGACCGATTGAAAGCCGAAGTGGGTTTTGCTCATCGCGCTCGTCCTTTCGCGTATTCTGGATTGTTGCGCCGCATCAGTGCGGCGATCAGGGCGAATCGTATCAGTGACAGTGCCCGTGCGCAGCGCCGGATGGCGTCATCGGCGCGTCGCGGTCGACGCCCGCCGCCTGTAGTTTGGCGAGATACGCGGCCCAGAGTTCATCCTGACGCACCGCCATGTCGTGCAGCAGATCCCACGAATAGATGCCGGTGCCGTGCCCGTCGGAGAAAGTGGGCTGCAGCGCGTAATTGCCGACGCCCTCGATCATCGTGATCGTCACGTCGCGCTTGCCGGTCTGCAGCGTTTCCTGGCCGGGCCCGTGGCCCTGCACTTCCGCCGACGGCGAATAGACACGCAAGAACTCGAACGGCAGCCGGTACGATTCGCCGTTTGCGTATTGCAATTCGAGTACACGCGATTTGGAATGCACGACCACGCCGGTCGGCACCGGCGTCTCACGGGTCAGTCCGCTCATGATGAGCCTCTCCAGAAAGATACGCGCCGGGATGATTCCGGCCCGGTTGCGTTGGGCGGTTCGAGACCGCTCCGGCATCTCGCGCCTGTGGGCGGCCAGCGAGATGAATTAAGTTGGCCGCGCCTGGCGAGATTTGGCCAGCGCCAGGATCGAACCCGCGCCAAACCGGGCGCCGGCCTTCAAACCCCAGCCCAGCCGAACTCAAGCCAACGCGTGTTCGATTTCCTGCCGCACCGCCTCGCGCAGCAACGTGGCCTGCGCGCGGCGCGACGACAGCATCGCTTCGGACACCGTGCGCTGACGCGGCGCCCAGATGGGCAAGGGAAAATGCGCGTCGTTCGAATAACGCGGAATCACATGCCAGTGCACGTGCGGCACCTGATTGCCGAGGCTCGCGAGATTCACCTTGACCGGCTGCATCACGCGCCGCAACGCGCGTTCCACGGCGTACACGGCCCGCATCACGCGATCGCGGTCGCTGTCGGCGAGATCCGAAAACTCGGCGACGTGTTGATTCCAGATCACCCGGCAGAAGCCGGGGTAATCGTGTTCGTCGGCGAGGACGACACGCAGACTGTCGTCCTGCCACAGCACATCGCCACCGTCTTCGCGGCAAAAAACGCAGTTCATCGTCGTCCTCAGGCAAGAATCGTCAGTCGTGCCATTAAACCAGCACGCGCTCGATTCCGCCATTGTTGGCCCGCTGCACGTAGTCGGCCATCCAGTCTTCGCCCAGCACGTGACGCGCCATTTCGACGACGATGTAGTCCGCCTCGGTGCCGGCATCGTCGTTGTAGCGCGACAAGCCTTGCAGACAGGACGGGCAGCTGGTCAGGATCTTGACGTCGGTGGCGCCGTTCGGTTGCGGGCCGTCGCCGGCCTTGAGCACCGAACCCTCCGGCGCGCCCGCCGCACCGGCCGATGCGTTGGCGGTGTTGATTGCGTTCGCGCCCGCCTCGGCCACCAGCGGGATGCCGCGCAACTTCGCCGCGCCCTTGCGCATTTCCTCTTCCTTGCGGAAACGGACCTGCGTGGACACGTCCGGACGCGTGACCGCGAGCGTGCCGGATTCGCCGCAGCAACGATCGTTCTTCTCGATCTTGTAGCCGTCTTTTTCCGAGCCCATCAACTGGTTGACCAGCTTGACCGGATCGATCGTCTTGATCGGCGAGTGGCAAGGGTCGTGGTACATGTAGCGCACGCCGTTCACGCCCTCGAGCTTGATGCCCTTTTCCAGCAGATATTCGTGAATGTCGATGATCCGGCAGCCCGGGAAGATCTTGTCGAATTCGTAGCCGGCGAGCTGGTCGTAGCACGTACCGCACGACACCACCACCGTCTTGATGTCGAGGTAGTTCAGCGTGTTGGCCACGCGGTGGAACAGCACGCGGTTATCCGTGACGATCTTCTCGGCCTTGTCGAACTGGCCCGAGCCGCGCTGCGGATAGCCGCAGCACAGGTAGCCCGGCGGCAGCACCGTCTGCACGCCCGCCTCCCACAGCATGGCCTGGGTCGCGAGGCCCACCTGCGAGAACAGCCGCTCGGAGCCGCAGCCCGGGAAGTAGAACACCGCTTCCGTGTCGGCGGTGGTCGTCTTCGGATTGCGGATGATCGGGACGATCTTGTTGTCCTCGATATCGAGCAACGCGCGCGCGGTCTTCTTCGGCAGGTTGCCCGGCATCTTCTTGTTCATGAAGTGGATCACCTGCTGCGTGACGTTCGGCTTGCCGACCGTTGCCGGCGGGTGCGCCGTCTGCTTCTTCGTGAACTTCTTCAGCACTTCGTTGCCGAGGCGCTGCGCCTTGTAGCCGACGCCCATCATCGCGGTACGCGCGACATTGATGGTCTGCGGATTCGTCGCATTGAGGAAGAACATGCCGGCGGCGTTGCCCGGATTGAACTTCTTCTTGCCCATCTTGCGCAGCAGGTTGCGCATGTTCATGGTCACGTCGCCGAAATCGATCTTCACCGGGCAGGGCGTCACGCATTTGTGACAGACGGTGCAGTGATCGGCGACGTCGTTGAACTCTTCCCAGTGCTTGATCGACACGCCGCGACGGGTCTGCTCCTCGTACAGGAACGCCTCGACCAGCAGCGAGGTGGCCAGAATCTTGTTGCGCGGGCTGTACAGCAAGTTCGCGCGCGGCACGTGGGTCGCGCACACCGGCTTGCACTTGCCGCAGCGCAGACAGTCCTTGATGGACTCGGAAATCGCGCCGATGTCCGACTGCTGCATGATCAGCGATTCGTAGCCCATCAGCCCGAAGCTCGGCGTGTACGCGTTGCGCAGGTCCGCGCCCTCGAGCAGCTTGCCCGCATTGAAACGGCCGTGCGGATCGACGCGTTGCTTGTACTTGCGGAATTCGCCGATCTCGTCGTCGGTCAGGAATTCGAGCTTGGTGATGCCGATGCCGTGCTCGCCGGAAATCACGCCGTCCAGCGAACGCGCGAGCTTCATGATGCGCGCGACCGCCGTGTGGGCGTCCTGCAGCATCTCGTAGTTGTCGGAGTTGACCGGCAGGTTCGTATGGACGTTGCCGTCGCCCGCGTGCATATGCAGCGCGACGAACACACGGCCGCGCAACACCTGCTTGTGGATCGCCTGAGCTTCCTCGAGGATCGGCTTGAACTCGCCGCCGTTGAAGATCTGCCGCAACTCGGCGCGGATTTCCTGCTTCCACGACACGCGGATCGTACGGTCCTGCGTGATGTGGAACACAGTGGCGCCCGGCTGCGCGTCGGCGCGGTCGGCGAATTTTTCCGCCAGCGCCTCGTAGCCCAGACCGACGAGGTAGTGCTGCGCCTCGCGCACCGACAGATCCAGCTTGTCGCGCAGGAATTCCCAGCGGGTGCGCACGCGCTTGAGCAGATCCAGCGCCTGCTGCACGCGGTCTTCGAGCAGTTCGGCGCTCGGGATCTCGTTCGCGTCGTCGCTCTTGCCGAGCGGCAGCTTGCCGCCCTTGAAGAAGCTTTCGAGCGCGTCGACCAGTTGCAGCTTGTTCTTGATGGACAGCTCGATATTGATCCGCTCGATACCGTCCGTGTACTCGCCCATCCGGTTCAGCGGGATCACCACGTCTTCGTTGATCTTGAACGCGTTGGTGTGCTTGGCGATCGCGGCGGTGCGGCTGCGGTCGAGCCAGAAGCGCTTGCGCGCCTCGGCGCTGACCGCGACGAAACCCTCGCCGCTCTTGCCGTTGGCCATGCGCACCACTTCCGAGGTGGCATGCGCGACCGCATCCGGATCGTCGCCGACGATGTCGCCGATCAGCACCATCTTCGGAAACGCGTTGCGCTTGCTCTTGGTCGCGTAGCCGACCGCGCGCAGATAGCGCTCGTCGAGATGTTCGAGGCCGGCGAGAATCGCGCCACCCTGCTTCGACGTCTCGAACAGATAGTCCTTGATTTCGACGATGCTCGGAATCGCCTCGCGCGCCTGGCCGAAGAATTCGAGGCACACGGTGCGCGTGTGCGCGGGCATCTTGTGCAGCACCCAGCGCGCGGACGTGATCAGCCCGTCGCAGCCTTCCTTCTGCACGCCCGGCAGGCCGGCGAGGAATTTGTCGGTGACGTCCTTGCCGAGCCCTTCCTTACGGAACACGCGGCCCTTGATGTCGAGCGACTCGGTGCGCAGCAGTTTCTCGCCCGGCGCGTAGTTGCCGTCGAACCAGTCGAGCCGGAAACGCGCGACTTCGATGTCGTGGATCTTGCCCATGTTGTGGTCGAGGCGCGTGACTTCGAGCCAGTTCCCTTCCGGGTCGACCATGCGCCACCAGGCAAGGTTATCGAGCGCCGTGCCCCACAACACCGCCTTCTTGCCGCCCGCGTTCATCGCGACATTGCCGCCGACGCAGGACGCGTCCAGCGACGTCGGGTCCACCGCGAACACGAAGCCGGCCTGCTCGGCCGCTTCGGTCACGCGCCGCGTGACCACGCCCGCGCCGGAAAAAATCGTCGCGACCTTGCGATCGACGCCCGGCAGTTCGGTCATCTCGACCGCGCCGAGCTGTTCGAGCTTTTCGGTGTTGATCACGGCGGAGAACGGCGTGAGCGGCACCGCGCCGCCCGTGTAGCCGGTACCGCCGCCACGCGGGATCACGGTCAGCCCGAGTTCGAAACACGCCTTGATCATGCCGGCGATCTCGGCCTCGGTGTCCGGCGTCAGCACGACGAACGGGTATTCGACGCGCCAGTCGGTCGCGTCCGTCACGTGCGAAACGCGGGACAGGCCGTCGAACTTGACGTTGTCTTTTTCCGTGACCTTGCCGAGCACCTTGGTCGCGCGGCGGCGCAGGTCGTAGGTCTTCTGGAATTCGCTGCTGAAATCGTCGACCGCGCGGCGCGCGGCCTGCACCAGCGTGTCGACGCGCGCGGCGCGGTCCACGCCGGCTTCATCGCCGTGTTCGACCAGATCCGCGCGACGGCGCTTGTCGATCTCGGTCAGGCGGTGATGCAGCGCTTCGATCAACTGCGCACGACGCTTCGGATTGTCGAGCATGTCGTCCTGCAGGTACGGATTGCGGCGCACGACCCAGATGTCGCCGAGCACTTCGTACAGCATCCGCGCGGAACGGCCGGTGCGGCGCTCCGCGCGCAATTCGGCGAGCACCGCCCAGGCGTCGTCTCCGAGCAGGCGGATCACGATTTCACGATCGGAGAACGATGTGTAGTTGTAGGGAATTTCGCGCAGACGCGCTTCGGGATCGGCAGCCACCGCAGCGGCGGCACCGTGCGGATCGAAAACTTGAGGTGCGTTCATGTTTGGACGACTCGGTAGGTCAACCCGGCGCGCTCGTCGAAGAGGCGTCGGCTGACAGTGCGCGTGGGGCGCAATGCTGGAAATCTTCTAAGGGGAGCGAAGCCCGACCGACGGCCTGATTCACGTCGATCGCTTCGCGGCGCTCGGCTCTAGCTACACGATCGTGCGTGGCGCACGTGCCGCTCCGCCGCGGGGCAAGCCTCACGCGGGACAGGCATCAAGTGGGCGAACCGAGGCTGCCAGTGCATCTTCCGATCCTTATTCCGAAGCCGAATTCTACCGCATGATCCCGCCCTGCGTCGGCGGCTGAAAACGGGCCCGTGGCGGGGATTGACGCCCTTTCGCATCGGATCGCCCGGTTGTGCACGGGCGACGAAGGGCTCGCCAATTTACCGACCGGACGGTCGGGCAGCCCTCTTTGCCACGAGGCGCGCGACGCCGACGCTGTCGACGACCGGCCGGCGGGCGGCGCGGAACTGGCCAGGACACGGCTGGAGAAGCTGCAAAGACGAGGCAGGGATGCCGTAGGGATGCGCGCGGGGACACGGCGACGGCACAGCGACGACACCGCGACGACATAGCGGCGGCACAGCGGACATACGGCCGGTACACGTCCAGCGTACGGCAGGCGCACGGGTGACAGACGGTCGGCGCACTCGGCGTTGGCGCTATCATTGACCCTTTCCCGTCCCACGAAGCGCACCGCGCCACCCGCATGGCCTCCCACGACTACCTGAAAAAAACCCTCACCGCGCGCGTCTACGACGTGGCCCGCGAGACCGAACTCGAACGCGCGCCGAACCTGTCGGCGCGGCTTCGCAATCCGGTCTATCTGAAACGCGAGGACAACCAGCCGGTGTTCTCGTTCAAGGTCCGCGGCGCGTACAACAAGATGGCCCACATTCCGGCCGAGGCGCTGGAGCGTGGGGTGATTACCGCATCGGCGGGCAATCATGCGCAGGGCGTGGCGCTGTCGGCGGCACGCATGGGCGTGAAGGCGATCATCGTCGTGCCGGTGACGACGCCGCAGGTGAAGGTCGACGCCGTGCGCGCGCACGGCGGCCCGACCGTCGAGGTCGTGCAGTTCGGCGAGTCGTACAGCGATGCCTACGGCCACGCGGTGAAGCTGCAGGAAGAACGCGGCCTGACCTTCGTGCATCCGTTCGACGACCCGTACGTGATCGCGGGACAAGGCACCGTCGCGATGGAGATTCTCAGCCAGCACCAGGGGCCGATCCACGCGATCTTCGTGCCGATCGGCGGCGGCGGGCTCGCGGCGGGCGTGGCCGCGTACGTGAAATCGGTGCGTCCGGAGATCAAGGTGATCGGCGTGCAGACCGACGATTCGTGCGCGATGGCGATCTCGCTGAAAGCGGGCGAACGGGTCACGCTGAATGAAGTGGGCCTGTTCTCGGACGGCACGGCGGTCAAGCTCGTGGGCGAGGAAACCTTCCGGCTGTGCAGCGAATATCTCGACGACGTGCTCACCGTGAACACCGACGCGTTGTGCGCCGCGATCAAGGATGTCTTCCAGGACACGCGCAGCGTGCTTGAACCGGCGGGCTCGCTCGCCGTGGCCGGCGCGAAGCAGTATGCCGAGCGTGAAGGCATCGAGAACCAGACGCTGATCGCGATCACGTCGGGCGCGAACATGAATTTCGACCGCATGCGTTTCGTCGCCGAACGCGCCGAGGTCGGCGAAGCGCGCGAAGCGGTGTTCGCGGTGACGATCCCCGAAGAGCGCGGCAGCTTCAGGCGCTTCTGCGAACTGGTCGGCACCCGCAGCGTCACCGAATTCAACTACCGGATCGCGGATGCGAACTCCGCGCATATCTTCGTCGGCGTGCAGATCCGCAATCGCAGCGAGTCCGCGCAGATCGCGGGCGCGTTCGAGGCGCACGGTTTCGCCACCGTCGACCTGACCTTCGATGAACTGTCGAAGCAGCACATCCGCTACATGGTCGGCGGCCGTTCGCCGCTTGCGCATGACGAACGGCTGTTCCGTTTCGAGTTTCCGGAACGGCCGGGCGCGTTGATGAAGTTCCTGTCGTCGATGGCGCCGAACTGGAATATCAGCCTGTTCCATTACCGGAACCAGGGCGCGGACTACAGCTCGATTCTCGTCGGCATCCAGGTGCCGGAGAGCGAGAACGCCGCGTTCGACCAGTTTCTCGCGACGCTGGGTTATCCGTACTGGGAAGAGACGCAGAACCCGGTGTATCGCCTGTTTCTCGCCTGATCCTCAATCAAGGACCGTCACACTACGATGGCACTTTCGCTCGTCGACAAACTGGTGGTGGCCATCTCGTCGCGCGCGCTGTTCGACTTCGAGGAAGAGAACCGCGTGTACGAGGAAGGCAACCTGCAAGAATACGAAGCGTTGCAGCGCGCGCGGCTGAACGTGCCCGCCAAACCCGGTGTGGCGTTTCCGCTGATCCGCAAGCTGCTGGCCTTGAACGCCGGCGGGCATCGCGTGGAAGTGGTGATTCTGTCGCGCAGCGATCCGATCAGCGGGCTGCGCGCGTTTCATTCGGCGCGCGAACACGGGCTCGCGATCGAGCGCGGCGTGTTCACGCGTGGGCGGCCGCCGTTCGGTTATCTGAAGCCGCTGAACGCGTCGCTGTTTCTGTCCGCGAATCAGGGCGACGTGCGCGACGCGCTGGCTGCCGGTTTTCCGGCTGCGCGCGTGTTGCCCGAATCGGCGAAAATGGCGAGCACGTATCCGGACGAGATCCGCATTGCCTTCGACGGCGACGCGGTGCTGTTTTCCGACGAAGCCGAGCGCGTGTTCCAGAAGGACGGGCTGCGCGCGTTTGTCGGTCACGAGATTCACAATAAGGATTTACCGCTCGCGGATGGGCCGTTGAAGCCGTTGCTCGAAGCGCTGCACCGGCTGCAAAAACTCGCGGACGAAGCGTCGCCGATGCATATTCGTACGGCATTGGTGACGGCGCGATCGGCGCCGGCGCATGAGCGGGCGATCCGTACCTTGATGGCGTGGAACATCGAAATCGACGAAGCGATGTTCCTCGGCGGCCTCGACAAGAGCGCATTTTTGCGCGAGTTCGAGCCGGACTTTTTCTTCGACGACCAAATTGGCCACTGCGAATCGGCCCGCGTCGTGACGGCGACGGGGCACGTGATGAGTGGCATCGTGAACGCATCATGACACCCGAACAATCACCGCTGGGCAAGGCCTCCACATACACCGAGCAGTACGACGCCGGACTGCTGTTTCCGATTGCGCGCAGGAATGCGCGCGAGGCGATCGGGATTGGCGCGCAGTTGCCGTTCTTTGGCACCGACATCTGGAACGCGTATGAACTGTCGTGGCTGAACGCGCGCGGCAAGCCGCAGATTGCGGTGGCGACGTTTTTCGTGCCGGCGGATTCACCGAATATCGTCGAATCGAAGTCGTTCAAGCTTTATCTGGGGTCGTTCGCGCAGACGTCGTTCGAATCGATCGATGTGGTGAAGGACACGATCAAGCGGGACGTGTCGGCATCGTGTGGGGCGACGGTGTCGGTGCAATTGACGGCGCCGTACGAATTCGGAAAGTTGCGGATGGAGGAGTTTGCGGGGACGGCGCTGGACCGGCTGGATCTGGAGGCCGAGGTTTATCAGCCGGATGCTTCGTTGCTGAGCGCTGCGCTTGATGAGGCGCCGGTTGAGGAGACGGTTTTTTCCAATCTGTTGAAATCCAATTGTCCGGTGACTGGGCAGCCGGATTGGGGTTCGGTGCAGATTCATTATGTTGGGCCGCAGATCGATCATGCGGGGTTATTGCGGTATGTTATTTCCTATCGGAATCATACCGGGTTTCATGAGCAGTGCGTTGAGAGGATTTTTATTGATATTTTGAAGGTTTGTAAGCCTGTTAAGTTGGCGGTATATGCGAGGTATACCCGGCGGGGTGGGCTTGATATTAATCCTTTTCGTACCAACTATAATTTGGCGATGCCGGATAATTTTAGGTTGGCGCGGCAGTAAATATTTTTTTGACGCGAGGCGGGGTTGGTTTTTTTGTTTTTTTGGGGTTTTGGCCTTTCCTTGTATTGTTAGTGGTCTATTGGCGTCGCCCCTGTGCGGGGCAGGCACTTACTTTCTTTGCCGCCGCAAAGAAAGTACGCAAAGAAAGCGGCTTCACACCGCTAACTCTTAAGCGGGTCCCCCGCACAGCCACAGTAGTGGCCCATCTGGAATCCGTGCTCTCGCACATTCCGCGTCAGTGACAAAGCCGTCATTCATCCCGACTCGCGCACGCGCTCGCCGGAGCGGTCCGCTCAGGACCAGGGGCTTCGTTTGGGGTGGGTGGGGCCGTCGGCTGCGCCTCGGCGAGGCGCCGGAAAAATCGAGGGGATTGAAATGCCGCGGTCAGAACGACGGAGGGCGGCGTTTGATGGACCCGGGGGCGCGCGAAGCGCCGCCGGAAGCATGACTGCTGTGTCACCGAGGCGGAATGTGCGAGAACACGGATTCCAGATGGGCCGCTACCGTGGCTGTGCGGGGGATCCGCTTAAGAATTAGCGGTGTGAAGCCGCTTTCTTTGCTTACTTTCTTTGCGGCGGCAAAGAAAGTAAGTGCCAGCCCCGCACAGGGGCGACACTAATAGACCACTAACAATACAAGAAAAGACCAAAACCCCACTTAAACCGTCGGTTTTTTATAAGCCACACAATCAACCTCAACCCTACAATCAATCACCATAGAAGAAACAACACAAGCCCGCGCAGGCGGATTATCCCCAAAATACTCCCGAAAAACCTTATTAAACGAAGCAAAATCCCGAGGATCATCGAGCCAAACGCCACAGCGAACAACATCTTCGGCGCCATAGCCGGCTTCTTTCAAAATGGCAAAAACATTCTGAATCGCCTTGTGCGATTGCTCAACAATCCCGCCATTGATCACCTCGCCATTTTCCATCGGCGTCTGCCCGGAAACGAACAACCAGCCATCCGCCTCGACCGCACGCGCAAACGGCATATGTTGACCACCCGTCCCCTTCCCACCTTCAACGCCATATCGCTTCATCATCACACTCCTTAATCAGAATACAGTCAGAAAAAATCAATCCAGAAAAATCAGAACGCGCCCTGCGCATCGCCCTTCGACGCCGCGCCCCGCGCCACAAAATGCCCCGCGCGCTCACCCGTCACCTCGCCATTCCGGTACGACAGCACACCATTCACCCACACGGCATCGATGCCGTCCGCCGCCTGCTGCGGCTTCTCGAATGTCGCCACATCCCGCACCTTCTTCGGATCGAACAGCACCAGATCCGCGTGATACCCGACATGCACCTCGCCACGCTGCGCCAAGCCAAACCGGCGCGCCGACAAGCCGGTCATCTTGCGGACCGCCTCTTCCAGCGGCAACAACCCCGCGTCGCGCGCGTAATGCCCCAGCACCCGCGGAAACGCGCCCCACAACCGCGGATGCGGCAGCGGATCGTTCGGCAATCCGTCCGATCCCACCATCGTCGCGGGATGCGACAGAATCCGCCGGACGTCTTCCTCCGACATGTTGTGATACACCGCGCCCGCCGGCTGCAGCCGCTTGCCCGCCTCCTGCTGCGTGACGCCCCACTCGGCCGCGATCTCCCGCACCAGCTTGCCCGCCATCTCCGGATGCGGCTCCGACCACGTAATCGTGATGTCGATGTCGCCCGTCACCTGCTTCAGATCCAGCGTCGACGAACTGCGGTTGTACGGATAACAATCGCACCCGACCGGCTGCAAACGCCGCGCGCCTTCCAGCGACTTCAGCACCTCTTCGCTGCGCCCCCAGTTAGACGGCCCCGCGCATTTCAGATGCGAAATCACCACCGGCACGTGCGCGTGCCGGCCCACCTGATACGCCTCCTCCATCGCATCGAGAATCGCGTCGAACTCGGTGCGCATGTGCGTCGTGTAGAGCGCACCGGCCGCCGCGAGCGGCTCGGCCAGCGCCACCACCTCTTCGGTCGGCGCGGCGAACGCCGAACCATATGCGAGGCCGCTGCTCAACCCCAGCGCGCCATGCGCCAGCGCCTCTTCGAGCTGCGCGCGCATGCCGTCGATTTCCTCCGATGTCGCCGCGCGGTCGAGCCGGTCCATGTGATTGCTGCGCAACGCCGTATGGCCGATCAATGCGCCGACGTTCACCGCCGGACGCGCGGCGTTCACCGCGTCGACGTACGCGGCGAAGGTCGGGTACTGGAACGCGTCGCGCTCGCCGAGCAGGTTCATCGGGTCCGGCGGCTCGCCCTTCAACGCCACCGGCGACGCGCTGATCCCGCAGTTGCCGACGATCACCGTGGTCACGCCCTGCGTGATCTTCGGCAGCATCTGCGGCGAGCGGATCACGTGAGTGTCGTCGTGCGTGTGCACGTCGATGAAACCCGGCGCCAGCGCGCGCCCGTCGGCCTCGATGACCTCCTCGGCCAGCCAGTTCGACAGATTGCCGATCGCGACGATGCGGCCGTCGCGAATCGCCACGTCGCGCTCCACCGGCGGCGCGCCCGTGCCGTCATACAGTTGCGCGCCGACGATCAGCGTATCGGCAGCTTCGGGATGCGAATGCATGGATCAGTCTCCTAACGGTTGTCGATCGCCGCCGCCGCGGTGCGCGTCGAGCGCGTGCTTCATGCGGCGCAGCAATTCGCGGCTCTCGTCGCCCTGGCTGACGGCGAGTTCGGTGACGAGCACATCGAGCGCCATCATCATCGCGTAGCGCGACGACGACGGCTTGTAAATGAAATCGGTTTCGAACGCGACGATCGGGATCACCCAATCGGCAACCCTGGCCAGCGGCGACGCCGGCGCGGTCAACGCGATCACGCTCGCGCCGTAGCTGCGCGCGATCTTGCAGTTCTCCAGCATCTCCGGCACGCGCCCGGTGGTGGACAGCGCGATCACCACGCATTCGCGCGACACCGTGCTCGCCACCATGCGCTGCAGCAAGCCGTCCTGATACGTCGCGACCGGCCGGCCGAGCCTGACGAGGCGAAAGCGCATCTCGTCGGCGAGTGCGGTCGAACCGCCGCCCATGCCGAACACGTAGATCATCCGCGCGGCGCGCAAGGCAGCCGCCGCTTCGCCGAACGGCGCCTGCCGTAACAGTTGATGGTTATGCGCGAGCGCCGTCTGCAATTCGTCGAACACACGCGTGGCGATCGGCTCGGGCGCGTCGCTTGCGCCACCCGCCTGCAGGAAGCGCTGACCGACGGCAGCCGCCTGCGCGAGGCGCAGCTTCAACTCGCGCACATCCCGGCAACCGACGGCCTTCGCGAAGCGCGTGACGGTCGCGACACTCACCTCGGCCTGCTGCGCCAGCGCACCGATGCTGGCGCGCGAAGCGCCCGTCAGGTCGTCGAGAATCAGCGCGGCGACCTTGCGTTCGGCCGAGCGCAGCTCCGGCGCGCATTCCGCGATGCGCGCGACGATATCGAAAGCCAGCGGTTCGGCGGTTGAGTTCATTGCAGACTGTGGGATGCCGCGCGGACGCCCGGCCGGGAAAAAACCACTTCCTCAGCGGACCGCGCACGCCGTGGTACTAAATAACATTTCTGCGATCATCGTACTTTCGGTAACATGCTAAAGTCAACTTTGATTCAATTTAACTGGACGATGGAGCTGGGAGACATGAAAGTTACAAACTATCAGGGCGCAACGATTGATCCTTATAGCAAGGGCTTGGGCATGGTTCCGGGCACCAGCATCCAGTTGATGGATGCCGCGCGTCTCGAATGGAACCTGCTGAACGAGGACGTGAGCTTGCCGGCTGCCGTGCTCTACGCGGATCGCGTGGAACACAATCTGAAGTGGATGCAGGCGTTCGTCGCGGAATACGGTGTCAAGCTCGCGCCGCACGGCAAGACCACCATGGCGCCGCAACTGTTCCGCCGCCAACTGGAAACCGGCGCGTGGGGCATCACGCTCGCCACCGCGCATCAGGTGCGCGCCGCCTATCACGGCGGCGTGTCGCGCGTGCTGATGGCCAATCAACTGGTCGGCCGCCACAACATGATGATGGTCGCCGAGTTGCTGAGCGACCCGGACTTCGAGTTCTTCTGTCTGGTCGATTCCGTGGAAGGTGTCGAGCAACTGGGCGAGTTCTTCACGTCGGTGAAGAAGCCCCTGCAGGTGTTGCTCGAACTCGGCGTGCCGGGCGGCCGCACGGGTGTGCGCGACGACGCGCAGCGCACCGCGGTGCTCGATGCGATCGCGCGCTATCCGGATGTGCTGAAGCTGGCCGGCGTCGAGTTGTACGAGGGCGTGCTGAAGGAAGAACACGAAGTGCGCGAGTTCCTGCAAAGCGCGGTCGCGATCACGCGCGCGCTCGTCGACGAAGACCGCTTCGCGCGCACGCCGGCGGTGTTGTCGGGCGCGGGTTCGGCCTGGTACGACGTGGTCGCGGAGGAATTCGTGAAGGCGTCGGAAACCGGCAAGGTCGAGGTCGTGCTGCGCCCCGGCTGCTATTTGACGCATGACGTGGGCGTCTACCGCAAGGCGCAGACCGATATCTTCGCGCGTAATCCGGTGGCCAAAAAGATGGGCGAAGGTTTGCTGCCGGCGTTGCAATTGTGGGCGTACGTGCAGTCGATCCCCGAACCGGACCGCGCGATCATCGGCCTCGGCAAACGCGACGCCGCGTTCGACGCGGGCATGCCGGAACCGTCGCGTCACTATCGCCCGGGCAACGAAGCGCCGCGCGACGTCGAGGCGAGCGAAGGCTGGGAAATCTTCGGGATGATGGATCAGCACGCCTACCTGCGGATTCCCGCCGGCGCCGATCTGAAGGTGGGCGACATGATCGCGTTCGACATCTCGCACCCCTGCCTGACGTTCGACAAGTGGCGTCAGGTGCTGGTGGTCGATCCGGCTTATCGCGTCACCGAAGTGATCGAGACGTTTTTCTGAGGTTGGGAGTGAGTGGCGCGCCTCGTCTCGTGATCAAGTGAGGCGCGCTGTTCGCGAGGCGGGGCTTTGCATCAAGGCTCTGATCGACACGTCGCGGCGGCGCGTCGAGCCGCAACGGCTTAACTTCTCGCCGGCGCTTCTTCGTGAGTTGCACCGGCCGGTTGCGTGGCGGCCGCATCCGGCACGTCGTTCGCCTCCGAGACCACTTCGCCGATCCGCGCTTCGAGCATCTTCAACGCACCCGACAGCGCGCCCAGCACGTCGTCCGGCAACGCCGCCATGGTGTCGTGAATGAACACCTTGCGGCGCGGCAGGCTTTCGCGGATCGCGGCCATACCGGCGTCGGTCAGCCGCACATTGGTCACGCGGTTGTCGCGCTCGTCCATGCTGCGGGCGATCCAGCCGAGCCCTTCGAGCGCTTTCAATTGCCGCGTCAGCGCGCCCGGATCCACCCGCAAACGCTCCACCAGCCGCTTCTGCGACGACTCGCCGTCCTGATCGTGCAGCGCGAGCAGGATACGCCAGCGCGGCAACGGGTGGCC
Source organism: Paraburkholderia sp. D15 (assembly GCF_029910215.1). Taxonomy (NCBI): domain Bacteria; kingdom Pseudomonadati; phylum Pseudomonadota; class Betaproteobacteria; order Burkholderiales; family Burkholderiaceae; genus Paraburkholderia; species Paraburkholderia sp. D15. The sequence goes on along the minus strand of NZ_CP110395.1, from coordinate 538,628 downwards.
GACCTGCGCCTCGAACGCCGACATGAACGCCCGGTAAGTGCGCCCGAATTGCTGCATGACGGCGACGTGATCCTGTTCTTCCATAGCCTTTCAGTAAAACGGTAAGTCTGAATATCAATCCGCGTGAATCACCGGTTCGAGCTTGCGTTGCAGCTTGACCGGCGGCACCCGGCGGCTTTGCCATACCGACACCACGGCAATCACCGCCGCCATCGCGAGCCCGAGATGGATCGCCGCGACGAGCGCCTCGCGCGCGCTTTCGAGCAGCATCGCGCCGTTGTGGCCGGCGTGCGTCAACTGACCGAGCAAGGTGTCCTGCGCGTCGCGATTGATCAGGATCTGCGGATCGCCGAGATCGTTGAACCATTGCGACGCGTGGTCGTTCTCCAGCGCGCTGCGCACGCCGCTCGCGTACATATGCGTGACCAGCGTGCCGGTCAACGCCGTGCCGATCATCCCGCCGATCATCCGCAGCGACTGCAGCAGCGCTGTCGCGATACCAAGGTGCTCGCGGCCGGCGGTCTGCTGCGCGAAGATCGTCAGATTCGGCATCACGAAGCCCAGCCCCAATCCGCCGATCACCATGAACGACATCAGCAGCCATTGCGGCATCGCGCGCGTCGCGACGACCACGCCGAGACAGGCGAATGCGAGAAGCGCGAAACCGACGTACAGCATCAGATTCGGATTGCGCACACGCGACACGATCCGCCCGTTCGCGATACTGCCGATCGTGATGAACACCACCAGTGGCGTGATCACCAGCCCCGCTTCTTTCGGCGACATGCCGAAGCCGCCCTGGAACAGCAGCGGCGCGTAGAACAGCAGCGAGAACATCGAGAAGCCGCCCAGCACGGCCAGCGTGAAGAGCGCGGCCAGGCTGCGATTGCGGAACATGTCGACGGGCAGGATCGCGGTCGGGCAACGCTTTTCCCATTGCCACAGCGCGTAGGCGGACGCGACGCTCAACACGAGCAGCGCGAGTGCGCCCAGCGTGACGCCATGCTTGGGCAGCAATTCGACGAACAGTTGCAGCGAGCCGAGCGCGACGGCGATCAACGCGGCGCCGGGCCAGTCGAGCCGCATCTTACCTGTGTGCTCGACATGCCGGAGGTGCGGCAGAAAACGCCAGACAAAAAACAACGACAGCAAGCCGACCGGCAGATTCACATAGAACACCGACCGCCAGCCGTAGTACTGCGTGAGGAAACCGCCGAGCGACGGCCCCACCGCGTTGGCGATGCCGAACGCCGAACTCATCAGCACCTGCCAGCGCAAACGCACCACGGAGTCGGGAAACAGATCGGGGATGCACGCGAACGCGGTGCCGACCAGCATGCCGCCGCCGATGCCTTGCAGCCCGCGCGCGAGCACGAGGAACAGCATGCTGTTCGCCGCGCCGCACAGCACGGACGCGCCGGTGAACACGACGATCGACGCGATCACGAACGGCTTGCGCCCGTAGTAATCGCCGAGCCGGCCGAAAATCGGCACGGTGATGACCGAGGTCAGCAGATACGACGTGGCGACCCACGCGTACAGCTCGAAGCCCTTGAGTTCGGCCACGATGGTGGGCAGCGCGGTGCCGACCACGGTTTGGTCGAGCGCGACGAGCATCGTGACGAAGGAGATGCCGAGCATCGCCAGTAGCGATTCACGGAACGGTAAGACTTGCCCACTCGAATGGTGGGCGGCGGTATGGACAGCCATTTTTGATAGAGCAACAGTTGACTCGTCAAATGATTGGGAATCATACCACGGTGTTGCGCTCTAAGCAGGGACTCGCCACGACGGTTTACCGTAGCGGTGGGTCGGCCAAACCGGCCGGAAATCGACTGAAGAATCACGAATGAACCCACATGACGCCAAGGGAGGCACATGGAGCCGAGTTCGCTCGCAGCACAATCCTTATCGGACGAAGACCTCGCCGCACTGCGGCGCGCCAAACACGAACTGGAAAGCCCGGCGTTGGCGATGAAACTGGCCAGCATCGTCGGTTCGCCGCTGGAGAAGCTGATGTCGCGCATGCCGGCGTTCGCCAACGCCAAGGTCACCGACGCCACCGAGCTGGCCTTGCGCAAATGCCTGTCGATCGCGCTGCGCACGCTCGGCCGGCGCGACGCGGCGCCGTTGATCGTGCCCGACCGGCCGAGCAACCTGCTGCACAAGTTCGCGGTGGCGACCACCGGCGCGGCCGGCGGGGCGTTCGGGCTGTTCGCGCTGCCGGTGGAGTTGCCGGTGACGACCACGCTGATGTTCCGCTCGATCTGCGACATTGCGCGCAGCGAGGGCGAGGATCTGAGCTCGATCGATACCCAGCTGCAATGCCTGACCGTGCTCGGCATGGGCGGCACCTCCAGCGCCGACGACGACGCCGACTTCGGCTACTTCATCATGCGCGGCGCGCTGGCGCAGGCGGTGTCGAAGGCGTCGTCCGAAATCGCGACGAAGGGTTTCACCGCGCATGGCTCGGCGGCCTTGCTTCGCCTGCTCAACACCATCGCCGCGCGCTTCTCGGTGCAGGTCAGCGAACAGATCGCCGCGAAATCGATTCCGGCGATCGGCGCGGTACTCGGCGCGATGGTCAACACGGTGTTCATCGACCATTTCCAGCAGGTCGCGCACGGCCACTTCACCGTGCGGCGGCTGGAGCGGCAGTATGGCGAGGCAGTGATCGAAGCGGCCTATCAAACCATCGACATCGCGCTCGACGGCTGAGTGGACGGCGCGGCGCCGCTCGTCACGCGCCGCACGAACGCTGCCGAACGATCGAGCGCGCGCTTCGCTTCGGGCAGGAACGGCGTGAAGATCGGCCACACGTGCGGCACGTTTTTCCACACCTCGAATTCGCATTCGACGCCCGCCGCTCGCGCGTTGTCGGCCACACGCCGGGAGTCGTCGAGCAACACTTCGGTGTCGCCCGCCATCATGAAGAGCGGCGGCAAACCGTGCAGGTCCGCGTAGACCGGCGACGCATGCGGATGCGTGGCGGGCGTGTCGCCCAGATACAGCTTCGCGGCCGGACCGATCGCGGGACCGCTGAACATCGGGTCTCGGCCATCGTTGGTGCGGATGCTGTCGCCCGTCGCCGCGAGATCGGTCCACGGCGAGAACAGCAGACCGCCGGCCGGCAGCGGATCGCCGGCGTCCCGCAACGCCACCAGGGTGGCCAGCGCGAGCCCACCGCCGGCCGAATCGCCGGCGATCACGATCGACTTCGGTGCGATGCCGTCCGCGATCAATCGACGATACGCGGCGGTGGCGTCATCCAGCGCGGCCGGAAAACGATGCTCGGGCGCGAGCCGGTAGCCGAGCGAAAAGACGGCGGCATCGGCGCGCGTCGCGAGGCCGAACACCAGCGCGCGATGCGTTTGCGGAGAACAGAAGTAGTAGCCGCCGCCGTGGCAATACAGCACGGTGGGGCCGTCGCGAAGCGATGACGATTCGCTCGCGGGTTCGAGCCATTCGCCTCGCAAGGGCGTGTCGTTAGCGCTGTACAACTCACGCAGACGCCAGCCGCCAGGCACGCGCGGCGACCATACCCGTTTCGCGGTCAGCGCCCGCGCCCGTTCGACGTTGATACGCGGCTTCTGAGTTTCAGGGCGAAACTGCCGGCGCAGATACCAGCATGCGAGTGCGCTTTGCCAGCTCATCGGGACGCTCTCCTTCGTTGAGGTCCCGCCATGGTACGTGCGTTCGCGGCGGCGCCGGTGGGCAGCGGCTTCTAATCCTGAAAACGTTACCGGCAAATCGCGGCCGGTGCGGCACGGCGCGATTTACCGGCGGAGTCAAAGGTGGCGCGGGATTAATTCGCCGGCAAAACCTGGCCGCGAATCTCACCGGTCGGATTCTGCGCGGTGTGGACGTTGAAGTACCACTGCCCAGCCATCAGATCGGTCACCTGCTGTTCGGTGAGCGCCGCCGAGCCCTTGATCGGACTGGCCAGCGCGTCCTTGTCGATCGGCACCTGCACCTTGGCGTTCTGCCCCACCGGCGCCGGACCGTGGAAGTGCGCGGCGGTCGCGGGACCGCTCAAGCCTTCGTACGTGACGGTCCATTGCAAGGATTTGGTCGAGGTATCGAACGTGGCGTTCAGCATGCCGTGCCCGTGACTCACACGCGGCGGCACTTCGCTCGACGGTTCGAGATCCGCCTTCAACGCCACCGTATCCGCGAACGCGGCACCCGACGCCAACGCCCACACCACCACAGCCAGATTCAATTTTCGCAGCGCAATCATGGTCTTCTCCGGACTTGATGCACCGCCGCACCGACGTGTTCGGCAGCGCGCGGGGCCACCACATACTAGTTCAAATTTCCGGACGATGGCGATTTTGGGGACAGCGGATCGGTCAGCGCGATGACGCGCTCGTACGATTTCTTCAAACAGTTATTTGCGTATTTTGTGGTGAATAATTGGGGCTAACCCGGCTATGCTTCCGTCTGCGAGAAGTGACTCCTTCATCGAAGGATGTCTCCAAATCTTTAACGCGGCTTCGGCCGCGTTTTTTTTCGCCTGCGTTTTTTGTTGCGCGTTGTTCGTTGTGCGTTTCTTGCACGCGTTGAGTGCTGCGTTTTCGTCCACGTTTTTTCCGCGGCATGGCACGCGCCATCAGGACAACAACGCTGCCTGCTGCTCGATGCCGTCGAGCATGGCATTGCACGTCGAGATCAGTGCCAGCCCATCCACGCGCACCTGTTCCGGCGACATGCCGCTGATGTCGCGGCGATATGCTTCGAGCGCCTTGAACAGTGGCGAATATTGCAACACGCTCGCCGCGCCCGCCACCCGATGCAGCCATTCCCGCACACGTTCGGTCTGTTTTTGCTCGAGCAGCGGCGCCAACGCCGCCATATCCTCGCGCACCGACGAGACGAACGAATCGAGCAACGCCTTGACCGTCGATTCACTGCCCCACAGTTGCGTCATATAGCTGAGATCGACCGGCGTGAACGGTTCGCTGCCCTGCTGTGCGCTACCTGTGGACGGCTGGACTGCGGGAATCGACGCGCTCGTCGCCTCGGCGGGTGAGTCGTGCGCTGCGGAATCGGTGCCGCCGCTGTTTATCGAACCGGAGCCGATGCCCGAGCCCACGCCGGCGCTGGTACCAACACTCGCGCCGAACCAGCGGCTCAGATAATCGCGCAACGTAGCGAGCCGCGTCGGTTTCACGAGGCTGTCATCCATGCCTGCTTCGCGGCACAGATTCAGATCTTCCGGTGCCGTGTTCGCCGTGATGCCCAGAATCGGCAAACGATGCTCGCCGCTCGCCTCTTTCGCGCGAATCCGCCGTGTGAGTTCGTAGCCGGACAGATTCGGCATATGGCAATCCGTGATCAAACAGCCGTAGCGGGTATGCTCCAGTGCGGCCAACGCCTCGGCGCCATCGTTCGCGACATCGCAGGCAAAGCCGAGCAGCGCCAGTTGATGACGGATCAACTCCTGATTGACCGGATGATCCTCCGCGACGAGGATCAAGCGGCCGCTGGCAATCGCGCGCTCCCGGTCCGGCGGCACGGCGCCGCCTTCGGCGGAGCGCATGCCCGCGAGACGCGGCGCCACTGTCGGCAGCCCGGTCAGCGCCGCCGCACACGCGGCGCCGAGCCCGCGCCAGGAAATCGGATTGACGCTAACCCGCACCTTGTCGTCGATGATGCGATAACCGGTGGGCTTCGGCTTTTCCGTCAGACAGACGATGCGCGAGGCAGGCAGAACGCCTTCCGGCAATCGCACGTCTTCGGTCGCGAATAACAGGTCCAGCCTGGCAAACATCAGGCGGTCGCCGAGTTCGTCCGAGCCAGGCGCGACATGACGCAGTTCGAGCCCAAGCGCCTTGCCGAAATGCATGAGAGCCCGGGCGACGCGCACGTCGCCGGTCACCACGACCGCGCGCTTGCCACGCAACGCGCTGACCGAGTAATGCAACGCCTCGACCGGCATGCCGAGCCGCACGGTCATGCGCGTGCCGCAACCGGGTTCGCTCTGCAGCGCGAGCGAGCCCTCCATCAGTTCGATCAGCTTGCGGCAGATCGTCAAGCCGAGCCCGGTGCCACCGAACCGGCGCGTGGTCGATGACTCCGCCTGCACGAACGGCTCGAAAAGCTTCGCCTGCACGTCGGGCGCAATGCCGATACCCGTGTCCGCCACCGTCATTTCAAGCGTCTGCGCGCCATCGGTTTGCGCGACGACCGACACGCGCACGTCGACCTCGCCCGCCGGCGTGAACTTGATGGCGTTGCCGAGAAGATTGAACAGAATCTGCCGGAAGCGCACGCTGTCGCCCCGCACCAGCGCGGCGACCTGCGGCGCGATATCCACGCGCACTTTCAGCCCCTTCTCGTGCGCGCGGCCCGCGAGCAGGCCGACCGCGTTATCGACCAGTTCGCGTATGTCGATGGGCTCGGCCTCGATGGTGAGCCGACCGGCGTCGATCTTCGAATAGTCGAGCAGATCGTCGAGGATTTGCAGCAACGCGCCGGCCGACTCGTGAATCATGCTCAGCATTTCGCTCTGATCCGCGTTAAGCGGCGTGCGCTCCAGCACTTCGACGAGACCCAGCACGCCGTTCATCGGCGTGCGGATTTCATGGCTCATCATCGCGAAAAAATCGTCCTTGGCGCGCGAGGCGGCCTCGGCCACGTCGCGCGCCCGCGCCAATTCCTCGGAGCGCGCGCGTTCGACGCTCGCGTCGACCCAGAAACCGCTCCACACGACACTGCCGGCCGCTTCGCGACGCGGCACCAGTTCCGCACGCACCCAGCTCAGTCCGCCGTCCCCCTTGAAGCGAAACTCCAGATGCACCGGCGTCTCGCAACGCGCCGAATGCTCCAGTTCCGCGATCACAAAGCCGCGGTCCTGCTCGCACACGCGCCTGAAGTCGACCTTGCCGGGATTCGCCGCGCCGACGCCACCCGGCAGATGCCGCGTATCGCCGCCGATATACGGAAACGAGTACACGCCGTCCGCTGTACGGCGTAGCTGGAACACCACGGCCGGCAATGAGCGCGTCACGTCGAACAGACGCCGCTCGGTTTCGCGCGCGAGCATTTCGGCGCGGCGGATGTCGGTGATATCGACCATGGTGCCGAGCACGCAAACCGGCTTGCCGTCGCTGTCCCGGCAACTGCTGGTCCAGAACAGACCGTGACGCAGATCGCCGTCCTTGCGCTCGAACTGCAGTTCCGCCTGCGCGGTTTCGCCGCCCTTGAGCATCTCGCGAGTCATCCTGTCGAGAATGCGGCTGTTGGCTTCTCCCCAGCACTGGACTTCGGTCGCGGTGCGTCCGATCACCGCTTCACGCGGCAGTCCGCAAGCTTCCTCGTACGCCTGGTTGACGGCGATGTAACGCCCGTCGAAGTCTTTCGCGACCAGCGGATAGGGCACCATCTTCATCATGGTTTCCTGGAAGCTCAGTTGCAACGCCAGATCGCGTTCGATCTTGCGACGCAGGCGAACCTCATGCTGCAGCAACAGGCAGGCGCGCAGCGTCACCAGCAAGACAACGCCGATGCCGATCAGCAACGGCAGCAATCGAAGCGCGGTCACGCTCCACGTGCCCGTTTCCGGCTCGCGGCCATTGATCCACTTCTGCCTGATGCGCTGTCTCTCCGCCAGCGGCATGGCCCGCAACGCACGATCGATCAACTGGTCGAGTGGACTCAGGTCTGCGCGCACGGCGAAGCTGAGCGCGTCGGCATCGCCGGCCATGCCGAGAATCTTGAGCACGTTGTCATAGCGGCGCTTGAGCGCGATGTCGACCGCCGCGACGTTGCCGATCAGTACGTCCGCCTCGTTCGCCGCGACCATGGCGAGCGCATCGTCGAGACTGGGCGTGATCGCGATGTGTCCCGGCTCGATACCCTCGAGCGCGTGCGGCGCGGCACCGGCGATATGCGATGGCACCACGATCCGGCGCGCCGCGAAGTCGCCGGGCGAACGCGCGACCGGCTCGTCGTCGCGACCGACGATAACCAGTGGGTAGCTCTCGTACGGCTGGCTAAACCGTGCGTCCTTGAGCCTCGGATCGCCGCTGGACGCCGTCGCGACCAGCGCGAGTTCACCGCGCTGGAAGGCTTCGATCGTGGCGGGCCAATTTCCGATCGGCGCACGAGTGAACACGATGCCCAATGTGCGGCTCAGATAGGAGAGATAGTCGGCGGCGACGCCCGACGGACGACCGGCGTCGTCGACATAGCTGAACGGCGGCCAGCCGCTATCGAATCCGACCGGCAATGGCGGCAAGGACGCGAGCCAGGATTTTTCCTGTGGCGTGAGCAGAAGACTCGGCACGCCGGGCACGGGTTGCGCGTCGAAGTTGCCGGACAGCCAGCGTGCACGCAGGGCCGCGTCGTGCGCGGGATCGAGCGACGCGAGCGCGCGGTTGAGCCGGTCGCGCAGCGCGATCTGGCCAGGCGGCACGCCGAAGCGCAGTTCCGAGGTTTTGCTGGCCTCTTCGAACGCCACGTGCAGCGCGCGGAAATCCTCGGTGGCGAGTGCATGGCGCACGGTCGGCGTAAAACCGAGATAGACATCAGCGTGACCGAGCACCACCGCGTCGAGCGCGGCACGCGTATTGGCAAAGGTCTGGAAACGTGCTCGCGGAAAACGCTCGCGCAGCAGGCGCTCGAGTGCAAAACTCTTTTCGACGGCGATGCGTGTGGCGCGCAACTGCGTTGACGTCGTATAAGTTTCGCCGTCGCGGCGAACCACCGCCGACACCGACGAGCGGAAATACGGCGCGGTAAATTTCAGGCACCGCTCACGCTCCGGCGTACGCGCGATACTCGTCACCAGATCGACCTGCCCCGCGCAAGCGGCGGCGAGCAGATGCGGCAAGTCTGGAAAGGTTTGGGCTTCAATCCGCGTATCCGGGCCGAGCAGCGCGCGTAGATAGTCGATGCTCATGCCGGAGAGCGCGCCGTCCTGTAACGACTCGAACGGCAGCCAGCCCCCGGCGAGTACGCCGACGACGAGTTTCGCCGGGACCTCGCGCGTACCCTCGGCACGCGCGACGTCGCCGGAAGCCTGGGCGAAACCCGGCTCCTGCCCCACGCACAGGAAAAACAATGCGAGCAGACACAGCGACAGACGACGGAAAACGCGCCTCATCGCGTTACGCTGCCAAGGCGGGAAGATCCGCACAGTCGACGACACGCGTTGCCGCTCACTCGGTGTCGCCTGAACTGTCTGCGAGCGCGACGGCCGTCAGGTCGGACTTGCGATGCAGAAAGGAGAACAGCATGCCGGCCACTACCCCGCCCATCAGGGGCGCCGCCCAGAACAACCACAACTGATCCAGCGCCCAATCGCCGACGAACAAGGCCTGCGCGGTGGAGCGCGCGGGATTGACGGAGCCGTTGGTGATGGGAATGGACACCAGATAGACCAGCATCAGAAACACGCCGCCGACGAGCGCGGCGGTCGACGCGCTCTCACGCCGGGCCTCGATCAACAGGTTCGCGAGGACCAGGACGACGGAAAGCACGAACTCGGCGACGAACACCGAATGCAGCTGGTAGTCGGCAGGAGAATGATCGCCGAACCCGTTCGCCGCGAATTCGCTCGCGCCGACCACGAAACCCGGCCGGCCGTTCGCGATGTAGGCCAGCAGCGCCGACGCCGCAATCGCGCCGAGAATCTGCGCGGCGATGTACGGCACCACGTCTCTGATGGGAAACCGCTGTGCGACCGTGAAACCGATAGTGACGGCCGGATTGAAATGCGCGCCGGACGTGCCGCCAAACAGATAGCGGCCGGTGGCGAAAGCGAGCCCGAACGCGGACGCCACCTCCAGCGCGCAGTAGCCTTGCTGCACCGTGCCGGTACACAACACGATGCTGCCGCAGCCGATGAACACCAGCCATGCCGTCCCGACGCCTTCGGCCACCAACCGCTTACCCAGCACGACCATGCCGCCTCCCAGTTTCTTCGGACAAGGCGGACGGCAGTACACGATTGCAACGAGACGTCAGCCTGACTACGCTGCGCGCCGCCTTGGCCGACACGGCCATACCAACGCATGGGTCGTGCAAGCAGGCAGCCGGGCCGCAGTGAACTCAGAACTATGAAATGACGGCCTCGCCATCACAATCAGCGGATTCCTAAATAATTTAATAAAAAAACAATCACATCCCGAAGCGCAGCCACATGCCAGCTCACTATCACGTCAAGCCAATCTGCCGCGCGTAGTCGATCAGATCGGACTCGGTCTCCAGTCCGAGCTTGCGCATCGCGCTGCGCTTCTGCGTGCTGATGGTTTTGCCGCTGCGCTGCAGACGGGTCGCGATTTCGTGAACCGCATGGCCCTGCACATAAAGCTGGAAGACCTCCCATTCGCGCGCGCTCAATACGCCCGCGCCGAGTTGCACGGGCGTATTCGACGTTTCCATCGCGACGCGCGCCTGTTCCGACAGAAACACGCGGCCGGCCACGCTGGCTTCGATCGCCTCGATCAGCGCGCCGGCGACGTCGCGCTTGTCGACGATCGCGCCCACGCCGATGTGCAGCAGGCCGGACAACATGTGCGCGTGGCAGATCATCGTGAGCACGACGACGCACGGATGGGGCCGCCCGCGAAGCAACCGGCGTAGAAAGGAAACGGCGTTGCTGCCGCCGTCGATGCCCGGCATGCTGACGTCCGACACGACCACGTCGCACGCACGGGCGTCGAGCAGTTCGGCCAGACCATAGGTATCGGCCGCCTCGCCGACCACTTCGATATGCGGCGCGGCCCGCAGCAACCGCTGGACGCCGACGCGAACGCAGTCGTGATCGTCGGCCACGATGACGCGAATTTTTCGTTTCATGTTCTTGTTGTCGTATCGATTGGCTAACCCAGCATCTCTCATGCTTCCCCGGGCCGCCAAACCTGCTTCTGACAAGTCGCGCCCGCATCGCGCGACCCCTCTTACGCTCACTACACCCTTGCGCGTCCGTCAGCGGCCTTGCGCGCGCTCCTCGGCGACCACGCCGTGCTCGACGGCGAAGCGGAACAGCTCGGCGTCCGTCTGCAACGCGAGCTTGCGCATGGCCGTGCATTTCTGCGCGCTGATTGTCTTGACGCTACGGCCGAGGCGCGCGGCGATCTCGGTCACGCCGAGTCCCGAGGCGTAGTGTGTAAACACCTCCAGTTCGCGGCGCGACAGCACGGCGCGCACGAAATCGAGGCGCTGAATCACGGTCGCCTCGGCGATCAGCGCGCGCACCGCCGGTCCGACGAAGCATTCGCGCGCGAGCGCCGTGACGATCGCCACGTGAATCAGATCGATGCGGTCGCGCTTGCTGATCAATCCGTCGACACCGAGCGCGATGACTTTCTGCAACGCGCTCGCGTCGGTCTCCATGGTGAGCACCACGAGGCGCACGGCCGGATAACGCTGCTTGAACTGCGCGACGACTTCGAGCCCGTTGCCGTCGACACCGCCGGGCATGTAGAGGTCCATCAGCACCAGATCGCACGGGTTGCGCGCCACTTCCGCGAAGAGTTCGGTGGCGTCGGCCGCGCGTCCGACGACCTGCATGTTCGGATAGCCGCCGATCAGATTGTCGATCGCCAGCAAAACCAGCGGATGATCGTCGGCAATGATGGCTCTGACGGGCGTGCCTGTTTCAGCGACGTCGTTCATCGATTACTTTCCCCCTATCTTGACTTCGCGCCGGCGCGGACAGCCCAGCCGTCCCCGCCGCGTTGGTTGGACTTTTCCCGGCGCCACCTTTCGGACGCTCCGGATACGCGCCGGAACGGCCACGGCCGGTTGGGCCAATCGATTGATTAGATATGCGACTCAAAGTCGGTCATTCCGTAGGCGCGCAGCCATGCGAACAGGCCCGGTTCGTTCGTGACGCCGAGCTTGTACATCGCTTCGCGACGCTGCCGGTTGACCGAGCGGCGCTCGCAACCGAGCGCCGCCGCGATTTCCGCGACCGACTGGCCGTCGGCGAGACGCCGGACGACTTCCGCCTGACGCCACGACAACCGTGGCGCAGGCATGGGCGCCGGCGCGGGCGGCACTTCGTCGTCGCCCGGCTGGGCGAGCGCTTCGGCGATGGAACGCCCCAGGTGCACTTCGCCGCGTCTGGCCGCTTCGATCGCGCGCCACAGTTCTTCCATCGGCTCGACCTTGCCGAGCGTGCTGACCGCGCCGTCGGACACGATCGCGCGCAGGATCGCCGTGTTCATCAGCGTGGTGATCACGACGACGCGCAAGCGTGGCCAGTCGCGCCGGATCCGCTGGATCAGGCCGAGCCCGTCTTGCGCGCCGCCATGCGGCTCGCGCATCGAGAGATCGGTGACGAGCACGTCGCACGGCGTGCCCTGCAGTAACGCGATTAATGCCGTCGGCGTGGCCGCTTCGCCGACGATCTTGACACCCGCGCGCGCTTCGAGCGCGGCCCGAATGCCGAGGAGAACGAATGGATGATCGTCCGCCAGAATAATTCTGAGGTTCACCAGGATTTCTCGCTTTTGTTGTAAGGACAATTAGCTGATTGAAGGGAATAATCCGACATATTCCCCACACGCTGTAACGGCCGCCCGGCGACGCCTATCAGCACGCCAAGGCGGCCATAAAATCATTGCCGTCATCGCACGAATATCGGAGCGTTCCTAATCCTGTAAAAACCTATTAGTTCGATGCGTTTCTTCATGAACAAAAAAACCGCAAATACTCGTAATGAATATTTGCGGTTTTTTGTGGCTAATCGACGCGGCAATTACGGATTCGATTTGAATCACTCACGTCGGTCAGCGGTGCGCGGTGGTCTGCGGTGCCCCGTCGTGGCACGCCACGACGTTACGCTTCAGCTTCAGCCTCAGCCTGCACGACATCTCACGCCGGCGCCCGGCTCACCTTGGCCGCGCGCGTCGCACGCGGAAAGATCGGCCACGCGATCAGCGCACAGACGCTCGCCACCGCCCAGACCATCGGCCACGATCCGACCGACAGCAACGCGGGAATCGCGAGCGGCGTCAGGAACAACGTGAGAAAGACACAGGTGTTGCCGATCGCCAGCGCGGTACCCGCGCGGCTCGTGCCGGCCTGCGTCGCGAGTTCCGTGAAGGCGACGCCGTGCCACGCCGACGCGCTCACGCCGCCCAGCACGACCATCGCCGCGAACAGCGTCGTCACCGCGCCGTGGTGCGCGCCGACGATCCCCGTCACGAGCGCGAGCGACGCGAACAACCCCGCCGTCACCAGACTGCACGCCCGCATGTATGCGCGACGATTGCCGCGCCGGTCGGTCCAGCCGCCGCTCCAGACCCGCGCGACGGCGGCGCCGGTTTGCACCGCCGCCATCGTCACGCTGATCGCGAGCACGCCGGCGCGGCTGAAGTCGTGCAGAAACACCGTGCCGAACGTGACGACCGCGAGTTGCGGCACACACAGCGCCGCCGCGCCGAGGGCGACGCGCCAGATGCCGACGTTGCGCAGTGGCGAAGCGGCTGCCGGAGCGCTTTTATGGTGAGCTGCCGCAGCGTTCGAGCCTTGCGTGGCCGCCCGCGCCGCGCCCGTTGCGTCCGCTGTCGCCTGCGGCGGCTCGTGCAGCCAGTGCCACGTGAACCCTGCCGTGATCGCACACGCGAGCGCCAGCACCGCATACGCGCTGGCAAAACCATAGTGCGACGCGAGCGCCGGCAGCACCAGCGCGCCGAGGCCGCCGCCCGCGGGCACGGCGGTCTGGCGGATGCTCATCGCCAGTCCGCGCTCGCCTTCGCGGAACCACGCCATCACCGCGCGGCCGCTCGACCCGTTCACGCTGCCGCCCAACAAGCCGACCAGCAGCAGCCCGAGCGCGAGCATCGTCACGCTCGGCACGTAGCCCGCGGACGGCGCGACGAACGCCGCCATGCCGGCCAGCGCCGCGCCGGTGGTCAGCAGGCCGAGCAGCAACACGCGCCGGTCGCCCCAGCGGTCGGTCAGCAACCCCCACGGCAATTCGCTGACGGCAATCCCAAGGCCGAGCATGCCAAGCACGAGCCCAAGTCCGCCGTTACCGAGGTGATAGCCCGAGCGCAGAAAGACCGCCGTGGTCGGAATACCCGAGAACGCGGCGGAAAAACTCGCGTTCGCGGCAAATCCCACCCCCAGCACTTTCCACCGATGGCTCGCCGCCCGTTCGCCCGGCATCCGCGTGCCGTCAACCGTTACGTTTTTCATCACAACGCTCCTCAAAGTAGGAATCTGGCGTTATCCTACGGCTGGGCTTTCCATCGGAAAAGCCGGAAATTTAGATGGCATCCATCGGATTAAACGAATCATGAGCCAACGTGGATTCGACCTGACGCAATTGCGTACCTTTGTCGCCGTCGCCGAGTCGGGCAGCGTGTCGGCAGGCGCGGACCGGGTGTTCCTGTCGCAGTCGTCGGTCAGCGAACAGTTGAAGAAACTGGAGGAACGTGCGGGCCTGCCGCTCTTCGTGCGCAGCAAACAAGGCGTCAGCCCCACGCCCGCCGGCAGCCGGCTGCTTGAGCATGCGCGACGCATCATCGCAATGAGCGAGGCGGCGTTCGAGGATGTGCAGGGCCGCTCGCTCGACGGCGAATTGCGCATCGCGATCACCGACTATTACCGGCCGCACGACATCGCACGCATCCTGAAAACGTTTTCGGAGCAGCATCCGCGGCTGAAGCTGCATGTGACGGTGCTGCCGAGCGCGGTGATCGACAGCAGCGCGGAAGGCGACGCCTCCTTCGACATCGGCCTGTCGCTGCGGCTCGGGACCGACGCGACCCGCGCCGGCAAGCGGCGCGGCGCCCCCGCGAGCACGGTCGTGCGGCGCGAGAAGCTGTTGTGGGTCTGCGCGGCCGATACGACCGCCCGGCCCGCCGCGCCGTATCCGCTGGTACTGCTGCCGTCCACGTGCCAGTTGCAGCGCTTCGTCGTCAAACTGCTCGACGAGCACAAGGTCGCGTATCTGGTGTCGCACTCGGCGTCCGGCGTGGCCGGTCTGCAGTTGGCGCTGCGGGCCGGGCTCGGCATTTCCTGCCTGAACGAATCGGCGACGGGCGGCGGCGTGATGCCCTGCCCGCCTGGTGTGGATTTACCCCCGCTTCCGCCGGTCGAGTTTCATCTGCTGCCGGGACGGCCTGGCGAAAGCGAACTCGTCAGCAACGCACGAATCGCGTTGAAGCAGTTGTTCAGTTGAAGCGATTGAATGCGCGCCGACATTGAAAGCGCGCAAATCGCCACCTATGATGATTTGGTATTTCCGTCCAACGCGCTTTTATCCGCTGTCGATATACCGGCTCGAATTCCGCGACGCGCCGCACGTTATCCGACGTTCGCAGCGCCCCTTGAAGCGTCTCGCCTCGCAGCCCGAAACCCGCCGCCCGCCGGCGCATTCACGCAGTTCATTGTGTTAAGTCAAGCAATTGCTTCGCGGTAGCGAATCAACACCCCGCAGTCCCGCTCGAGTTCGTTACGATTCGCCGCTGGTGCAGTCGAAATAAAAAAGACTCGCAGAGCTGTCATGCGTCGCGTATTGGCGTATTGGCTCGTCCCGCCAACGCATGACGAATGCGTGAAAACATCCAGAAAAAAGAACGTTCCCCCAACGAGGCCTGGCGTGTATCGCAGAACTATCGGATCTTCGGTCCTGTTCGTGTTTTACGTCATGTGGAGCGGCGCGGCGCTGGCCGCCGGCGACGCATCCGGCGCGATGCCGTCGACCATGGACGAACGCGTGCGTGCCTGCACCTCGTGCCACGGCGTGCAGGGTCAAGGGTTGAACAACGACTACTTCCCGCGAATCGCCGGCAAACCCGCCGACTATCTGTTCAACCAGTTGAGCGCATTCCGCGACGGCGGCCGTACCTACCCGCCGATGGGCTATCTGCTCGCCTTCCTGCCCGACGACTATTTGCGCAAGATCAGCCAGTACTTCGCCGATCTGCAACCGCCCTATCCCGACCCCGATAGCACGCCGGTCGCGCCGGCCGTGCTCGCCGCCGGTCAACGGCTCGTCACGCAGGGCGATCCGGCGCGCAGGATTCCCGCGTGCATCGCCTGTCACGGCGAGCGCATGACCGGCACGCAACCGGGCATCCCAGGCCTGCTCGGTCTGCACGCGAGCTACATCGCCGGGCAGATGGGGACGTGGCGCTCGGGCACGCGCCACGCGCTCGCGCCGGACTGCATGCATTCGATCGCCGTGAAGCTGAGCGACCGCGACATCACCGCGGTCTCCAGCTGGCTCGCGCGCCAGCCACGTCCGGCCGATCCGCGGCCCGCGCCGGCCAGCGCTGCGCGTCTGCCGCTCGCCTGCGGGAGTCAACCGCAATGAAGCCGACACTTCGCGATCTCCTCAAACGGCGCGCGTCGATCACGCTGATGGGCGGCTTACTCGTGGCCGGCAGTCTGTCGCTGTCCGGCGTGCCACCTGTCTCGCTCGTCACCCAGGCGCGCGCCGCCGCTAATGCGTCGTCCGTAACTTCAGGCTCGGTCGCAAACGCCGCGAACGCAAACGCCGCAAACGCAAACGCAAACGCGAACGCGGGCGCCAACGGAACAGCCACCGCATCCAGCGACCTCATCAAGCGCGGCGAATACCTCGCCCGTGCCGGCGATTGCGTCGCGTGCCACACCGCGCCGCGCGGCAAGCTGTTCGCCGGCGGCCTCGCGATGGACACGCCGTTCGGCACGATCTACTCGCCGAACATCACGCCCGACGTGCAATACGGCATCGGCACCTGGAGCCAGGAAGCGTTCTTCAAGATGATGCGCACGGGCCGCCGTCCAGACGGCACGCTGATCTATCCCGCGATGCCGATCGCGCAGTTCACCAAGGTCACGCGCGCGGATTCGGACGCGATCTTCGCGTATCTGATGAGCGTGCCTTCGGTGCGCGAATCGAATCACCCGAACTCGCTGCGCTTCCCGTTCAATCAACGCAAGCTGCTGTACGGCTGGCGCACGCTGTATTTCCGCGAAGGCGAATATCAGCCCGATCCGACGAAATCCGTCGAATGGAATCGCGGCGCGTATCTGGTGGAAGGCCTCGGGCACTGCACGATGTGTCACAGCCGCATCAACATGCTCGGCGGCTCGTCGCAGAGCGAGCAGTTCGCGGGCGGCCTGATTCCGGTGCAGAACTGGTACGCGCCGTCGCTGACGTCGAACAAGGACGGCGGCCTCGGCGACTGGAGCGTGAAGGACATCGTCGATCTGCTGCAGGCCGGCATTTCGGATCGCGGCGCGGTGTACGGCCCGATGGCCGAAGTCACCTATCACAGCCTCCAGTACCTGAACGACGACGACGTCAAGGCGATGGCCGGCTACCTGAAGACGCTGCCCGACAAGAGCGGCCGCAAGTCGGGACCGACCGCGCCGACCAACACGCACGTATTCGAACTCGGCGCGAAGATCTACGCGGACAAATGCGCGCTGTGCCACGGCGAAAAGGGCGAGGGCCAGTTGCAGCACTACCCGCCGCTCGCCGGCAACCAGTCGATCGAAATGGACTCGGCCGTCAATCCGGTCCGGATCGTTCTCAACGGCGGCTTCCCGCCGGGCACGACGCGCAATCCCGAACCCTACGGCATGCCGCCGTTCGGCCAGGAACTGAACGATACCGATGCCGCCGCCGTCGTCACCTACATCCGCACGGCGTGGGGCAATCACGGCCAGCCCGTGAGCTCGCGCGAAATCAACGAGCTGCGCAAGGCACCGCTGCATTGAACCCTGCATTGAACCGCTGGACTGGAGAACCTCTCGATGGAAGCGAACGATACCCGCAGCGGCGCGCCGCCCACGGATGACGAAGTGGAACGCGTCGTCGCGGCCGGCCCGCACGGCGCCATCGCGGTCGCCGGCGTGGCCACGCTGATCGTGATGGCGATCTGGTTCGGCTTCTACTTTTTCGTGTTTTTACCGCGCGGCGTCGTGCACTGATTATGTCGACCGAATCCCGTCATTCACCCGGCGGCGGCCACGCCGTCGCGTTGCGCGCCGAACGGCGCTGGGCCATTTTCGCGGTCGCGCTGATCGTGCTGATGCTGGCCGTCATCGTCTATTCCGGATTGCATTGGGCGATGATGCCGCCGTCGCGCGTCGAAACGATCGACCCGTCGCGTCTGCAGCTATCCGGCGAATTCGTCGAGGACAACCTCGGCAGCGCGGTCGAAGCGGACGGCTCGGTGGTGGTGCGTTTCATCGCGCAGCAGTATTCGTTCACGCCGCAATGTCTGCTGGTGCCCGCCGACACGCCGGTGACGATCCGCGCGACCAGCGCCGATGTCGTGCACGGCCTGCTCGTCACCGATACCAACATCAACACGATGGTCGTGCCCGGCTACGTCGCCACGCTGAACACGCGCTTCGACGCGCCCGCCGATCACACCATGCCGTGCCACGAGTTCTGCGGCTTCGGCCATCAAACCATGTGGGCGCACGTCAAGGTGATCGACAAAGCCGCCTTCTTCGCGCAAGCCCGACAATCCCGGAGGCTGAGCTGTGTTTCACGCTAAGCGACTCGTTCTCGCCCATTTCTGGCTCGCCTTCATCGCGTTTCTGATCGCGCTCTTTCTCGGCGCGTGGCAGATGCTGGTGCGCAGTCCGCTGCTGCCGTGGGTCGGCGACCCGGAGCTTTACTACCGCTCGGTGACCGCGCATGGTTCGGTAATGGCCTACGTGCTGCCGACGCTGATCTCGATGGGCTTCGGCTACGCGATCGTCGAACTCGCGCTCGCGCAGCGCCTCGCCGGACTCAAGTGGGCATGGGCCGCGTTCGTCATGCTCGCGGTCGGCGCGGTGATGGCGATGGTGCCGGTCGCGCTCGGCCAGGCCTCGGTGCTCTACACCTTCTATCCGCCGATGATCGGCAGTCCCTTCTACTATCTGGGCGTGGTGCTGGTGGTGGTCGGCTCGTGGATCTGGGTCGCGCTGATGCACATCAATCTGCGCATCTGGAAGCGCGCGAATCCGGGCAAGCCGATTCCGCTCGCGATGTTCGCCAACGTGGCGGGCGCGTATCTGTGGGCCTGGACCGCCATCGGCGCGGCGCTCGAAATCCTGTTCCAGATCCTGCCGGTCGCGTTCGGCCTCACGAATACGATCGATGCGGGCCTGTCGCGCATCCTGTTCTCGTGGACACTGCACGCGATCGTCTACTTCTGGCTGATTCCGGCATATATCGCGTACTACACGCTGGTGCCGCGCGCGATCGGCGGACGGCTCTACAGCGATGCGATGGCACGCGTGTCCTTCATCCTGTTCCTCGTGTTCGCGATGCCGATCGGCATTCACCATCTGTTCGCCGATCCGCAGGTCGGCTCGGGCTTCAAGTTCCTGCATGCGGTGTTCACCGGCATGGTGTCGGTGCCGACGCTGCTGACGGTGTTCACGATTTGCGCGTCGGTGGAAATCGCCGGGCGTCTGCGCGGCGGCAAGGGCGCGTTCGGCTGGCTCACCGCGTTGCCGTGGCAGAACCCGATGATGCTGGTGATCGCGTTTTCGTTCGTGATGCTGGGGCTCGGCGGGGCGGGCGGCCTGATCAACATGAGCTATCAGCTGAACTCGACGGTGCACAACACGCAGTGGGTGACCGGGCACTTCCACCTGATCTTCGGCGGCGCGATCGTCATCATGTACTTCGCGATTGCCTACGAGCTGTGGCCGCAGTTGACCGGCCGCGCGATCGTCTCCGCGAAACTGGTGCGCACGCAATTGTGGCTGTGGTTCGTCGGCATGATGGTGGTCACGCTGCCGTGGCACTACGTCGGCCTGCTCGGTGCGCCGCGCCGCATGGCCTACTACGACTACAACATGGCCGGCATGCAGGGGCAGGCGTTCTGGGTCGGCATGTCGGCGGTGGGCGGGCTGATTCTCGTCGTGTCCGGCGTGCTGTTCATCTACATCCTTGCAAAGTCGCAGTTCGGCGCTTCGGTGCAGCAGCAGGCACCGCAGGCGTTCCGGTTCGCGAGCGCCGTTCATCCGGTCGAGCGCGTGCCCGCCGCGCTCAACAGCTTCGGTTTGTGGGTCGCGTTGATGATCGGCCTCACGGTCGTCAACTACAGCGTGCCGATCGTGCAATTGCTGAAGTTGCCGCAGACGTCGGTGCCGGCTGTCATCGTCGGAGCGCAGCGATGAATCAGGAACGCGTCTTCAGCTTGCGCAACCCGTGGTTCACGCTGAGCGTGGGCGGGACGCTCGCGATCGCCGCCGTGAGCATTCTGATCGGCTTTATCTGGCTGCCGTCGGCGAGCAATGCGTTCGGCGACCGCAGCTTGTGGGCGACGATCTGCAGCGCGGCCGGTGCGCCATCGAGCTGGTATGCCGGCCCGAATATTGCCGGTCCGGCGCCAAGCGAGGTGGTCGTGTTGCCGCCGCTGCGGCGCGCGAAGGCCGACGCGGATTCGATCGGCCGCGGCGCGACCATCGCGACGCAGAACTGTTCGATGTGCCACGGCGTGCAGGGTCCAGCCCAGGTCACGGCGCCGGCTTTGTCCGGGCAATACGCGGAAGTGGTCTACAAGGAGTTGCGCGACTTCCAGACCGGCATGCGCCAGAGCGCGGTGATGCAGGCGATCATCGCGTCACGCAGCGAGCGCGATCTGCACGATCTGGCCGCGTACTACGCGTCGCTGCCGAAGCCGCCCGCGGCGGAACTGATGCCGCCCGGCAGTCAGCCGGACGCGAATGCGGTGAAGCTTGCGATGCAAGGCGATCCGCAGCGCAATATCGCGCCGTGCGCGGCGTGTCACGGCCAGCTGGATCGCAAGGGCGCGGCGCCGTGGCTGGGCGGACAGTCGTCGGTTTATCTCGTGACACAGTTGCAGGCTTTTGCTTCTGGCGCGCGTCACAACGACATCAACGAACAGATGCGCAACGTCGCGCGTCAAATGACGCCGCAGGAAATCGACGGCGTCGCGAAGTATTACGCGACGATGCAGTAACCGTCGTGGGCCCGGTTTCAGCCGGCGGCGAGCGCTTCTCTCCCGCTTGCCGCCGATGCGACCGGCTCGCCATGACGTGCAGCGGATCGCGCGAACGAAGAAAGCGCAGCGCCCGATCCACCCAACCCGCCCGCCCCGCCGCTCGTGCGGAACACCGCAACCGCCGAGGTCAGCTTGCGTGCCTGCTCTTCCAGCGAACCCGCCGCCGCGGCCGCCTGCTCGACCAGCGCGGCGTTCTGCTGCGTGACCTCGTCCATCTGCGCGACCGCGAGATTGACCTGATCGATGCCGGTGCTCTGTTCGAGCGCCGCCGACGCGATCTCGCTCATGATCGAACTCACGCGGGAAATCGATTCGACGATTTCGCTCATGGTCGAACCCGAACGCTCGACCAGTTGCGAGCCGGCCTCCACGCGCGCCGTCGATGCATCGATCAAGCCCTTGATCTCCTTGGCGGCCGCCGCGCTGCGTTGCGCGAGCGAGCGCACTTCGCTCGCCACCACCGCGAAACCACGTCCCTGTTCGCCGGCGCGCGCCGCTTCGACGGCGGCGTTCAGCGCGAGAATATTGGTTTGGAACGCGATCCCTTCGATCACGCCGACAATGTCCGCGATCCGCCGCGAGTCGTCGACGATGCCGTGCATCGTGCCCACCACCTGCTCGGTGAGGTCGCCGCCCTGCGCGGCCAGCGTCGATGCGCCCTGCGCGAGCGAACTGGCCTGCTTCGCATTGTCGGCGGTCTGCTTGACGGTGGAGGTCAACTGCTCGATGCTCGCCGCCGTTTCTTCCAGCGACGCGGCCTGTTCCTCGGTCCGTTGCGACAGATCGGTGTTGCCGGCGGCAATTTCGCTGACGCCGGTATCGATCGCCTCGGTGCCCTGACGCACCGAATTGACAGTCGCGATCAGCGAATCCTGCATCTTGCGCAGCGCCGCCGCGAGACGGCCCATTTCGTTGTTGCTGGTCACGTCGATGCGGCTCGTCAGATCGCCGTCCGCGATGCGCTGGAATTGCGCGATGGTCGCGTCGACCGGATTGACGATCGCGCGCACCAGCACCGCCCGGCCGATCAGCGAGAACAGCAGCGACACACCGATGCCGACCGCCACCACGATACAGATCGCGTAGAACAGATTCTGCGCATCCTGATAGCGCTGCGCGCCGTGGTCGAGCTGCAGTTGTTCTAGCGTGAGCATCGACTTTTCAAAGTTGCTGTAGAGCGTCGGCAGCTTGTGCGCCTGCAATTGCTGGAAGGCGGTCTTGTCGCCACCCTTGAGCGCGGCGAGCGCCGGCTCGACACCGTCGTGCAGGAAGGTATCGCGCTTGTCCAGCATGTCCTTGATCAGCCGCTGTTCGTCGGCGTCGGTGCTGGCGCGGCTCACATAGTGGGCAAGCCGGTCGTTGGAGGCTTTCTGATACTGATCGAAGCGCTTGAGCACCGCGTTCGCGCCGTCCTGGTCGTTCAGATCGACCAGCGACGCGTACGTCGCCAGCGCGAGCCGCAGACGCAGCAACTGCCCAGCGCTGCCTTCGAGATCGGCGACGGCCGGCGTGTCCACCGTGTACATCTGCTGCAGCGACGCGTTGCTCGAGCGCAGCGACAGCAAACCGGCGGCGGCGCCGGCCAGCAGCACGACGCCGAACAACACGATCATCAGGGTAAGGCAGGTGCGAATCGACAGATTCTTTAGCATCGGGCGGGTCTCCATTGGGCTGCCTGACCGACTGTTCAGTGCTGCGCTTCGGCCACGCGTGCTGCGCCCAAGCTCGTCCGGCCAGGTCCGCAACAACTATTATCAAAATTTAAGCGAATGCCACAGAAAAGGACTACGGCCGGTTTACAAAAAACTTTATGGTTGCGGGACTACCCGGCTGTTCGCCGCGTCGCGGTTGAGGGAGAGTGGCGGGGTGAGATTCGACGGAGCATTGCCATGGTGGAGATAGGCTCGTCCGTGCTGGTCTTCTGCTTGTTGCTCGCGACGACCAGTGTCGGCCTGTGGGTGCGGCCGCTGCTGCATGAGGCGCATCGGGCGCACGAAACCGTGCAGTTGATCCAGTTGGTGATCGGCATGCTGGTGACGTTCGCCGCGCTGGTGCTGGGTCTGATGACGGCGTCGGCGAAGGCGAGCTTCGACACGACCTCGAACGACATGCGCGCCTATGCGGCCGATCTGATCGAACTCGACACGACCTTGCGCGAATACGGGCAGGAAACGGCGCCGGCGCGCTTGCTGCTGCGTCAATACACGGCGGCCGCGATCGCCTCGACCTGGACCGGCGAGCGGGCGCCCGCCGGCGATTACTATCCGAAGGATGTCGGCAGTCAGGACAATTCGCAGAGTCTGGAGAATGTACGGCTGGGCGACATGCTGACCGCGGTCGGGCGCAATCTGCGGCAACTGCGTGCGCGCGATCCGCTGCAGCAACGCGCGCTCGACGACAGCCTCACGCAATACCGGCGTATTGTCGACGCGCGCTGGAAACTGATCGAGGAAGCGCACAGCTCGATCTCGCAGCTATTTTTCACGACGCTGACCTTCTGGCTGTGCGTGATCTTTCTGAGCTTCGGCCTGATCGCGCCGCGCAACGCGCTGACCATCGTGACGATCTGCCTGGGCGCGGTGTCGATCGCGTCCGCGGTCTATGTGATCGTCGATCTGGACACGCCGTTCACCGGGCCGATCGTCGTGTCCAGTCAGCCGATGCGCGATGCGCTCACGCACCTGAACCGGTAATCACTCCGCGATCATCTTCTCCCGCGCCCACGCCACGGCCGCGCGCGCGGGCGCGACGCCGGTCGCATTCACGCGTTCGGCGAGGTCGAACACGCGCGGACCGATCTGCGCGACTTCGGCCAGCACCGACGCTTCTTCCGCCGATCCCAGATATTCGCGCACGCAGCTGATGATGCCGCCCGCGTTCACGAGGAAGTCCGGCGCGTAGAAAATGCCGCGCCGATGCAGCGCGTCGCCTTCGGCGAGCGACATCAGCTGATTGTTCGCGCCGCCCGCGATCACCTTGAAGCGGCAATGCTCGGCCACTTCAGCGGTGATCGAACCGCCCAGCGCGCACGGGGCGAACACATCCGCCTCGACGCCGGCGATCAGCGCGATGTCGACCACGCGCGCATTGAACAACTCGGCGGCGCGCGCGGTTTTCGCGGCGTCGATGTCGGACACGATCAACTGCGCGCCCGCCTGATGCAGACGCTCGCACAGATCCCAGCCCACCGAGCCGAGCCCCTGGAGCGCGACCGACACGCCGTCGAGCGACTTGCGGCCCAGCGCGGCGTCGACCGCCGCCTGCAGGCCGATGAACACGCCGTATGCGGTACGCGGCGACGGGTTGCCGCCGTAGACGTCGCCCGAGCGCGGAATGCCGCTCACGTAACGCGTTTCGCTCTGGACCGCGCGCATGTCGTCGGCGGTGGTGCCGACATCCTCGGCGGTCAGGTAGATGCCGTCGAGCGATTGCACCAGCCGGCCGAACGCCTTGAACATCGCGGTACGGTCGAGCGTGTGCGGCTGGCGCAGGATCACCGCCTTGCCGCCGCCGAACGGCAGATCGGCGAGCGCATTCTTGAACGCCATGCCTTGCGACAGACGCAGCGCGTCGTTGTAGGCCTCGTGGTCCGACGCGTACTGCCAGTAGCGGCAGCCGCCGAACGCGGGGCCGCGCGCGGTGCTGTACACGGCGATGATGGCTTGCAGGCCGGTGGCGGCATCGGTCGCGAGTACGACGCGTTCGTGCGCGGGTTCGCCGTGAATGCCGAACAGCGTGCCGGCGGCGGTGGTCGTGAGTCGGTCCATCTGGGTCCTTCCTCGTGGGCAGGTCGATTGAATGGGAGCGCACGGCGGTAGCCGCGCGCGATGCCGGATGCAAGCCGGATCGCGGCCGCATGCGGAGTCGACACGAGACGCAAGGGAGAGGCGGGAGACGCGTCTCGGTCAGCCGCAAGAGTTTAGGCGGACAAATTCGGGGATTTGTTCTGATTGCCGGGCCATGCGACTGACATGGCAGAATGATCGACTGCCGGATTATTATTTCGAAGACGATTCGTCTCCCAGCCGATGGTGCAATGCGCCAACTCTCCAGGAACCTCATGCCACTCGATGCCATCGACCAGCGCATCCTGCGCGAATTGCGCCAGGACGGGCGCCTTTCGAATGCGAAGCTTGCCGAGCGCGTCGGCCTGTCGGCGACGCCATGCTGGAATCGCGTGCGGGCGCTCGAGGAGGCGGGTGTGATCGAAGGCTATGCGGCGTTGCTGAATCAGAAGGCGCTGGGCATACCGGATACCGTGATCATCGAAGTCACGCTCGACAAGCACGATGAGCGGACGCTGGAGCGTTTCGGCGACGCATTGGTCGATCTGCCGGAAGTGGTCGAGGCGTTTCTCGTATCCGGTGAATACGATTATCTGATCAAGGTGGCGGTGGCCGGCACCGAGGGCTACGAGGAGTTTTTGCGGCGCAAGCTTTATCGGCTGCCGGGATTTCAGAATAGCCGGTCGATCTTTGCGTTGCGGTGTTTGAAGCGAGGGGTGTCGGTGGAGGTTTGAGGGGGGCCATCCGCCCTCGATCCATGCAGCACGAAGCGCCGCTACTTGCGGACGTCCAGTCCGCATGAAGGATCGAGGGCTTTCCCGCTCAAGTTGCGCGTGGCTGCGCAAGGTCGCCCTTCCGGTCATCGCGCGCGAGCGGCAGCCAAAGCGTGAAACGCGTGCCGGTCGAACTGGCCGCCCATTCGATCGTGCCGTCGACGGCTTGCGCGCGACGCAACTGATTGCGCAAACCATGCCCCTTGCCGGCACCGAGCGCTTTCTCGACATCGAAGCCTTGACCGTTGTCTTCGACAACGACCCGCACGCCGGTCACGTCGGCAGCAGTGCCGACCCGGATTTCGCTGGCACGCGTGTGCGCCAGCACGTTCGCAATGCTCTCCTGGACGATGCGCAGAATATGCAGCGCGCTGGACGGATCGAGCCAGGGCAACGTCGGCAGCTTTTGCACGTCCCAGCGCAATGTCACGCCCGACCGTTCGAGTCGCGGCTCCAGCCGGAAACGCAGCGTTGCCAGCAGCAGCAGGAGATCCGCCTCGACCGGCTCCATCGAGTCGATCGTCAGCTTCAGATCGTCGAGACAGCTCTTCAGGATTTGCGACACGTGCGGACTGCTCGCGTCGCCGCGCTCCACCGAGCGAATGGCGCTGATCAACGACGAGCCCAACCCGTCGTGCATGTCCTGCATCAGCCGCTGGCGCTCGTCGCTGATCGTGCGCTTGAGCTCGGCTTCGCGCAGCAGCCGGTGGCTCTCTTCGAGCTCGTCTTCGCGCGCTTGAAGCCGTTCCGCGAGACTCACGTTGATCTGCTCGACCTCCGCGATCGCCGTGACATAGCGCCGGTAGATCAGCAGACCGAAGATCGCGAACGTGACGGCATTCATGTACGCCCCGAGAAACCATCCTTCCAGGCTCACCACGTTGTTGTACATCGCCCAATCGGAGATGCCGAGCACGATGCACAGGCTCACGCCCGTCGCCACCAGCCGCGCTTCACGCGAACGACGCCAGCCGGCCAGCACGCCCGCGACACCGACCACCGCACCGATCACGATCTCGACGGCATAGATCAACGGAACGATGACGGGCGTATTCGGCAGTACCGGCAACACCGCGATCAGCGGCAGCGTAAGTATCGTGATCGATCCGCTTACGCCGACGACAGCGTAAGTCAGCCACTTGAACGGCCGGCCGTGCGTCTGGCACAGAAAGAAATGCACGACCACGATCATCCACAAAAGCGCGTTGATGGTGACCCACGCGAACCAGTCGTCGGTGATCGGCAATCCGGCGTAGTAGTGAAGATGCGCGACGAACGATGTGGCCGCGAGGTTGAAGAAAAGCAGATAGCCGGTTTCGCGGCGGCGCCGCAACCATACGAACAGCGCGAAGCCGCCGACCATCAGGAACGCCGCGCTGAGCGTGGCGGGCAACTCGCGCTGCAGCCATTGGCGCATCACGTAGCGGCCGCGCAGCGCGTCGGCCGTGCCGAGCCAGAGCGAAGCGAGGCCGACGTCCGTGACACGCGTATGTGTCAGGCGGACCAGAATTTCGGCGGGCGGCGCGGCGCCATCGGGCCGGTCGAGTTCGATCCAGAGCGGCGTGAACAGGCTGTTCCAGAGCGGCCCCTGCCGTTGCGCGCGATAGACGAGACGGCCGTCGGCGTAGATCGCGACAGTGCCGTCCGTCTTGACGCGGCTACCGTATAACACCAGCGGGCCAGCGGGCAGGTGCGTTGCATGCGTCGTCACCCGGATCCAGGTGACGCTGTCTGGCATGTCGGCATTGGCCGGTGAATCGCTTGAGCTTGAGCTTGAGCTTGAGCTTGAGCTTGAGCTTGAGCTTGAGCTTGAGCTTGAGCTTGAGTTTGCACGCGTCGGTGCAGGCAGCGCCCGCGGCAATCCGGTGCGCTGCCATGCAGCGGACAACGCGCGGCTATCGACCGTCGGCGGCGGCACGGCAGCTGCGCTCGTCGGCAGCGTTATCCACTCCGCTTCGGTCAGATGCTCGCGCGCGTCGGCACGCTGTGGCGTTGCGCCCGCGGCATACCACATGGCCGCGCCGACAAGCAGTGCAATGGAAACGAGGAACAGCATTCCGGCAAGGACCGGGGCCGTGCGCCGGCTCCCTCGAACATCGTCGCGAGCTCGCACAATCCAGTGGGGGCGGCCTGCTTGCGGGCGCGGCGCCGGACCCGCGTCAGTCACGCAGGAGTCCAAGCGTTCTTGCTTCATAAATCGCTTCCGCCTTGGACGTGACCTTCAGCTTGCCGTAGATGCGCCGCACGAAGCTGCGCACCGTGAAATGCGACACCGCCATCAGCCTGGCGATTTCCTGCGTCGTGAAACCCCTGGTGATGAAGTCGAGGACTTCCGCTTCGCGAGCGGATAAAGGCGATGGCGACGGTGATGGCGTAACCGCGGCAGCCGGCGCCGCCGCTTGACGCAGCGCCACGCCACCTTGCTGAAACCGCGTGAGGATCTGCCGCGCGATGATCGGGCTGATCGGACTGCCGCCGCTTGCGACGCTGCGGATCTCATCGGCAATGCGCGCCGATGAGCTGTCCTTGAGCAGATAGCCGGCGGCGCCGGCCTCGATCGAGCGCATCACATGCGTCTCGTCGCCGAAATTCGTGCTGACCATGATGTTGCAGCGCGGCCATGCCTGCGCGGCCGCCGCGATGACGTCGATGCCCGAGCCATCCGGCAAGCCGAGATCGACGAGCAATACGTCGGCGGGAGCGCCTTGCAGCAGCGCGAGTCCTTCTGCCCGCGTACCGGCCACCCCGGCGAGATGCATATCTGCCTCGGCCTGAATCACCTGCCGAAGATCGTTCAGAAACGCGTGATCGTCCTCGACGACGCTAATCGAAACGGTCGCGGAATCGGAGCGTGAGGCTGGCATGAAGGCAATTTGTAGGGACACGCGCGGGCGCGCCGTGTAGCGCGTTTGTGCTACAGAAACGGCGGAATCGTCAGACTATACTCGATTTCAAATCAAAGCCGCCGCAACGGGGATTCACCATCGCGATCGCGATTTGCGCACCTGTCTCGACGGGCGAAACGTCTTGAGTTTCGCCTTGAGCATGCGCCAGCGCGCGTCGCCGCTCGTCACGTTTTCACACCGATTTTCTTCGTGTTTCCGGCCATGCGGCCGGCTGCATGATGCACGACCCACGCAGTCGAGTTCACAACTACTCCAATTCGAGGCCACAGACATGCAATTTCAGCGCGGCTACACCCAATGCAATACCAACCGGCTCGTTCCGCCGTCCCTCACGACATTCAAGGGGCAACTGCACTGCTTTTATCAGCAGGAGGGCAGTATCCGTTTGATGCATGCCCGGTCGTCGAATGGTTTCTATTGGGATCCCGCGACTGCGGCGGCCATGACCGACGTCACGACCGGCAACAAGATCCAGACGAGCGCCGGCCCCTGCAGCGTCGTCTATCAGGATCGCCTGTACGTGTTCTTTCGCGCGGATCGCGGCGATGGGGTGTATTACGTCACCTCGTCCGACGGCGTGACGTGGAGCGCCCCCGTCGACATGAAACGGCGCGCGAGGTCGCATCTGTCGGTTGCGGCGCACGACGAGTCGCTCGTCCTCACCTATGTGAACTTCGAAGGCGACGCGGTCATGTACTCGAAGCTGTCGGCCGGCGCGTGGGTCCACGGCAACACCGGCCATTCGACCTCGGCGAATCGGCCGGGCATCGCCGCATTCGATGGCCGGTTCCATATCTTCTACAAGGACGGTCATGGCAAGACGGGCGTCATGCACATCTCGTCGCGTGACGCGAAGGACTGGGTAGGCGGAGAGTTCTTCCACGTCGCCGGCAATGCCGAGACCAGCGCGTCGCCTACCCCGGTCGCTTATAACGGGCAACTTCACCTGTTCTATCGGGACAATGGCGGCAACGCGGTTTATCACGTCTTCTCCCGCGACGGCTACCGGTTCGAATACGCGAAGCCGCTCAATATCGGCCTGGATATCGACGAAGGGCCGGCCGCCGCCGCGCTAGGCGACATGCTGTGCGTGATCGGTGTGGATGCCGACGGCAAGGGCATCATGCGAGCGCTTCACTTCCCGTCGATCGAATCGGCGTTGAAGGGCTGGGATTGCGTTGCAGCGGTGGATCTCGGCGCGCTGCCGTTGGAGTCCGCTTTTAGTACGCAGCAGGAAGCCGCACTGACGGATGCATCGCGCGACGACGCTCTCGGCGTGCATCTCGACTCTGGCGTAGTGGCTGCCGCCGGCCACGTTGGCACGTCCGGCTTCGCCGTGTCCTTCCCGCTGAAGGCACAAGCAGACGGCGTGGTGTCGACACAAACCAATGCCGATGCCAAGGCAGCCGACGCGCGCGTGGTGGTGACGCCGTCCGTCAAACTGGTGCCGTCGCCGGAACAGGACGGACAGTGGGACCTCATGCTCGACTTTTCACGTCTGACGGCCCCGCCGCGAGTGGAAGGCGTGCATCGCGCCGCGGACGCAGACGCCGCCGCGCGACTGGGTGAAACGCTCGCCTCGCGGATCGCATCGCAGCCCGCGCAGCGCCTCGGTTCGTTCTCAGCGCCGTTTCCGGACGGTACGCAATTCCCCTACATCGAAACGATCGTCGTGCCGGATTCCGCTCGGCCCAAGGGCATTCTCGTCGTCCTGCTGTCCACCCAAGGCGGAGCGCCGCAGCCGCATCGACACGACTTCGACTCGTCGGTGTTGCCGGCCGGCAGCGACGCCGCGCTGTACGTCAGCAACGGGATCACGATCCACGTCGTCGGTGATGTAGTCCAGAGCCGCCTTCGAGAGGAGATGGGACCGCAGGGACGGGACGGGACGCGGCCCTTGACGTACGGGTACAAGGTCACCTCGGACGTACCGCATCAGGAACGTCTGCGCGCCTTTACCGATGGGCAGTATTGCCGCTTCTGGAAAAGGGATTACACGCCTGCCGTGGACTGGTCGTGGGTCGATATCGTCCATTCCAGGCTGACGGTCGACTTGCGAGTGGTCGCCGACGTCCGCATCCCCGTCACGACCCGATCGCTCACCAGCTACGTCTACGCGGAAGCGATCCCGAGCCTCGCGATGCAGATCGGGCAGAACCGTTCGCAGATCGTCTTCCAGCTGGAAACGCCGGTGCCGACCAACCACGAGGTACACGGCGGACTGGGTAAATGCGTCGACGGTCGCGCCGCGGATGCGGCGAGAGACCTTGCTCAGGAACTCGGCAAGATCTTGTCGAAGATTCAACCGATCGGGATCGGCGATCTCGGCCAATTCACGCAAGCGTCGATCAACGCGCTCGGCGAGTTGTGTATCGCCGCCGTGCGCAAAGCGTGACAGGGGATATTCGCCGTGGACACATTGAACCGCATCGATCACTTCGTCGTGCTCATGCTGGAGAACCGCTCGTTCGATCACCTGCTGGGTTTCATGAAGGCGCCGGATTATCCGATCGACGGCTTGCAGGGCGACGAATCGAATCCCGCCGATCCGAACGACGCGTCGTCGCCCCGCTACACCGTGAGCGACGACGCGAACTACAGCGATCCTCCCGTCGATCCCGGGCATAGTTTCAACCCGGCTTCCATGACGCAGATGTTCGGCCTGAGCAAGGAAGCCCGGCAAAAACTCGACTGGCTGCCGGATACGCCGCCCACCAACAGCGGCTATGTCCACGACTATCAGCAGCGGCTTGGCGGTCGTCCCGAGGACATCATGAAGTGCTTCGCGCCCGAACGCCTGCCGGTGCTGACGACGCTCGCCCGCGAATTCGCGATCTGCGACCGATGGTTCAGCTCGGCGCCGGGGGCCACGTGTCCGAACCGGCGATTCGTTCACGCGGCGACGTCGGACGGCTATCTGGGCGGCACGCAAAAAGTGACCTCGTCCCGCACGATTTTCGAACTGCTCAAGAAGGCGGGGAGGAGCACCGCCGTCTACTATCACGACGTGCCGCAATCGCTGACGATGCTGTCGGTGATGGCGCACGCGCCGTTCAATCCGATCGACCGGCTCTCGCGCGATCTCGAAAAAGGCACGCTGCCGCACTACTCGTTCATCGAACCGCGCTATTTCGACCAGCGAGGTTTGCGTGCGAACGACCAGCATCCGTCGAACGACGTGCTGGAGGGCGAGAAGTTGATTGCGTCGTTGTACAACGCTATCCGCCAATCTCCGCTGTGGGAGAAGACAGCGCTGATCGTCACGTACGACGAAGCCGGCGGGACCTACGATCACGCCGGTTCGCCGCCGACCGTCAACCCTGATGGAAGGATCGGCGAAGACGACGACGAGGATGGCAAGCTCATCCGCTTCAGGTTCGACAGGCTCGGTTTTCGCGTGCCGGCGGTGGTCGTTTCACCGCTGATTCCCCGGATGACCATCGACTCGCGTGTGCACGATCACACCGCCATCGCGGCGCTGCTCGAAAAGCGCTTTGGCCTGCCTAATCTGACGGCGCGCGATAAGTGGGCTGGTGAGAACGATCTTTCCACGTTGTTCTCGCTCGCTGAGCCGCGAACCGATACGCCGCTGAGTTTGGCGCCGCTGGCCGCAAGGAAGACGCTCACCGTCGAACACGCCGCCCCGCTCAACGGGCTTCAGTTCGAACTGGTGGAATCGGCGCAAGCGCTGGTGAAACATGACGCCGGGTTGGATGAATTGAGGCGGCGTGCAATGAAGGCCAGTCATCAGGGCGATGCAGTGGCGTATTTGCAGGAGGTCATGCTTCGATTGGGCGTGGGGAAGGAGAGCGGGCGCGAATGAGACGAGCCAAGCCTTGATCAAACGAGAAGGCGCGTGGGATCGCAGGCTGGCTCCCGAATTCCGCAGCACGTTGCCGACAGTGAAATGCTTAGGGAAGCAGAGGCACGACGACACGCCAAGCCTGGCGCACGGCGTCTTCCACGGCGCGCAACCCGCCACCGGTGCGCCACTGGCGGCCAAACGTATTAAGACAGGAGGCGGTCCGGAAGGCGGAATGAACGGGTTCGTCAACGGCAGCCTGCTGGGTCGCGACGCGGACGAATTCATTGCAGTCATGGCGAACGCACCGGGACCTTTAGAACTAACGCCGATGCCCGACTATCACAACGGCGCGCCGTGGTGGATTTTTTCGCGCGTCGACGGACAAATACTCATGCAATTCCCTGAGGGGGGCGACGCATACAACGAGCTTTATCTCAATGACAAATGGTACGGTTTGTTGCCGAAAGAAGCCCAGCTTGATCCTGCTGGACTGGTAAGACAGCGACTCGGCAAGAACGAAACGGGCACTAATGTGCTTGTTGACCATTACAAGTCCACCTTAAAGCAGGTGGTCATACGCCAAAGCCAACTAAAGAACAAATACCACGGCAACACGTATGTGGCATACGCTAACGGAGGACTGGACACTCGTTCGCCATCATCCGGTACGTCTGCTGGAACCGACAGCAAAAACACGCCCAGCATCGAGCATGGGGAACCGACGAAAGACTTGCTGACATGGGGCAATGCCGTTTGGACAAGCGATCTCCCCTCCGATGTACAGGAGAATGAGCTTCGTGGCGCCAGATGCCTACATGATTCGGGAAAGGGCGAAATTCGCGTGCTACTTGAGGAGCGCAAGCTAACTGTCACGTTCACTGTGCAAAAGACTAACCAGATACCCAACGTGAGCAGTTCAACGGACTGGGCACGCGTGGCGAACAAGACAGGGATCATTCGTGGTGACGGGACTGTGCCAGCATGGTCGGCGGATGCCCAGGCGCGCGGCCTGAAGCCTGATATCCCTGGCGCCCGGGCGAAAGGGGTCCAAATGGCTTTCGTCCAGGCGGGCTACGAGCACATGAAGAGTTACGCGCACCCGTGGACCCGATGGGCACTTCTTTATAGCGTGGTGCAGATCGTGAAGAATGTCCCCGTACCCGGAGAATCATGATGATCCGCTTTGTTCGCTCATTGTTTTTGCTGGCGGGGTTTTGCGCCTGCTCTTTTGCTTTTCCCGTGGAACCGACAATGAATAATCCTTTGCTTTCCAAAGCCCGTCCGTGGTGTATCGGCCGCCTCCTCTTCGATAGGCCTGTCTCGAGTGAGCTTTCGAATGAGGTCTATCAGTATCGTGGCGAAAAACTTGTTACAACTCACGATGTTTCACAAGAGACCTACGATGCCAAGGTCTCAATACGCGAGAAGGAACTTCGTACCCGGCAACGAGTGAATCCAGTCAATCTGGATGAGAAGACCGGACACGTGTGGCTGGAAAAAGCGTTTTCACCGGTGTCGCATTCGCGGATTTTCATATACAACGACGCGGTGGCGAAAACAGCGACCTTGCCGTTCGATACGGAAGGATATCTATTCGCAAATCGAACGCTTGTCCATACGACAGGCATGATCGGCGCGGATGCCCTTGATCGCGTGGAAAGCATTTATGACGACACCTACAAGCGCATCAAGATGCGTGATAACTGGACAGTACCGACGGAACCCGGATTTTGCTTTGACGGTGGAATCGTAACTGGATCGTCGAACTATACGGAAGAAGTCAGCCAGTCGTTCGCTCTGATGCCGGGCCGGCCTGCGCTGCTGGTGATCAAATTGCGCGATGCAGCGGATGGCGATCAGGGTCAGTTGCTTAGTCGTGATTTGCCCGCGTTGCGAGCGAAACTAGACGACATGCCCGGTAGCTACCGCATCCTGCGCCAAGGCAAACGGAAGATTGCCGGCATGGATGCCGAGGAGGTGTTGTTCGCGCTCAGGGACGGGACCGTCACCGTATATCGCTTCTACCTGCTGGCATCTGGAAATACCGCCACCCTCGCGCAACCGCATACGTCGATCGAACTGCTGCTAGGCACATCAGCCCGGAGCGACCTGCCACCGGATCAGGCTACCTCCCCTGTCGATGAGGCGGGGGCGCTACAAGCTTGGGACACGTTGCTAAGCAGCCTACGTGCAAGGCCGGGGGCGATCTGATGGAAGACGAATCGTGAGGCGTTACGACATTGTGAAAGGTGACGTGACAACGGTCGGCGGTATCGTGCAAAGCGGCGACACACGCGATTTGCTCGGTGAACGCGAACAGGCGTATGAGGGCGATCCAGTCCTTTGTCCAGTCTGTAAAACCGTAGGGCGAATCCAGTGCGAGGGCCCGCGCGTTTCAATGACGGGTCCCGATGCCCGGCAGGCAGCGTTGAGTGACGACGTGTGTATGTGCGCGTGTACACCGCCTCCGCGCCTGCTGCCCTCGCAGAAGACCTCATACGTCGACGTATAGGGTCGCAGAGCTAAAGCGGCTAGCAAAATGTAACCTGGTTCAACCATCGGTAAAGGACGGCGGTATGGTTAAGAAAATTATCGGAGCCGGTTTGTTATTAGCATGGGCTTTCGCTGTATCCGGTTGTCAATCGTTATGGGATTGCATACAGGCACTCGGCGGAGGCTGCCACTCCTAGCAGAAGAACTTAGTCTACGGTCGCTGGCGGCTGCGCGGAGAAATAGATGCATCACACAGTTGGTCGCTTCGTCTACATCCGGATGGAGACAAGGCAATCATTCCCTTAATCGATTCCAATCGACGAGAGGATGTCCGCGTCTACAGCCTACAAGATAGCGCCATCAAGGGGACATTGACCCTCGCGCAGCGTGCGACCTTACAAATCACATCGGCTATGTAGGCCGGAAGTCCAGAACTGAAAAACCGCGCAAACAAAAAGACCCGGAGGTTCGGGCTAAGTCAATGACTTAGCCCGAACCTCCGGGTCTTTCTTTACATCAGGCGACAACGTTCAGTCGAGATCGCTTAGAACGGTTCCGCTTACCATCCCAGCGAGGCCTTTCGGCAGTCTAACCGGTGCAACGTAAACGAGTAGCTCGTCTGAGGGCCACTTGTTTACACGGTTCTGCCGTTCCGGGAACTATATTCCTCACTGGCATGAGGGGTGCAGGGGGAGGCGAGCAGAGTAGTTATCCACAGGCGAGAGCCGCAGGACCCCACCGTGCAGCACGGCATCTTTGACGAATCCATGCCTGCACTCGAACCGTAACCTTAGCTGACTGTTACATAGTCCAAAAGCGCACCAACGAACCATATGCGGAGATATTGCCAAAGAATAGGATGTTATGCGCGCTGGGAGGTCCGCTTTTTGTTTTGACGTAAGACCGCCATTAGCCGAAACTGCTGCGCTGTGCACGTTTCATAATACTAATCGGGGGAAGGCATGGCGGCAGATGAAAATAGGTCAAAGCTCGTACGCATAAGTGTTCGCAACATCGGGTGCATCGGAAACGATGCAGTGGACATTTCGCTCGACAACGTCGTGTGCCTCGTAGGGCGCAACAATGCCGGGAAGTCGACGATCCTTCGCGCATACGAGCTGGCCAAGGGCTCTATCCCCTTTGAGCCGGGGCGGGATCGACATCTGCACGCGAATAACGATCAACCGTCAGAAGTGATCCTCGACGTTCACATTCCAGACGGCATCGGAAACATTGCACCCGAGTGGAAGGTAAACGAAGACGGCTTGCGCATAGTCAGGAGTCGCTGGCAGTGGGCGCCCCCGTCTTTCCAGAGCGTGCGCACGACATGGAATCCAACTGGTGGGGCAGACAATGTCGGAGATTGGGATCCTGACAAAAATGCTGCTGGTCTAGACAACGTTTTTACGTCACGGCTACCTCGGCCGCTTCGCATCGGATCCCTTGACGATTCCGAGAAGACTGAGCAGATGCTGCTAACCCTAGCTCTGACACCGTTGATCGCGAGTCTCGAGAAGGAGCGACAAAATGCCGAGTCCGCTTTGTCTCAAGCGATTTCTAATATCACAGCCAATATCAATGAACTCAGCGTAGCTCACGAAGAGACATTCAACCAGATCGCCGCGCAAGTAACCAATGGATTTAGAAGTGTCTTCCCGTCGCTGGGCGTCCGCCTGAACATCGCTTCAGCTCCGTTTGCGGTGAAGGTCGACGATCTGGTGAAGAAAGGGTCCGGGCTCCGAATCGCTGACGGTAAGGCTGACACGTCGCTTGCGCAGCAAGGAACGGGCGCTCGTCGGGCGCTTTTTTGGGCAATGTTACAAGTACACAACGAATTAACGCGGGAAAAGGAAATTCGAAGCGAGTTCCAGAAGAAGATCGAGAAAGAACTCGCCGACGAAGCAAAGAAAAAGACCAAGAAGATTTCCGATGAGGCTCGCGCTGAGATCGACGCGCGCATTGCGACGCTCACGGCGTTGCTCGACGCCCATATCGCTGGAGCGCCTATACCCGAAAGTCCTGATGACCCGTCATTGCCTGGTTATCTGCTACTAATCGACGAACCGGAAAATGCCTTGCATCCTATGGCGGCCCGGGCTGCGCAACGGCACCTTTACAAGCTGGCCGAAAGTCCGGACTGGCAAGTCTTGATGACTACCCATTCGCCGTACTTCGTTAATCCTTTTGAGGACCATACAACAATCGTACGGCTGGAACGCGTCGGCGCGGATGATGAAGCGCCCATAGCGCCGAAGACATATCGATCTGATTTCATCACGTTTGAAGGCGATGAGAAGCAAAGATTGCAAGCCCTACAGCACATTGACCCTAGTCTTGCGGAAGTGTTTTTTGGTTCCTACCCAGTGCTCGTTGAGGGCGACACCGAGCATGCTGCGTTTATCGCTGCCATCGTGGAAAAAGAACAAGAACTCATGGACCGGGCGACTGTCATCCGGGCTCGCGGAAAGGCGATACTCGTGCCGCTGATCAAGGTATTGCGCCATTTCAAGATCGGCTTCGGCATTGTGCACGACTGCGATCCACCGTTCAAAACCAACGGAGACAAAAACGGCATGTGGACCGAGAACAAGAAAATCCGGGATGCAATTATGGAGGCTAGAACTGCTGGCCTGCAGGTTCGGCATCGGGTAAGCGTGCCCGATTTCGAACGGTTCCTTGGTGGCGACGAAGAGTCCAAGGATAAGCCGTTGAACGCCTATCGAGCGATAACCGAAGACGCAAAATTGGGGGAACAAGTTCAGACACTGTTGAAAGACCTCGTCCGCGGCGAACAACACGAGCCGTTTGCTCCGGATGACATGAAGGCTGACTATATGGAACTGTTGCGTTCGAAAATCCTGCGCTGGGCTGCAAGCCACGGCCTCGAGAATACCGTCCGCTTTGCCGGCAATCCTAAGGCCTGACAGACGCAACGCGTTCGTTGCTACATGGCGCAAACCAGCGGGACGATTCTTGGAGTGGCCTGCCACAGGCCTTTCCCGACCACGCGTCGCTGGCGGCGCTGAGAGCGTAGTACGAGGGCTTGACCGCGCGTGCCGCAGTGAGCCGGTATCTTTCCCACATTCGTGCAGTGGGGCAATCCGCCCGCGGGCTTCTTGGACGAGTCATGAAGCGTCTGATTCGCATTGCGGAGGCGTATGGGGGCGGTGACCTCGTCGCAGCGCCCGGGTGTCGGGGTACCGACC
Organism: Paraburkholderia sp. D15; assembly: GCF_029910215.1. Classification (NCBI taxonomy): domain Bacteria; kingdom Pseudomonadati; phylum Pseudomonadota; class Betaproteobacteria; order Burkholderiales; family Burkholderiaceae; genus Paraburkholderia; species Paraburkholderia sp. D15. Next base: position 500,727 of record NZ_CP110395.1, on the reverse strand, counting down.
GCACCCGGCGGCCCGCGATCGCATGTCGCGCGATCGCGGTGCTGCGTCAATTCGCGAGAGGTGAGCCGAAAATTGACGACGACATCAGTCTTTGGCTGCCAAGGCGTCCAGTTATGGTACTGAAGTCGCAGGGAAGGCGAGCATCGAGATCAATGCCACGTGCATCCAGGAAGATCTGGAAAATCATTATGCTGCGGAGGACCATGCCAATGGTGTTGGCAGCTAAATTCCTCCCCCGCACGTCCGTCAGCGCAAAGACGGTAGGCTCGAACATAGGCTGTCCGTCCCTATCAAGCAGGATCGGAAGTCGTTCGTCCGAGGTGAGAACAATAGTCTTGACGCGGTAACCGGAAGACATTGTTTACACTTTTTCATGTACACGATTGCAACTACTATAGGTACAAATCGGAAAAAACGTGAACAATGAAAAACCCCGGCAAGCACAAGGCTTACCGGGGTTTTGTTTACAGAATTATCTAGGTATATCCTGTAGAGTAGGTCTCAAGTTTGAAGTGATCTCCCCAGCGACCTCTCGTCAAACCGTGCTTGCAGTTTTCCCGCACACGGCTTTCCGACTGCCTTCAGCCAGCAGCGTTACAACGGCACAGGGCGTGCATACCGACTTGATTCCTCTCCGGTCACCGACAGGCCATACAACTTGAAGAGCCCGTGGTAATCATAGAACCAAGATGGCGGGTGGTCCCTCCACCCCTTAGCTCGCTTCTTGTGCTTCTTCCGAAGCATGATGCAGAGCGTCCACGTCGTGTAGTTCGCGATGCTCAAGAAGTGCTTCCTTGAGTTACCCGTCTTGAAGTAGTTTCCCCAGCCGCGAAGAATCGGATTGACCTTCTCCTTGATGAGCTGCGGCAGATTCCAGTGCTGCCCTGTTCGGACAACCTCCCGAATCTTCTTCTTGACCGACTTCATCGCCTTGGGCGAGGGGTAGTAGTACGACTTGAGCTTGCCCGTCACCTTCGACGGTTGGGCTACAAATCGGTGACCCAGAAAGTCGAACGGCTCCTCCCGGGCATCTACTATCCGTGTTTTCTGCGCATTGAGCGTGAGACCAAGACGATCCAGCACTTTCTTGGCCTCCCCCAGATAAAACTCGGGGTTCTTGTTGCACAGAATTACGAAGTCGTCGGCGTACCGCACAATGTGAGCATCGTACGGCCGATTAGCAAACGCCTTCTTCACCCATGTGTGATCCAGCCAGTGCAAGTAGAGGTTTGCGAGCAAGGGAGAGATAACTCCCCCCTGTGGTGTCCCGGTCGTTTCCGTCCGGACTCGCATATCCTCCATCACACCTGCTTTGAGCCACATTTCGATCAGTTTTACAACAGACCGATCTATGACCTTGGATCGCACTGAAAGCAGCAGTTTGTCGTGTGGAATCGTATCGAAATAAGCCTTCAGATCCGCATCCACAACCCAATGGCATTTGAAATTCAGCCATTTGTAGACTTCCCGCAGGGCCTGTTGCGCACTCTTCCGAGGGCGAAAGCCATACGAAAAATCCTTGAAACTCGCCTCGAACATAGGTTCGATAACAAGCTTCACTGCTGCCTGAACCACGCGATCGGCAATGACTGGTATGCCCAGCGGTCTTTGCGATCCATCGGCCTTAGGGATATACACCCGTCTAACCGGTAGAGGCTTGTACCGCTTCGCTTTGAGACGTGATTGGATTCCATCCAGAAAATCGCTAAGACCGATTTCGCTTTCAATTACGTCGAAAGTTTGTCGGTCGATGCCAGGGGCACCTTTGTTGGCTTTCACCTGTTGGTACGCCGACCACAGCACATCGCTTTGGCACACTTTGTCATATAACGCACCGAATTTTCGCGTCGGATTCGTCTTGGCTGCCTGGTATAGCTTTCGTTGCAGTACTCGCACACTTTCTAACGGCGTGTTTTTAGCTTTCGCAATCACGCAGTGCCTCCTACAAAAAGAGCATGACAGAAGCAGAGGCCCTTCCCTCCGGCAAGGTTATGTTGTCCTTGCCATCAACAGTACTATGACCTCCTCCGACTTCTCTATCCCGCGTTTCTCCGAACTTCGGCGGTTACCTTATATCGTCGATTACGTGGCGGGTTAAGCCACGACGGGTAGAGATCTCGTTCGTTCCGCTCAGTGCTTTATATGCATCCCATCCTCAATACCCCGAGTTCCTATCATGGCTTCAAGTGGTTAGTTAATCCACCATGACTCGCTGGCCTTCGCCCCCGTTCTAGAGGCTCGGCGGAACCACCCTACACCACACCACTCCCAGCATACTCGTGTGGCTGACATTTACGAGGCTTGTTCAGGTTCACTTTCGTTACGGGCTGCATATTTGCGCGCTCCCACTGACTGGGTCGGGGGACACGTTTATCCGGCGTTGCTCCCATGTTTCAGTCGCCATCCACATGTACGCCATCGCTACGCAGTCAAACTAACCAACTACTGCGACAGGACTCGCACCTGTTAGACACTGAGCAGCTTACCGAACCGCTCAGAACGGAATATCGTCATCCATCTCATCAAACCCGCCGCCAGCCGGCGCGCTCGGACGGCTCGAACCACCACCGCCACCACCACTACCACCGCGCGAACCACCACCCGACGACATGGCGCGACCACCACCACCGCCGCCACTGCGCTCCGACGGCTCACCGCGGCTATATCCGCCCTCATCGCCGCCACCGCCCATCGAACCACCGCGGCCGCCCAGCATCTGCATCTGTTCCGCGACGATTTCCGTCGAATAACGATCGGTGCCGTCCTGCGCCTGCCACTTGCGCGTACGGATACGCCCTTCGAGATAAACCGACGAGCCTTTCTTCAGATACTCGGACACGATTTCCGCGAGGCGGCCGAAGAACGACACGCGGTGCCATTCGGTGGCTTCCTTCATCTCGCCGGACGCCTTGTCCTTGTAACGATCCGTCGTGGCCAGGCGGATGTTCGCCACTGCGTCGCCGCTCGGAAGATAACGGACTTCCGGATCGGCTCCGAGGTTGCCGACGAGAATGACCTTGTTCACGGATGCCATGAGTTTCTCCTGTTGATTCCGTTGCGGGCGGCGCGGCACGGCGCGGTTCGCGTCTCATGGCCGGCAGGCCCGAGACCAGAACTGCGCCTCTGCCCGCCGCCGGGTGAGTTCTGGTGTGCCGTTACGCCTTACGCGGCGGCTGTTTCATGTTGGCGGCGATTATAAGCCAGCACAACACGAGGCCCGAGCACGTAAAGAATACCGCGCTTGCCCCGTCGACCTTGAGCAGCCAGCCGCCGACCACGCCGCCCAGCGCGAGGCCGATCGACTGCGTGGTGTTGTAGACGCCGGCGGCCGCGCCCTTGCGCGTGCCCGGCGCCAGTTTCGACACCAGCGAAGGCTGTGACGCCTCGAGAATATTGAAGCCGAGAAAGTACACGAAAAGGATCGCTGCCACAGTCAGAATCGTATGCGGTGCAACGCCCAATAACAACTGGCCGATCAGGATAAGACCGATCGCCGACAGCAGCACGATTTTCATCTTGCCGCGCTTCTCGGCGGCGATGATCGCCGGCACCATCATCACGAACGACAGCCCCATGACCGGCAGATAAACCTTCCAGTGCGACGCGACCGGCAAGCCGCCCGCGACGAGGATGCGCGGCACGACGAGGAACAACGCGGTTTGCGTTGCGTGCAGCACCAGCACGCCGAAGTTCAGGCGCAGCAGTTCGACGTTATGCAGCACCTCGGCGAACGGCGCACGCACGTGTACCGGCTTCGGCGCATCCGGCACCACCCACAGCACGAGGCCGATCGCCAGAATCGCGAACACGCCGACCAGCGTGAACAGTCCGCTCATGCCGAGCCACTGGAACACGATCGGCGCACCGACGATCGCCACCGCGAACGACACGCCGATGCTGCCGCCCACCATCGCCATCGCCTTGGTGCGATGCTCTTCCGCCGTCAGATCGGCGATGAACGCGATCACCGCCGACGACACCGCGCCCATCCCCTGAATCACGCGGCCGACGATGATCCACGTCATGTCGTGCGCGCCCGCCGCGACGAAGCTGCCGAGCGCGAAGATCAGCAGCCCGGCCGCGATGACCGGCTTGCGGCCGATCTTGTCCGACACCCAGCCGTAGAAGATATAGAGCATGGACTGCGTGACGCCGTACGCGCCGAGCGCGATGCCCACCAGCAGCAGGTTGTCGCCGCCCGGGATCGTTTTCGCGTAGACCGAGAACACCGGCATGATCATGAACAGACCGAGCATGCGCAGCGCGAAGATCGCGGCCAGCGACATGGTCGCGCGTAGTTCAGGCGCGCTCATGCGCGAGGAAGTTGCGGATGGATTGGACATCGGAAGCGTAATTTGAATGAGCGGCGCGACATTCGAGCCGTCGGACTGGCAGCGTGCCCGCGGGCGGCTCGTAGCGCAGCGGTGCCTCGTGGTTGCCTCGTGGTTGCCTTGCAGTCGCGGAAAACGGCCCCAGTTGGACCACTTTCCCGCGGCGCCGGACCGCTGCCTTACAGCTTGCCTTAGCGCTTCTTCGGGCTGTCAGGGAGCCGTAACGGCCGTCTCGAAAAGTCGTTATAGTAGCAGGTTTAGCCCCTTCCTCTTTCCGCCAGTTCATGGAATAAATCCGTGGAACAAATCCGTATTCGTGGGGCTCGCACCCACAACCTGAAGAACGTCAACCTCGATCTTCCACGTCACAAGCTCGTCGTCATCACGGGCCTTTCGGGCTCGGGCAAATCGTCGCTGGCGTTCGACACGCTCTATGCGGAAGGCCAGCGCCGCTACGTCGAAAGTCTGTCGGCCTACGCACGCCAGTTCCTGCAATTGATGGAAAAGCCGGACGTCGATCTGATCGAAGGGCTGTCGCCGGCGATCTCGATCGAACAGAAGGCGACCTCGCACAACCCGCGCTCCACGGTCGGCACGGTCACGGAAATCCACGATTACCTGCGGCTATTGTTCGCACGGGTCGGCACGCCGTATTGCCCGGATCACGAGATCCCGCTGGAAGCGCAAAGCGTCTCGCAGATGGTCGACGCCGCGCTCGCGTTGCCGGACGAAACCCGCTTGATGATCCTCGCGCCGGTCGTGGCCGACCGCAAGGGCGAGCACGTCGAGCTGTTCGAGGAAATGCAGGCGCAGGGCTTCATCCGGTTTCGCGTGCGTTCGGGCGGCGGCACCGCCAACGAAGGCGTCGCCAAAATCTATGAAGTCGACTCGCTGCCGAAGCTGAAGAAAAACGACAAGCACACCATCGACGTGGTGATCGACCGTCTGAAGGTGCGGCCGGACATGAAGCAGCGCCTCGCCGAATCGTTCGAAACGGCGTTGCGTCTCGCCGACGGCCGTGCGATCGCGCTTGAAATGGATACGGACAAGGAGAAGCTGTTCAGCTCGAAGTTCGCCTGCCCGATCTGCTCGTACTCGCTGCAGGAACTGGAGCCGCGGCTCTTCTCGTTCAATAACCCGATGGGCGCGTGCCCGGAATGCGACGGCCTGGGTCAGATCACCTTCTTCGATCCGAAGCGGGTGGTCGCGCATCCGTCGTTGTCGCTGGCGGCCGGCGCGGTGAAGGGCTGGGACCGGCGCAATCAGTTCTACTTCCAGATGCTGCAGAGTCTCGCCGCGTTCTACGAGTTCGATATCGACACGGCGGTCGAGGATCTGCCGGAAAAGGTCCGCAAGATCCTGCTGTTCGGCTCGGGCAAGCAGGAGATTCCGTTCTCGTACATCAACGAGCGCGGCCGCACGTCGGTGCGCGAACACGTGTTCGAAGGGATCATCCCGAATCTGGAGCGGCGCTATCGCGAGACCGACTCGGTCGCGGTGCGCGAGGAACTCGCCAAGTATCAGAACAACCAGCCCTGCCCCGCTTGCGCGGGCACGCGGCTGCGCCGCGAGGCGCGCTTCGTGCGGATCGGCGCGGACAGCGACGCGCGCGGCATCTTCGAAATCAGCGGCTGGCCGCTGCGCGATGCGCTCGGCTATTTCCAGACGCTGCGTCTGGAAGGCTCGAAGCGCGAAATCGCCGACAAGGTGGTCAAGGAAATCGTCGCGCGGCTGATGTTCCTGAATAACGTCGGGCTCGATTACCTGTCGCTCGAACGCAGCGCGGAAACGCTGTCGGGCGGCGAGGCGCAGCGCATCCGGCTCGCGTCGCAGATCGGCTCGGGCCTGACCGGCGTGATGTACGTGCTGGACGAACCGTCGATCGGTCTGCATCAGCGCGACAACGACCGGCTGATCGCGACGCTCAAGCATCTGCGCGATCTCGGCAATTCGGTGATCGTCGTCGAGCATGACGAGGACATGATCCGCATGGCCGACTATGTGGTCGACATGGGACCGGGCGCGGGCGAACACGGCGGCATGGTGATCGCGGAAGGCACGCCCAAACAGGTGCAGGCGAACGCCGCGTCGATGACCGGACAGTACATGTCCGGTGCGCGCAGCATCGAGTTTCCGGACGAGCGCAAGGAACCGGACGAACGGCGTCTGCGCATCGTCGAGGCATACGGCAACAATCTGCGGCACGTGTCGCTCGATCTGCCGGTGGGTCTGCTGACCTGCGTGACCGGCGTGTCCGGCTCCGGCAAGTCGACGCTGATCAACGACACGCTGTACCACGCGGTCTCGCATCACCTGTACGGATCGTCGACGGAGCCGGCGCCGTACGAATCGATCGAAGGCCTCGAACATTTCGACAAGGTGATCAACGTCGACCAGTCGCCGATCGGCCGCACGCCGCGTTCGAATCCGGCCACCTACACCGGGCTGTTCACGCCGATCCGCGAGCTGTTCGCGGGCGTGCCGGCGGCCAAGGAGCGCGGCTACGATCCGGGCCGTTTCTCGTTCAACGTGAAGGGCGGCCGCTGCGAATCCTGCCAGGGCGACGGCGTGCTGAAGGTCGAGATGCACTTTCTGCCGGACGTCTACGTGCCCTGCGACGTCTGCCACGGCAAGCGCTACAACCGCGAAACGCTGGACGTCCAGTACAAGGGCAAGAACATCAGCGAAGTGCTCGACATGACGGTGGAGAACGCCTACGAGTTCTTCAAGGCGGTGCCGGTCGTCGCGCGCAAGCTGAAAACCTTGCTGGACGTGGGGCTGGGCTATATCCGCCTGGGCCAGTCGGCCACCACGCTGTCGGGCGGCGAGGCGCAGCGGGTCAAACTTTCGCTGGAACTGAGCAAGCGCGATACGGGTCGCACGTTATACATCCTCGACGAGCCGACCACCGGTCTGCACTTCCACGACATCGCACTGCTGCTGGAAGTGATCCACCGGCTACGCGATCACGGCAATACCGTCGTGATCATCGAGCATAATCTGGATGTAATAAAGACCGCCGACTGGGTCATCGACCTCGGTCCGGAAGGCGGCGCCGGCGGCGGTCAGATCATCGCCCAAGGCACGCCGGAGCAGGTGGCCAAGTCGAAGGCAAGTTTTACCGGCAAGTATCTGGCGCCGTTGCTCAAACGCGCGGCCAGCAAAAAGTAACGCGGCACCTCACGGGTGGGAGACGGAATAAGCCATGGCCAAGCGGAATCAGGCGCGCGACGACGGGCAAGTGCAGGACCTACGCCCACGCCCGGTCAGGCTGACGAGCGACATGAGCCTGCCGAAACTGTCGGCGGTCGAAATCGGCAGTTATGTCGTGATGCTGCTCGGCATGTGGGCGGTGATCGAGTTGAAGCTGCTCGGCGCGTTGCTCGCCGGGCTGCTGGTGTACCAACTGGTGCATACGATCGCGCCGCGCATCGAGCGTCATATGTCGAGCAAGCGGGCGCGCTGGCTGGCCGTGGTGATTCTGTCGGTGGTGATCGTCGGGTCGCTGACGGGCATCACGCTGGGGATCATCGCCCACTTCGAGAACGACGTGCCGAGCGTGCAGAAGCTGCTCGATCAGGCAATGCAACTGGTCGACGAAGCGCGCGGCCGCATTCCGCAGTTCATCGCCAAGTATCTGCCGGTCGATACCGAACAGATGAAGACCAAGGCCACCGAACTGATGCAGACGCACGCCAACATGCTGCAGCAAAGCGGCAAGACGGCGGCGCGCGCGTTCACGCATATTCTGATCGGCATGATCATCGGCGCGATCATCGCGGTCGGCGCGCAGAAGCATATGCAGCGGCTGCCGTTGTCCACGGCGTTCGTCGCGCGCGTCACGCGCTTCGCCGATGCGTTCCGCCGCATCGTGTTCGCGCAGGTGAAGATTTCCGCGATCAACGCGGTGTTCACCGGCATCTTCCTGCTGGTGGTCCTGCCGATCTTCCACGACCGCCTGCCGCTGTCGAAAACGCTTGTGCTGGTGACCTTCATCGTCGGCTTGCTGCCGGTGATCGGCAATCTGATCTCGAACACGATCATCGTCGCGGTGGCGCTATCGGTGAGCTTTCCGGCGGCGGTGATGTCGCTGGTTTTCCTGATCCTGATTCACAAGCTCGAATACTTTCTCAACGCACGGATCGTCGGCGGACAGATCGAAGCGCGCGCATGGGAACTGTTGATCGCGATGCTGGTGATGGAAGCCGCGTTCGGCATTCCGGGTGTGGTCGCCGCGCCGATTTTTTATGCGTATATCAAGCGGGAGCTGATTTATTTGCGGCTGGTGTGACGGTTCGCCGGGGCGCTGCCGCCCTCTCCGTTCGGGCCCGACACGCTTCTTGCCGCTGACTGCAAGTTTCCCGTAAGATGCGAACAATTCCCATTTGCACGCATCCTGTCCCGTGATCATTCCGCCGTCGTCTCTTCTCGCCTTGCGGGTTCGTGCATGAGGCGCCAGTTCGTTCGCCTGCACCGCTGGTTTGGCGTCGCCACCGCGCTGTTTCTGTTCGTCGCGGGTCTCACCGGCGCGATCATCGCGTGGGACCATGAACTCGACGCGGCGCTCAACCCGACGTTCTTCAAGGCACGCAGCGCGGCGCCCGCGCTGTCCGGGCTGGAACTCGCGCGCCGCGTCGAAGCGGCGGACCCGCGCTTGCAGGTCACTTATCTGCCGCTCACCGCCGAGCCCGGCCACACGCTGCAGATGATGGTGCTGCCGCGCACCGATCCCGCGACAAAGCAACCCTACGCGCTCGACTTCAACCAGATCGCCGTCGATCCCGCCACCGGCGAGATTCAGGGCCGCCGCGAATGGGGCGCGGTGTCGCTCGCACGGCTCAACCTGATTCCGTTCATCTACAAGCTGCACTACACGCTGCATCTGCCGTTCGCGGGCGGCATCGACATCGGCACGTGGCTGATGGGCATCGTCGGGATTATCTGGCTGTTCGACAGCATGATTGCGCTGGCGCTGTCGTTTCCGAGCGTCAAGGCGTGGCGCAAGTCATTCGCGTTCCGCCTCGGACGCGGGGGCTACGCACTCACCTTCGACCTGCACCGCTCCGGTGGCGTGTGGATCTGGGCTCTGCTGACGATCGTCGCGCTGACCTCGATCTCGATGAATCTGTCCGGCCCGGTAGTCCGCCCGATCGTCGCGTCGCTCTCCTCGCTGACGCCGAATCCGGTCGATAACCCGGAGGTCCGCCGCCCGCCGCAACCGGGCGATCCGGTGCTGAGCCGCGAGCGCATCGTCGAACTGGCCGGGCAGGCGGGCAAGGCCCAGCACCTGAAGGCGCCGCCGGGTGGCATCTATTACGCGGAAGTCTTCCACGCCTACGGCGTCGGCTATTACGCGCCGGGCAACGATCACGGCGACATCGGCCTCGGCAACGCGTGGATGTATTGGGACGCGGCCACCGGCAAACCGCTCGGCGCGCAGATTCCCGGTCAAGGCTCGGCCGGCGACGTCTTCATGCAGGTGCAATTCCCGCTGCACTCGGGGCGCATTCTCGGCATCGGCGGACGGATTCTGATCAGCGCGGTCGGCCTCGCGGTTGCCGTGCTGAGCGCGACGGGCCTGCTGATCTGGCTGAAGAAACTGAACGCGCGTAGGCGTTCGGCGCAGAATGCGCGGTCGGCGCGACCGGCGCAGACCCCGCGCGATGCCCAGCGAGCACCGTCACCGCAAAGCGCGCGCGTCGCGCGTGACGCCAGCCGCTCCGCCCCGCAGTCGTAACGCAATAAAAAACCCCACGCCTCGACAAGCGTGGGGTCGCTCCGCAGTCTGAAGCGCCGGAACCAGCCGGCGCTTTTTCATTTCAACGCACGCAGTACCAACCGGCGCTTAACGGAACACCACCGTCTTGCTGCCATTCAGCACGACGCGATGTTCGACGTGCCACTTCACCGCGCGCGCGAGCGTCACGCACTCGACGTCGCGGCCGATCGCCGTCAGTTGCTCCGGCGTCATGCTGTGGTCGACGCGCTCCACTTCCTGCTCGATGATCGGACCTTCGTCGAGATCCGTGGTCACGTAATGCGCGGTGGCGCCGATCAGCTTCACACCGCGGTCGAACGCCTGGTAGTAAGGCTTCGCACCCTTGAAGCTCGGCAGGAACGAGTGATGAATGTTGATCGCGCGACCGGCCAGCGCCTCGCACAGTTGCGGCGACAGAATCTGCATGTAGCGCGCGAGCACCACCAGATCGGCCTGATGTTCGTCGATCACTTCGAGCACGCGCGCTTCCTGCGCGGCCTTCGCGTCGGGCGTGCCGCCCAGCAGCGGGAAATGATGGAACGGAACGTCGTAGCTGGCGGCGAGCTGATAGAACTCCTTGTGGTTCGAGATGATGGCCGGAATCTCGATACCCAGCTGACCGGTGCGATAGCGGAACAGCAAATCGTTCAGGCAATGGCCGATCTTCGACACCATGATCACCACGCGCGGTTTCACCGACGCGTCGTGCATCTCCCAGCGCATGCCGAACTGCTCGGCGAGCGTCACGAACGACGCGCGCAGCGCCTCCAGACCCGGATCACCGCCCACCTGCTGGAAATGCACGCGCATGAAGAACTCGCCGGTGCGGCTGTCGCCGAACTGCGCGGAGTCGAGAATGTTGCTGCCGCGCTCGAACAGGAAGCCGGACACCGCGTGGACGATGCCGGGCCGGTCGGCGCACGAGAGTTTGAGAATAAAGCTGTGATCGGTCGACATGACCTGGGTGACTCCCTTCTTCAATGCGTGGTTGATTCGGTGTGGTCGGTTCGAAACGGTGCCGGGCTCAAGAGACTCAAGCCGGCTCAAGCGTGTTCAAGCGTGTTCAAGCGGACACAGGCGGCACAGGTGGAACGAACAGCTCGCCGATCCCGGCGCAAGCGTCTTCATCGATCCAGCGGCGGCGCAGCAGACAATCCAGCGTGGCGAGACTCGCGTCCACCGTCATCGCGTTCTCTTCGATCCAGCGCGCTACCTCGTCGATGCGCGCGAGCCGGTGCTCGCCCACTTCGCCATCCTGATTGCGCGGCGCGAAATCGGCCGGCAACGCGAGGTCGTAGATAAAAATCTGTTCGGCCTGCGTGCCTTCCGGCAACGATTGCAGCACATGCGCGGTGCGGCCCGCCACGGCGCGCGCGGCGATCTCCTCGGGAATGCCGGCTTCTTCCCAGCACTCCTTGACGATCGTCGCCTCGATTCCAAAGCCCCAGCCGATGCCGCCCGCGACGACGTTATCGAGCATGCCCGGATCGGTCGCCTTGGTGTCGCTGCGGCGCGCGATCCACAACTGCGGCGCGCCGTCCTCGTATTCTACGACGCCGTTCAGATGCACCGCATACGTCAGCGTGCCGAAGAAGCGCGAAGCCGCGCGTTCGATATACGCAAGCGGCGGCGCGTCGAACGCATTGCGGATCGCGTAAGTTTCGTTGCGCCACCCGGGGATGCGGCCTTCCGCGGCCAGCGCGCCGATCACCGAGCCGAGCGCGGCGCTGCGCAGATCGACGGTATCGAAGCGGTTCGACAAGCTCACGCGGGCCGCATCGATCTCGAACACGTCGGGCCAGCGCGCGAGCAGCGATACGTCGCCCCGACGAATCCAGCCGACCTGTTCGGCGCCGATCCAGAACGGCAGATGCGCATGCCGGTCGAAACGGCGCGCGGCGGTAAGGCAAGGCAAAGTCATGCAGAACTCCAAATGAATCGTAGGCGCTCGCGTGCCGGGTTGCGTGTTCAAGCGCAGCCCGGTCGCAGCGCCATCACCGCTCAGTCACCACTCAGTCACCACTCAGTCACGCAGCGCGACGCGGATGCCGATCGCGATGAACGTCGCGCCGGCGAGGCGATCGAGCCACACACCCACGCGCGGCCGACGTTTCAACCAGCCGCCGATCATCCCCGCGCACACGCCGAACAGCGAGAACACCACCACGGTCTGCAACATGAACAGCACGCCGAGTTCGAGCATCTGCACGGTCACGCTCTGCGCGCCGTTCGGCTTCACGAACTGCGGCAGGAACACGACGAAGAACAGCGTCACCTTCGGGTTCAGCAAGTTACCGAGCACGCTTTGACGAAACACGGCCGACAGCGGCTGCGGCGCGCGTTCGTGCGCGGTCGCGAGCCCCTGGCTGCGCAGCGCCTTGATGCCGATCCAGATCAGGTACGCGGCACCCGCCAGCTTGATCGCTTCGAACGCGACCGGCGACGAGCGCAGCAACGCGGCCACGCCGAGCGCGGCGAGCGTCGTGTGAAATGTGATGCCGGCCGCGAAGCCAAGCGCGGCGACGAGACCTGCCGCGCGGCCTTGCGAGATACCGCGCGCGAGCACTTGCAGATTGTCCGGGCCGGGCGCCATGGTGATGGCGATCGAGGTGGCGAGAAACAACAGGAAATTGGGCATCGACCGGCCTTGCAGAAAGGGTTCAGGGATTCGGAAAAGCGCGCCGCCCGCGCTCGATTCAATGACCGTCGAAGCGCGTCACCGTGTACAACGGCAAACCACCGTCGCGCAGCCGCTTCGAGCCGCCGAGCTCGGGCAGATCGATAATCGCCGCGCCTTCCACGACAACCGCGCCGAGCCGCTCGAGCAGTATCTTGCCGGCCATCATCGTGCCGCCGGTGGCGATCAGATCGTCGACGATCACCACGCGCTCGCCCGGCTTGCAGGCGTCTTCGTGAATCTCGACGGTGGCGCTGCCGTACTCGAGTTCGTACGACTGCGCGACCGTTCTGTACGGCAGCTTGCCCGCCTTGCGGATCGGAATGAAGCCGATGTTCAGTTCGTACGCGAGGATCGGCGCGATGATGAAACCACGTGCGTCGAGCCCGGCGATGTAATCGAGCTTCGCGTCGATATAGCGCTGCACGAACAGGTCGATCAGCACGCGCAGCGTTTTGCGTTCCTGCAGAAGCGGCGTGATGTCGCGGAACTGGACACCCGCCTGCGGCCAGTCGGGCACCGTGCGGATGTGGCTTTTGATGTAGTCGGCCGCATCGAGCGGCGCGCTCGCGAGCGCGTTGGACATGGTGTCTCCGGATGGACCTTGGCGGTCCGATGAAAAGCGAATCGCGCCGACTATCGTCGCCGACCCTGGCGCTTACGCCGCGGCGGCGCCCGCGCGGCGATGCTTCGACAAACGTTCCTCGGCGGCCGACAACTGCTCGGGCAAGCCGCGCAGCACGACGATGTCGCTCGCGCGCAGCTTGGTGGACGGATCGGGTTCGACGCCGCGAATCCCGTGCCGGCGGATCGCCGTCACTTCGACGCCCAGCTCGAACAGGCCGACCTCGGCGAGCGTGCGGCCCACCGCGTCGGCATTTTCGTCGACCGGCACCGATTGTAGCCGCACCTGTTCGTGGCCGTCGTCGTCTTCCACGTCGTCGGCGCCGTGGAAATAGCCGCGCAGCAGCGCATAGCGTTCGTCGCGCATTTCCTCGACCCGTCGCACCACGCGCCGCATCGGTACGCCCATCACCACGAGCGTGTGCGAGGCCAGCATCAGACTGCCTTCGACGATCTCCGGAATCACCTCGGTCGCGCCGGCGGCCAGCAGTTTCTCCAGATCGGCGTCGTCGACGGTGCGCACGATCACCGGCAGCGTCGGCTCCAGCTCGTGGATGTTGTGCAGCACGCGTAGCGCCGACGGCGTGTTCGCATACGTGATCGCAATCGCGGTCGCGCGGTGAATCCCGGCCGCGAGCAGCGACTCGCGCCGCCCCGCGTCGCCGAACACGACCGATTCGCCGGCCGCCGCCGCGGCCGCCACGCGATCGGGGTCGAGGTCGAGCGCGACGTACGACAGGCCTTCATGCTCCAGCATGCGCGCCAGATTCTGCCCGGCCCGGCCGTATCCGCAGATGATCACGTGGCCGCTCTGCTTCAGGCTTTGCGTGGCGATGCGCGTCATCTGCAACGACTGCATCATCCATTCGGTCGACGACAGGCGCAGCACGATCCGGTCCGCGTTCTGGATCAGGAACGGCGCGGCGAGCATGGAGAGCAGCATCGAGGCGAGAATCGCCTGCAACAAGGTGGCGTCGACGAGATGTTTGTCGAGAATCAGATTCAGCAGCACGAAGCCGAATTCGCCGGCTTGCGCGAGACCGATGCCGGTGCGCATCGCGACGCCCGGCGACGCGCCGAACAGGCGCGCGAGGCCGGTGATCATCACCGCCTTCAGCAGGATCGGCCCGACCAGGAAACCGAGCACGATGAACGGATGCTCCCAGACCACGCGTGGATTCAGCAGCATGCCGGTGGTGATGAAGAAGAGCCCGAGCAGCACGTCGCGAAACGGCTTGATGTCCTCTTCCACCTGATGCCGGTACGGCGTCTCGGCGATCAGCATGCCGGCGATAAACGCGCCGAGCGCGAGCGACAGCCCGAATTTGTCGGTGATGAACGCCGAACCGAGCGTCACCAGCAGCAGATTGAGAATGAACAGTTCCTGCGAACGACGCCGCGCGACCACGTTGAACCAGCGCGTCATGAAGCGTTGCCCGACGATCAGCAGCAGCGACAAGGCCACGACGATCTTGATCGCCGCGACGCCGAGCGCGCTCATCAGGTCTTTCGAATCGCCTCCGAACGCCGCGATCACGATCAGCAGCGGCACCACCGCCAGATCCTGGAACAGCAGCACGCCGAAGATGTTGCGGCCGTGCTCGGTTTCGATTTCAAGCCGCTCCGCCAGCATCTTGCTGACGATTGCCGTCGACGACATGGCCAGCGCGCCGCCCAGCGCGACACTTGCCTGCCACGTGATATGCACCCAGCGCTCCAGCACGAAGCCGAGCGACACCGCCACCGCGATCGTGCCGATCACCTGCAGCAGGCCGAGACCGAACACCAGCCGGCGCATGGAGCGCAGCTTGGCGAGCGAGAACTCCAGGCCGATCGAAAACATCAGGAACACCACGCCGAATTCGGCGAGGTTCTGCGCGCCCGCCGAGTCGGGCACCAGACCGAACGCGTGCGGCCCGACGACGATCCCCACCGACAGATAACCGAGCATCGGCGGAAGATTCAGAAAGCGAAAAATCACCACGCCCGCCACCGATGCCAGCAGCAGGAAAAGCGTCATTTCGAGCGGGGAAATCATCGGCAGAAACGCATCGGTGCAGCGTCCTCGTTCGTCAGCGGAACCGCGCACGCAACACGCCGTGCGACAAGGTTGAGGGGCCGTTAACGGCAGCGGTAAAAGCAGCGGCTTGGCACAGCAGGCCCGGCGCGGCGAACAGGCGCCTTTGCTATACTCCGCGAATGATAGCGAAAATCAATGTCGACCGGGCACTCGCGCTCGCTCGTGACGTGCTCGACATCGAAGCGGACGCCGTGCGCGCGCTTCGCGATCAACTCGACGATGGCTTCGTCGGGGCGGTCGATTTCATCCTGGGCTGCCGTGGGCGCGTGGTCGTTTCCGGCATCGGCAAATCCGGCCATGTGGCGCGCAAGCTCGCCGCCACGCTCGCCAGCACCGGCACGCCGGCGTTCTTCGTGCATCCGGCCGAAGCCAGCCACGGCGACCTCGGCATGGTCACGTCGGACGACGTATTTCTCGCCCTGTCGAATTCCGGTGAAACCGAAGAACTCGTGGCGATCCTGCCGCTCATCAAGCGGCTCGGCGCGAAGCTGATCGCGATGACCGGACGGCCGTCGTCGAGTCTCGCGCAACTGGCCGACGTGCACCTGAATTCCGCGGTATCGAAAGAAGCCTGCCCGATGAATCTCGCGCCCACCGCCAGCACCACCGCCGCGCTCGCGCTCGGCGACGCGCTCGCGGTCGCGGTGCTCGACGCGCGCGGCTTCGGCCGCGACGACTTCGCGCGCTCGCATCCGGGCGGCGCGCTTGGCCGCCGTCTGCTCACTTATGTACGCGACGTGATGCGCACCGGCGACCAGGTGCCGATGGTCACGCCCGACGCCACCGTGCGCGACGCGCTGTTCCAGTTGACGGCGAAGCGCATGGGCATGACGGCGATCGTCGATCGCGACGAACGCGTGGCCGGCATCTTCACGGACGGCGACCTGCGTCGCGTGCTCGAACGCGACGGCGACTTCCGCGGCCTGTCGATCGAATCGGTGATGACGGCCGGTCCGCGCACCATCGGCCCGGATCAGCTCGCGGTGGAAGCCGTGGAACTGATGGAGCGCCACCGCATCAACCAGATGCTGGTCGTCGACGAAGCGGGCAAGCTGATCGGCGCGCTCAACATGCACGACCTGTTCTCGAAGAAGGTGATCTGATGGCCATCGCCCCTGCTACCGCCACCGAACGCGCGAGCCGCGTGAAGCTGATGATTTTCGACGTCGACGGCGTGCTGACCGACGGCGGTCTGCTGTTCACGGCGGAAGGCGACACGATGAAAGGCTTCCATTCGATGGACGGCCACGGCATGAAGCTGCTGCGCCAGGCAGGCATCGACACGGCGATCATCACCGGGCGCAAGTCCGGCATCGTCGCGGTGCGGGCGAAGGAAATGAACGTCACGCACGTTTATCAGGGCGTGCAGGACAAACCGGCCGCATTCGCGGACCTGTTGCAGCAAACCGGCCTGAAGGCCGAGGAATGCGGCTACATGGGCGACGACTGGGTCGATCTCGCGGTCATGCTGAAGGTCGGCTTCGCCGCGGCGCCCGCCAACTCGCATCCGGAAGTGATCGCACGCGCCCATTGGGTCAGCGAGGCACGCGGCGGCCACGGCGCGGCGCGCGAAGTGGTCGACACGCTGCTGCGCGCGCAGCACAAATACGAAGCGCTGCTCGCGGCGGCCTGTAGCGGCGAACAGCGAGGCCTCGTCGGATGAACCAGTTTCGCCTGACTTCGCTGATCCCGCTGGTCGCCATGGCCGCGCTCGCCGGCATCACGTGGTGGTTGTTGCAAGCCACCTTGCCGCGCCAGAACGAAAACCTGATCCGCCCCAAGGAACACACGCCTGATTACTTCGCGGACAACTTCTCGGTGTCCGAACTCGACCAGTCGGGCACGACGCAATACCGCCTGACCGCGCAATCGCTGATCCATTACGAAGACGACGAACTGAGCGACCTGGTCAAGCCGGCCATGCGCGCGTTCCAGCCCGGCAAGCCGATCGTCACCGCGACCGGCGACACCGGCAAGGTGAACGACGACGCGTCGATCGTCGACCTGTACGGCAACGCCCGGATTCTGCGCGCGCCCGGCTACGGCGATCCGCAGATGCAGGCAGATTCCGAGCATTTTAGGGTGCTGGTCAACGACGATGTGATCGAGACCGAAAAGCCGGTTAAACTTCAGCGCGGCATGTCGGTGATGACTGCCAGCGGCATGAACTACAACAACGTCACCCGGGTCATGCAACTGTTCGGCAACGTGAAAGGCGCGATCGCCGCGTCCGAAGCCGGCGGCAGCGCCTCGCCGAAGCAACCCGGGTAAATCCATTCCAGGCGTCACTGCATGAACGAATCGCTCCCCCGTTTTGATACCGGCCGCTCGCGCACCCTGTCCGCGTGCCGCGCCGGACTCGCCGCGCTGCTCGTCGCGTTGCCGCTGGCCGGCTTCGCTCCACTCGCGCACGCGGACCGCGCCGACAAGGACAAGCCGCTCAACGTCGAAGCGGACAACATGACTTACGACGACCTCAAGCAGGTCAACATCTTCACCGGCCACGTGGTCGCCACCAAGGGCACGATCGTGATCAAGGCCGACCGTGTCGAAGTGACGCAGGACCCGCAGGGTTATCAGTACGCCACCGGTACATCGACGGGCGGCAATCTGTCGTACTTCCGCCAGAAACGCGAAGGTCTCGATGAATACATCGAGGGCACGGCAGTCCGTATCGACTACGACGGCAAGCAGGACCTGACCACGCTCACCACCAATGCAACCGTGAAGCGTCTGCAAGGCCTCTCGACGGTGATGGACCAGGTGCACGGCAGCGTGGTCACGTATGACGGCCAGAACGACTTCTACACCGCGAAGGCGGGCAAGGACGTCGCCGGCCCGGGCAACCCGACCGGCCGTGTGCGCGCGATGCTGTCGCCACGCAACGGCGGCGCCGCGCCGCTGAACGGCGCGTCGGCCACGCTCGCGCCGTCCACCACGATCCAGGGAGCGCCGAATCAGTGAGTACTTCCGCGTCTCTCCCCAATCGCAAGCCGGCGGGCACCAGCAGTTCGCTGGTCGTGCGCAATCTGAAGAAGCGCTACGGTTCGCGCACGGTCGTCAAGGACGTCTCGCTCGACGTGAAAAGCGGCGAAGTGGTCGGTCTGCTCGGACCAAACGGCGCCGGCAAGACGACCTCGTTCTACATGATCGTCGGCCTCGTGCCGCTGGATGCGGGCGAGATCGATCTGGACGGCAAGTCCATCAGTCTGCTGCCCATCCACAAGCGCGCGTCGCTCGGCCTGTCGTATCTGCCGCAGGAAGCGTCGGTGTTCCGCAAGCTCACCGTCGAGCAGAACATTCGCGCGGTGCTGGAGTTGCAACACGAAGACAACGGCAAGCGGCTCGACAAGGACACCATCACGAGCCGCACGGAAGCGCTGCTCGATGAGTTGCAGATTGCGCATCTGCGTGAGAATCCGGCACTGTCGCTGTCGGGCGGCGAGCGCCGGCGGGTTGAAATCGCCCGCGCGCTGGCCACCAATCCAAGCTTCATTCTGCTCGACGAACCGTTCGCCGGCGTCGACCCGATCGCGGTGCTCGAAATTCAGAAGATCGTCAAATTTCTGAAGCAGCGCAATATCGGCGTGCTGATCACCGACCACAACGTGCGCGAAACGCTCGGCATCTGCGATCACGCGTACATCATCAGCGACGGCAGCGTGCTGGCCGCCGGCGCGCCGAGCGAGATCATCGAAAACGAAAGCGTGCGGCGCGTCTATCTCGGCGAACACTTCCGCATGTAACCGCATCGCAACCCGTGCGCGGGACTGGAGCCGACGCAGCGCACGCTGGCGTCGCAGATAAAAGCTGAAGCACTGGCTCCAGTCTCATGCATAGCGGGTTGCACAAGCCCGGCAAGCCCGCGATGCGCACGCGCATGCGCCGGTTTGTTTGCGGCAACCGCACATCCACCCTCCTGCTGGGCCGTTCGCGCCCAACTCCCGTTCGAAAACCGGCGCGCGCGTAATTGCGAATGTCGCAAGGTATCGCGGTCGTGGCAAACTCTCTACAATGAATCTCAACTTGCCATGAAAGCCAGCCTCCAACTCCGCCTATCGCAGCATCTTGCGCTGACGCCACAACTGCAGCAGTCCATCCGGCTGCTTCAGCTGTCTACGCTCGAACTGCAGCAGGAAGTCGCCATGGCGATCTCGCAGAATCCGCTCCTCGAGAACGAGGACGACTGGATCGCGAGCCCGCTGCGGGTGGCGTCCGACGGCTCGCTGATCGCGCAGGCGCCGAATTCGTCCGCGCCGCCCGATCAGATGGGCGGCAACACGTCGTCCTCGTCGACGAGCAGCAACGACCGCGCGGAGAACGGCGAACCGCAAGGCGTGGACGAATACAACGGCCTCTCCGGCGACAGCAACGGTGACACGTCGCAATGGAATCTCGACGACTACGGCCGCTCCGGCAACGCATCGGACGACGACGATCTGCCGCCGCTGCAAATCCACGAATCCAGCACCTCGCTGCGCGATCACCTGATGGCGCAATTGCGCGTGACCCAGGCGGGCCAACGCGACCGGGCGCTGATCACCTTCCTGATCGAATCGCTCGACGACGACGGCTACCTCGCCGCCACGCTCGATGAAGTGCTGGCCGATCTGCCTGAAGAACTCGAAGTCGACGTCGACGAACTGAACGCGGCGCTCGCGCTGCTGCATAGCTTCGATCCGGCGGGCGTCGGCGCGCGCTCCGCGTCGGAATGTCTGAAGCTGCAATTGCTGCGGCTCGACACCTCGCCCACGCGCACGCTTGCGCTCGACATCGTGGCCCATCATCTGGAATTGCTCGCGGCGCGCGACTTCACGCGTCTGCGCAAACACCTGAAGGCCAACGACGACGATCTGCGCGACGCACACCTGCTGATCCGCTCGCTCGAACCGTTCCCCGGCGCGGCGTACGGCAAGGCCGAAGCCGACTACGTGGTGCCCGACATCATGGTGCGCAAAACGGCACAAGGGTGGCAGGCCGAACTGAATCCCGAAGTCGTGCCGAAACTGCGGATTAACCACCTGTACGCGAATATTCTGCGCAATAACCGGGGCGATCCGGGCAGTGGTTCGTTGCGTCAGCAACTGCAGGAAGCACGCTGGCTGATCAAGAATATCCAGCAACGTTTCGAAACGATCCTGCGGGTCGCGCAAGCCATTGTGGAGCGTCAAAAGAGCTATTTCGTACATGGCGAAATTGCCATGCGCCCCTTGGTTTTGAGGGAGATTGCTGATACGCTGGGCCTACACGAGTCGACTGTCTCGCGTGTGACAACCGGTAAATACATGCTGACCCCATTCGGGACGCTTGAATTTAAGTACTTCTTCGGATCACACGTTTCGACGGACACGGGCGGCGCGGCATCCTCCACAGCGATCCGCGCGCTCATCAAGCAACTGATAGGAGCGGAAAACCCGAAATCTCCTCTTTCAGACAGCCGCATAGCCGAACTGCTGGCGGAACAGGGCTTCGTGGTCGCACGGCGTACCGTCGCGAAGTATCGCGAAGCACTGAAGATTCCGGCAGTCAACCTGCGCAAGTCTCTGTAGCTCGTCGCCTCCCGCGGCGGGCATTTACCGGCCGCTCCGCAGTTGGCGGGCAAGCCGGCCGACGCGACCTGCCAGAAGTCAGTCACCGGGGGACGACTCAGGCAAGCCACAGATCGACCGGACCTACGTCATCGTGCGGACCAAGCGGCCATTAGCTTGGAGAAGCACTATGAATCTGCAGATCAGTGGACACCACCTCGAAGTAACGCCTGCGTTGCGCGAATACGTGATCACCAAACTGGATAGGGTGCTAAGACATTTCGATCAGGTCATCGACGGCAGTGTGGTCCTCTCGGTCGACAACCATAAGGAAAAGGAAAAGCGTCAAAAGGTTGAAATCAACCTGCATCTGAAGGGCAAGGACATTTTCGTCGAGAGCTGTGACAGCGACCTCTACGCTGCGATCGATCTGATGATCGACAAGCTCGACCGGCAAGTGATCCGCCATAAGGATCGTCTGCAAGGCCATGCGCATGAGGCGATCAAGTACCACCCGGCGCCGCAACTCGACGTGCCGCCGCAATAAGGAAAATTAGAAGCATCGCTTCATATTTCCTGCCCCAGCAAAACCGCCCGCCACCGGGCGGTTTTTTGTTGGGCGCCGCGGTTTGACAGCACGCGGTCCGCGCGCAAAACGCGCGATCGAACGATCGATCAAAAACCCATCGTGCATGGATGGCGCGCCGCACCATCTGTTGCTACCCTGTTCTATAATGTTCCGGTTACCATCGGGGTCGAGCTAGCTCGCACGGAAGTCGGTCGGCCGGAGTCCTGCGCTTTCGGACTTCAGCGCTTTACCGCGTCTCGCCGTGAGTATCAAACGAATGGAACGCCACTCAAACGCCTCAGCGAGGAGAATCCAGGCCACGTTTTCGCCTGTCAACATGAATCGTTTAGCCAAATTTCTTCCCCTCGAGAACGTCGTCGTCGGACTATCGGTCACCAGCAAGAAACGTGTGTTCGAGCAAGCGGGCCTGATCTTCGAGAACCAGAACGGCATCGCCCGTAGCACGGTCACTGACAATCTGTTTGCGCGCGAGCGCCTCGGATCGACGGGGCTCGGTGAAGGCGTCGCCATCCCGCACGGCCGGATCAAAGGCTTGAAGCAGCCGCTCGCCGCGTTCGTCCGTCTTGCCGAACCCATCCCTTTCGAATCGCCCGACGGCCAGCCGGTCTCGCTGCTGATCTTCCTGCTCGTGCCCGAGCAGGCCACCCAGCAGCACCTCGAAATTCTTTCGGAAATCGCCCAGTTGCTGTCCGATCGCGAGGCTCGCGAGCGTCTGCACACGGAAGAAGACCGCGAATCATTGCATCGCCTGCTCACTCAGTGGCAACCTTGATGTAGCGGCGGTTATCCGCACGCCGCTTATCCGCCTGCGCGGTGCTGATCCGCGCGCGGGTACGGTCAGGCAAGCCGGGCGGTCCGCGTTGCGGCCGCCTGTTTGCCCGGTCAGCGGTCCACACTGGAGTCACTGACTCATGGATACGTCCAGCATCAACGCCCAGAGTATTTTCGACGACAACGCCGCCATGCTGAAGCTGAGCTGGCTGACGGGGCATGAAGGCTGGGAACGCGGCTTTTCCTCGGAATCGGTCGCGAATGCCACGTCGAGCGCCGACCTCGTCGGCCACTTGAACCTGATCCACCCGAACCGGATCCAGGTGCTCGGCGAAGCCGAAATCGACTACTACAAGCGTCAGACCGACGAAGACCGCTCGCGCCACATGGCCGAGCTGATCGCGTTGGAACCGCCATTCCTGGTGGTCGCGGGCGGCGTCGCCGCGCCGCCGGAACTGGTGCTGCGCTGCACCCGCTCGTCCACGCCGCTCTTCACCACGCCGATGTCCGCCGCCGCGGTGATCGACAGCCTGCGGCTTTACATGTCGCGCATTCTCGCGCCGCGCGCCACTTTGCACGGCGTGTTTCTCGACATCCTCGGGATGGGCGTGCTGCTCACCGGCGACTCGGGCCTCGGCAAGAGCGAACTCGGGCTGGAACTGATCAGCCGCGGCCACGGCCTAGTTGCCGACGACGCCGTCGACTTCGTGCGACTCGGCCCGGACTTCGTCGAAGGGCGCTGCCCGCCGCTGCTGCAGAATCTGCTCGAAGTGCGCGGCCTCGGTCTGCTCGACATCAAGACGATCTTCGGTGAAACCGCGGTGCGTCGAAAGATGAAGCTGAAACTGATCGTGCAACTGGTCCGGCGTCCGGACGGCGAATTCCAGCGCCTGCCGCTCGAAAGCCAGACCGTCGACGTGCTCGGCCTGCCGATCAGCAAGGTGACGATTCAGGTCGCGGCCGGCCGAAACCTCGCGGTGCTGGTCGAAGCGGCCGTGCGCAACACGATCCTGCAACTGCGCGGCATCGACACGCTGCGCGATTTCATGGATCGTCAGCGCCTCGCGATGCAGGACCCCGACAGCCAGTTTCCCGGCAAGCTGATCTGAATCCGCGACGCCGCGCGACACCCCGCGGCACCGTGACGCACCCTTCGCTTTCGGCAGGCTACGGGTACGTCCACGGGGACCAGATGCTATGATGAACCGTACGGTTTTGATGATTCCATGCGCATAATCCTGATCACCGGTATATCCGGCTCCGGCAAGTCTGTTGCATTGAACGCGCTTGAAGACGCGGGCTATTACTGCGTCGACAATTTGCCGCCGCGTTTTCTGCCGCAACTCGCGTCCTATCTCGCCGAAGATGGACACGACCGCCTCGCGGTCGCGATCGACGCCCGTTCGAGCGGTTCGCTCGACGAAATGCCAGCAATGATCCGCGACCTCTCTCGCGCGCACGACGTGCGTGTCCTGTTCCTGAACGCCAGCACCCAGGCGCTGATCCAGCGCTTTTCCGAAACGCGCCGCCGCCATCCGCTGTCCGGCTCCACCGCGCACGACGCAGACGTCGGCCTGCTCACGTCGCTGGCCGAAGCGATCGAACGCGAACGCGAATTCGTCTCGGGTCTCGCGGAGTTCGGCCATCAGATCGACACCAGCAATCTGCGCGCGAACGTGTTGCGCGCGTGGGTCAAGCGCTTCATCGAGCAGGAAGAGGCGGGGCTCGTGCTGATGTTCGAGTCGTTCGGCTTCAAACGCGGCGTGCCGCTCGACGCCGATTTCGTGTTCGACGTGCGCACGCTGCCGAACCCGTACTACGATCATGAATTGCGGCCGCTGACCGGCCTCGATAAACCGGTGATGGATTTTCTCGATGCGTTGCCGGTCGTGCACGAGATGATCGACGACATCGAGAAATTTCTCGCCAAATGGCTGCCGCATTTTCGCGACGACAACCGCAGTTATCTGACTGTGGCGATTGGTTGCACGGGTGGCCAGCACCGTTCGGTGTTCATTGCGGAGACGCTTGCCGCGCGTCTCGCCGCTTCGGCGAATGTCATTGTGCGGCACCGCGATGCGCCGGTCGACGCCGGCGCATCTTCGAAGTTAGTGGCTTAACCGGCCGCATCGCGCGGCCTCAACTCGAAGCGTTGCGCCATGTCATCTACTTCTACTGTGCTTGCCGATGTGCCGCTGTTTCCGCTGCATACGGTGCTGTTTCCCGACGGACTCCTGCCGCTGAAGATCTTCGAGGCGCGCTATCTCGACATGGCGCGCGACTGTCTGCGCGAGAAGACGCCGTTCGGCGTGTGTCTCCTGAAGAGCGGCGCGGAGGTCGCGCGCGAGGAAGAGCCTTCGGTGCCCGAAGCGATCGGCTGTCTGGCCGAGATCGAAGAGTGCGACGTCGAAGCGTTCGGCATGCTGCTGATTCGCGCGCGCGGCACACGGCGTTTCCGCTTGCTGTCGCATCGGGTCGAACCCAGTGGTTTGCTGGTCGGCATGGCCGAACCGCTCGGCGACGATGTCCCGCTCGAAGGCAACGAGGTGCTCGCCAAGTTCGGCGCCTGCGCGGAGGTGCTCGAACGGATCATCGCGACCATTCGCGAGCGTGATCCCGACAGTTTGCCGTTCGCGGAACCGTTCCGGCTCGAAGATCCGTCGTGGGTCTCGAACCGGCTCGCCGAAGTGCTGCCGATCGCGTTGCGTGCGCGCCAGAAGTTGATGGAGTTGCAGGACGCCGGCGCACGTATCGATGTGGTTCATCACTACATGCAGCAGCATCAACTGCTGTAAGAACTCGGCGCGAGTGGGTTCGCGCCGGCGTCTTTCACACGCCTGTCTCAAGCGGCTCCGCTCAGGCGCATCGTCCCGAACGCTTCGCCTGAAGACGCATCGGCATCGATCAGAGCAACGAGCCCTGCAAACTGTCCAGCAGTTTGCGCACCGGCGCCGGCACACCGAACGAATCCAGATCGCTCAGCGACACCCACGCGGTGTCCGCGTCGCCCAACGCGGCGAGCACGCCCACGCCATGCCCCAGCTCCGCGAGCCGCGGCTCGATATCCAGCTTGAAATGCGTGAATACATGCGTGAGCGGCGCCAGCGGCGACACCGTGCCGGCGCTGCCGAACGCGCGAGCACGCTCGGCGAGCGCGGCTTCGTCGGCGGCTTCGGGCAGACTCCACAGACCGCCCCAGATGCCCGACGGCGGCCGCTTCTCCAGCATCACCGCGTTGCCGTCGCGCAGCACCAGCATCCAGGTGCGGCGTGTCGGCACGGTCTTCTTCGGGCGTGCGGCCGGCAATTCGCGCTGACGTCCCGTTACGTTCGCCACGCAGTCGATCGCGAACGGGCAGCGCAGGCAATCCGGTTTGCCGCGCACGCACAAGGTCGCGCCGAGATCCATCAAGCCTTGCGTGTACGCACTGACTTCGGCGTCCGATGCATTCACCGGCAGCAGCGATTCCGCCAACGTCCACATCGCGTTTTCGACTTTCTTCTCGCCGGTGAAACCTTCGACGCCGAAGACCCGCGCCAGCACGCGCTTCACGTTGCCGTCGAGAATCGTCGCGCGCGCGCCGAATGCGAACGACGCAATGGCCGCCGCCGTCGAGCGGCCGATACCCGGCAGATCCGCCAGTTCCTCCACCGTCCTCGGAAACGCGCCGCCATGCCGCTCGACGACCGTCTGCGCGCAGCGATGCAGATTGCGCGCGCGCGTGTAGTAGCCGAGACCGGCCCACAGCGCCATCACGTCATCGACCGGCGCGGCGGCGAGCGCGGCGACATCCGGGAAACGCGCGAGAAACTTCGCGTAATACGGAATCACCGTCGACACCTGCGTCTGCTGAAGCATGATTTCCGACAGCCAGATGCGATACGGGTCGCGCGTGTTTTGCCACGGCAGATCGTGCCGGCCATGCCGACGCTGCCACGCGATCAGCCGCGTCGAAAAATCGGGCATGGCGGGAAATGCGGAGGCGCCGGATTGAGCAGACGGCGCCGAGCGCGGAGTAAGTCGAGAAGGCATGAAGGACGAAGACGCTTTTAAAGCGCTGATAAAAATTGACGCTGGTTAGCGCTGGCTTTCGCTGGCTTCCACTAGCTATCGCTGGCAGGTGGGACAGAAGTACGTGGAGCGCTGCCCCTGCACGATCTGTTTGATCGGCGTTCCACACACGCGGCACGGCAGGCCCGCGCGGTCGTAGACAAAATAGTCGAGCTGAAAATACCCGCTCTCGCCGTTACTGCCGACGAAATCGCGCAATGTGCTGCCGCCCTTCTCGATCGCGGCGGCCAACGTGACACGCACCGCGTCGGCGAGCAGATCGTAGCGCACCAGCGAAACGCGGCCCGCCGCGGTGGTGGGCCGGATGCCGGCGCGAAACAGACTCTCCGACGCGTAGATATTGCCGACACCCACGACGATTTCACCTGCCAGCAGCGCCTGTTTCACCGACACCTTGCGTCCACGCGTGAGACGATGCATCAACGCGCCGGAAAACGCCGGCGAAAACGGCTCGACGCCAAGCCCGGCGAGCAGCGGATGTTCCAGCACATCGCCGGCTTCGCGCGCATGCCAGAGCACCGCGCCGAAGCGCCGTGGGTCTCGGTAGCGCAGAA
Organism: Paraburkholderia sp. D15; assembly: GCF_029910215.1. Lineage (NCBI taxonomy): Bacteria > Pseudomonadati > Pseudomonadota > Betaproteobacteria > Burkholderiales > Burkholderiaceae > Paraburkholderia > Paraburkholderia sp. D15. The sequence continues at coordinate 473,744 of NZ_CP110395.1, read as the reverse complement.
TGAATTCGTCGAAAATCCAGTCGATGTGGTCGTGTTTCGCCGCGGCCGGCGGATGCGGCACGTGGCGCAGCACCCGCAGCGTCCCGGTCATGCCAAGATGCACGATGAACCACCCCGCATCGATTTCGAACAGCAGATACTTGCCGCGCCGCTCGACTTTACGCACCACGTGGCCGCGCAAGGTTTTCGCAAGCTCGGCCGGAATCGGCCAGCGCAAGGCGGGCGTGCGTACGTCGACGCGCTCAACCTTGCGGCCGGCCACATACGGTTCGATTCCCCGTCGGGTAACCTCAACTTCTGGCAACTCTGGCATGTCTAACTGGTCTGCAACTTGCGTGAGTGGTTGTGCGCGTATTGTAGCGAGCGCGTTACAATCGTCCGAAACATTGAACGGATTTCCATGAACTTGTCCTTCGTGAAGCTGTTTTCGAAGCGCCCGGCTAGCGCATCCCGCGTGCCGCAGGTCGTGTCCGCCCGCCGGATGCTGGGTGCCGCCGCGCTCGCCGTCTGGGCGCTGGCCGCCGTGCCCGCGCACGCGCAGGACCCTTCGCCGGATTCGGACGACACCTCGGTCACGCTGCCCGATCCGCTCGGGCCCGCCACGGCGGAAGACCAGAAGGCGCTGCCGAACGTGCCGCTGACGAGTCAGATCGTATTCCAGGTGCTCGCCGCCGAAGTCGCGTTGCAACGCGACCAGCCGGCGCCCGCCTATCAAACTTACCTCGCGCTCGCACGCGATACGCACGATCCGCGCATGGCGCAGCGCGCCACGGAAATCGCGCTGGCTGCGCAGAGCCCATCGGACGCACTCGCCGCCGCGCAGTTGTGGCAGCAGTATGCACCGGCTTCGGAGCGCGCCGCGCAACTGGACGCGTCATTGCTCGTGTTGTCCGGCAAGCCTGACGACGCGGAACCGATCCTCGCCCGCGAACTCGCGAAAGTGTCCGGCGACAATCGCGGCAGCGCGATTCTGGCGCTGCAATTGCTGCTGTCGCGCGGGCCGAACCGCGTCGGTGGCCTGCACGTGCTGCAGGATCTGCTGAAGAACGACATGAACCGTCCGGAAGCGCAACTGGCCATCGCGCGCCAGCAGCTTCAGGCGGACGACGCACCGGGCGCGCGCAAGTCGCTCGAACAGGCGCTCGCGCTGAAGCCCGACTACCTGCCGGCCGCGTTGATGCTGTCGCAGATGGGTCCGGAAGAGCGCAAGGAAGGCATTGCGTCGCTCGAAAAATACGTGCAGCAAAATCCGAAGTCGCATGACGCGCGGCTCGCGCTCGCGCAGATGTACCTGGCGAGCGACCGGCTGGACGACGCGCAGAAGCAGTTCGAGATCATGCACAAGAACGACGCGAAAGACCTGACGCCGCTCATGGCGCTCGCGTTGATCAAGATCCAGCAGAAGCATTTCGACGACGCGCAGTCGTATCTGACGCAGTACGCGCAGCAGGCCGAGAAAACGCCGGGCGCCGATCCGGGTCAGGCGTATATCTATCTCGCGCAACTGTCGCTCGAACAGAAGAACGACGCCGCCGCTGGCGACTGGCTCAACAAGATCTCGCCGCAAAGCCAGCAGTACGTGCCGGCACAGATCACGCGCGCCCAGTTGCTCGCCAAGCAGGGCAAGACCGACGACGCGCGCAAGCTGCTCGCCGGCCTGCCGGCGCCCGATCCGCGCGACCAGGCGCTGATCGCGCGCACGGATGCGGCGATCCTGTTCGACGCGAAGCGCTATCCGGAGGCGGAAGCGCGTCTGCAGCAAGCCACCGCGAACTTCCCCGACGACCCCGACCTCACGTACGACTACGCGATGGCGGCCGAGAAGAACGGTCACTACGATCTGATGGAAGCGCAGTTGCGCAAGCTGATCCAGACGCAGCCGGACAATCCGCAGGCTTATAACGCGCTCGGCTATTCGCTGGCCGACCGCGGGCAGCGTCTCGCGGAAGCGGACAAGCTGGTCGAGAAGGCATCCGCTTTGGCGCCTAACGACGCGTTCATCATGGACAGCGTCGGCTGGGTCAAATACCGGATGGGCGATACGTCGGACGCGATCAAGCTGCTGCGCAAAGCCTACGATATCCAGCCGAACGCCGAAATCGGCGCGCATCTCGGCGAGGTGTTGTGGAAAACCGGCGCGCAGGATCAGGCGCGCGCGGCGTTCCGCGACGCGCGCAAGCTCGAACCGGACAACGACACGCTGGTCAAAACGCTCCAACGTCTTCAGGTGAACGATCTTTGATGCGTCTTTTTCGTCTGCTTTCCCTTCCCCGGGCGCCGCGCGGCGCGGTGCTCGGCTTCGCGGCCGCCGCCGCGGTCGCGTTATCCGGTTGCGCATCGGTCAAGCCGCAGGGGCCGTCCACGTCGAATGCCGCGACATCGGTGACCGCGCAGACCAGCCGGTCCTATCAGGGTCGTTTCGCGATTCAGTACAACGACCAGAACGGTCAGCAACGCAACGCGTACGGCAACTTCACCTGGCAGGAAACCGGTGACACGGTGACGCTGCAATTGCGCAATCCGCTCGGGCAGACGCTCGCGGTGGTGACATCGTCGCCGGCCTCGGCCACGCTCGAATTGCCGAACCGCCAGCCGCTCACCGCGGATAACGTCTCCACGCTGATGCAGAATGCGCTGGGCTTCGCGTTGCCGGTCGAGGGTTTGCGCTACTGGCTGCAGCCGTCGCCGGCGCCGACGTCGCGCGCTAAGACCGAGAAGGATCCGGATCAGCCCTCGCGCCTGAAGCAGATCACCCAGGACGGCTGGACGATAGACTACGTCGCTTACGCCGACGCGCCGGCCACCGGTGTCAAACGTCTGAATCTGAGCCGTTCGGAACCGCCGCTCGAAATCAAGCTCGTGCTGGACCAGTAAAGTCTCTTACCCCGGGCCGCGCCTCGTCTATCGACGTCGCGCGGCCTTGTCGCTTCTACCGCGCCGTTTCGGCGCACGCAGCCTCGACTCACTCATGATTGAAACGCCCGACTCGCTGCGCGACTGCCTCGCGCCCGCGAAACTCAACCTCTTCCTGCACATCACGGGCCGCCGGCCGGATGGCTATCACACGCTGCAGACGGTGTTTCAACTGCTCGACTGGGGCGACACGCTGCACTTCCAGCGCCGCGACGACGGGCTCATCACCCGCAGCACCGACATCGCCAATGTGCCGGCCGAGCACGATCTCACGGTGCGCGCCGCCACGCTGCTGAAAACGCACACGGGTTCGTCCGAGGGCGTCGACATCGCGATCGACAAGCGTCTACCGATGGGCGGCGGTCTCGGCGGCGGCAGCTCCGACGCGGCGACCACGCTGCTCGCGTTGAACCGCCTGTGGAAGCTGAATGTGCCGCGCCTCGAATTGCAGCACCTGGCGCTCAAACTCGGCGCCGACGTGCCGTTTTTCGTCTTCGGAAAAAATGCGTTCGCAGAGGGTGTCGGAGAGGCATTAGACGTTGTACAATTGCCGCCGCGTCATTTCCTGGTAGTGACGCCGAGGGTGCAGGTTCCGACTGCAGCGATTTTTTCCGAAAAAGCGTTGACAAGAGATTCGAAACCCCTCATAATTACGGACTTTCCTGCAGAACTTAGCTGCAACACTGAATGGCCGGAAAGTTTTGGCCGTAATGACATGCAGCCGGTTGTCGTAGGAAAGTACGCGGAAGTAGCGCAAGTGTTGCGATGGTTTGAAAACGTCGCGCCAGCGCGGATGTCGGGTTCAGGTGCAAGTGTCTTTGCAGCGTTCCGTAGTAGAGTTGAAGCAGAAGCGGCACAAGCCAAACTGCCCAGCGAATGGAACAGCGCAGTGGCCGCCGGACTCGAAGAGCATCCACTCTTTACTTTCGCGTCATAAGTTTTGCATCGTCGAACGAAACTCCACGTTCGGCGGAGCTCAAAGTTAGTGTAGGGGAGTCGCCAAGCTGGTTAAGGCACCGGATTTTGATTCCGGCATGCAAAGGTTCGAATCCTTTCTCCCCTGCCAAAAATTCTCGCATTTCCCTCGCCCCCAGCCTGAAGTAGGTGCACGATGAGCAGCCATGACGGCCTGATGGTTTTTACTGGCAACGCAAATCCCGCGCTTGCACAGGAAGTCGTCAAAATTCTCGGTATTCCCCTCGGCAAAGCAATGGTTAGCCGTTTCTCGGACGGTGAAATCCAGGTCGAGATTCAGGAAAACGTGCGTGGCAAGGATGTCTTCGTCCTGCAGTCCACCTGCGCGCCGGCGAACGACAATCTGATGGAACTGATGATCATGGTCGACGCGCTCAAGCGTGCATCGGCCGGCCGGATCACCGCAGCCATCCCCTACTTCGGTTATGCCCGTCAAGATCGTCGCCCGCGTTCCGCGCGCGTCGCCATCTCGGCGAAGATCGTGGCGAACATGCTGGAAATCGCCGGCGTCGAGCGGATCATCACGATGGATCTGCACGCTGACCAGATTCAAGGTTTCTTCGACATTCCGGTCGACAATATCTACGCAACGCCCGTGCTGCTCGGCGATCTGCGCAAGCAGAACTACGAGAACCTGCTGGTCGTGTCGCCGGACGTCGGCGGCGTGGTCCGCGCCCGTGCGTTGGCTAAGCAGTTGAACTGCGACCTCGCGATCATCGACAAACGCCGCCCGAAGGCGAACGTAGCCGAAGTGATGAACATCATCGGTGAAGTCGAAGGCCGTACCTGCGTGATCATGGACGACATGGTCGACACCGCCGGCACGCTCTGCAAGGCAGCTCAGGTTTTGAAGGAACGCGGCGCGAAGCAGGTTTTCGCCTACGCAACCCACCCGGTTCTGTCGGGCGGCGCCGGTGAACGTATCGCCGCCTCCGCGCTCGACGAACTCGTTGTCACGGACACGATCCCGCTCGGCGAAGAAGCCCGCTCGTGCGCAAAGATCCGTTCGTTGTCCAGCGCCGGTCTGCTTGCCGAAACGTTCTCGCGGATTCGCCGCGGCGATTCGGTGATGTCGCTGTTCGCTGAAAGTTAAGTATTTGCGAAGGCGCAGCGTCCCGCTTCATGCGGCACGCTGCGCTTTTGCACAATCGGCATGAACGAACGAAGGTTCGTGCCGTCGCTCTGGGGCCTCAGCCGGTTTGGCTTGGAGGCCCCGTTTTTACTGCCTGGTCGCGGGCAGTGCAATGGAGATTCAACATGAAAGTAGTCGCTTTCGAGCGTTCTTTGCAAGGTACGGGTGCGAGCCGCCGCCTGCGTAACTCGGGCAAGACCCCGGGCATCGTATATGGCGCTGGTGCTGAAACGCAATTGGTCGAACTGGACCACAACGCGCTGTGGCACGCGCTGAAGAAAGAAGTTTTCCACTCGTCGATCCTCGATCTGGAAGTGGCAGGCAAGTCGCAACAGGTTCTGCTGCGCGACGTGCAATACCACCCGTTCCGTCAGCTCGTGCTGCACGTGGACTTCCAACGTGTCGACGCGAAGAAGAAGCTGCACACCAAGGTGCCGCTGCACTTCATGAACCAGGAATCGAACCCGGCAGTCAAGCTGTCGAGCGCGGTGATCTCGCACGTCGTCAACGAACTCGAAATCGAGTGCCTGCCGTCGGCACTGCCGGAATTCATCGAAGTCGATCTGGCGAACATCGAAGCAGGTCAATCGGTTCACGCTAAGGACATCAAGCTGCCGGCAGGTGTTTCGCTGGTCGCTCACGTCGAAGCGGAAAACCCGGTTGTCGCAGCAGCAACGATCCCGGCTGGCGCAATCGCTGAAGACGCCGCTGCTGCTGAAGGCGAAACGCCGGCAGCTTAAGGTTAATGCCTCAGGCAAAGAGCAAGTAATCCTCTCGAACCGTTTCCATGAAACGGTCGACGTGACCCGCCGAGGTTCGCCCCGGCGGGTTTTTTTTCGGTTTTTTTCGGCGCGGCGGCGTTCAGTCTCCGGGCCAGACGGACCTACGCAATCATGATCAAGCTGATCGTCGGGCTCGGCAATCCGGGCGCCGAATACACCGCGACGCGCCACAACGCCGGCTTCTGGCTAATCGATCAATTGGCGCGCGAAGCAGGCACGACGCTGCGCGACGAGCGGCGCTTCCACGGTTTCTACGCGAAGGCGCGGCTGCATGGCGAGGAAGTGCATTTGCTGGAACCGCAGACGTATATGAACCGCTCGGGGCAATCAGTGGTCGCGCTCGCGCAGTTCTTCAAGATTCTGCCCGACGAGATTCTGGTCGCGCACGACGAGCTCGACCTGCCGCCCGGCAGCGTCAAACTCAAACTGGGCGGCGGTAGCGGCGGACACAACGGCTTGAAGGACATCAGCGCGCATCTGTCGTCGCAACAATATTGGCGGCTGCGGATCGGTATCGGGCATCCGCGCGATCTGATTCCGGAAAGCGCGCGTGCCGGCGCAAAACCGGACGTCGCCAATTTCGTGCTGAAACCCCCGCGGCGCGAGGAGCAGGAAGTGATCGACGCGTCGATCGAACGTGCGCTCGCGGTCATGCCGCAGATTGTGAAAGGCGAGCTGGACCGGGCGATGATGCAGCTTCACCGCAATCCCTGACCTGTCGTTTCCCTGCTTTGTCCGCGGCGAGTGACTACACGACACCGCATCGCCAAACATCGCCCCGCATCGTTATCGACCGAGACCGGAGAATCGCTTGAGCCGCTATTGGAGTGACATCGTCCATCAACTCACGCCGTACGTGCCGGGCGAGCAGCCCACGGCCACGCATCCGGTGAAGCTCAATACCAACGAGAATCCGTATCCGCCGTCGCCGCGCGTACTCGACGCGATCCGCCGCGAACTCGGCGAGAACGGTGAATCGCTGCGACGCTATCCGGCCCCCACCGCACGCACGCTACGCGAAACGGTGGCCGCGTATCACGGCATTCGCGCCGAACAGATTTTTGTCGGCAACGGCTCGGACGAAGTGCTCGCGCTCACGTTCCAGGCGCTACTCAAGCACGACAAGCCGTTGCTGTTCCCGGACATCACGTACAGCTTTTATCCGACTTACGCGCGTCTGTTCGAGGTCGAGTACCAAACGGTTCCGCTCGACGACAGCTTCGCCCTTCACGTCGACGATTACGCAACGCCGAACGGCGGCATCCTGTTTCCGAATCCGAACGCGCCGACCGGCCGGCCGCTGCCGCTCGCCGAGATCGAACGGCTGGTCGCACGCAACACGGATTCGGTCGTGGTGATCGACGAGGCGTACGTGGATTTCGGCGCGGAGTCGGCGATCGCGTTGATCGATCGCTATCCGAATCTGCTGGTCATTCAAACCGTGTCGAAGTCGCGCTCGCTCGCCGGCATGCGCGTGGGGTTCGCGTTCGGCCATCCGGTGCTGATCGATGCGCTCAACCGCGTGAAGGACAGCTTCAACTCCTATCCGCTCGACCGCCTCGCGCAAGCCGCGGCGACCGCCGCCTACGAAGACGATGCGTGGTTCCGTGAAACCTGCGCCAAGGTGGTTGCGAGCCGTGAGCGGCTGGCTGCGGGTCTGACCGCGCTGGGCTTCGAGGTGGTGCCGTCGGCGGCGAATCTGCTGTTCGCGCGCCATGAAGGCTATGACGCCGCCACGCTCGTTTTGCGGCTCCGGGAAAGCAACATATTCGTGCGCCATTTCAACGCGCCGCGAATTGCGCAGCATCTGCGGATCTCGGTCGGCACCGACGCGGAGTGCGAGATCCTGCTGGACGCATTGCGGGATATTTTTAGCGCGTACATCGGATAAGGTTCGGAACCGGGCGACGGAATACGCCGCCTCAAGTAAAACGGCGAGACCCGCAGGCCTCGCCGTTTTTTATTTCCGCCTGCGACTGCGTGCAGACTGAAGCACCCTCACTCAGGCACTCAAGCCTCTTTCGCCGCCTGCAATGCGTGGTACTTCGCCATCAACCCTTCCGCGCTTTCCAGATGCTCCGGGTCACGCGGAATGCACTCCACCGGACACACCTGAATGCACTGCGGCTCGTCGAAATGCCCGACGCATTCGGTGCACTTCTTCGGGTCGATCACATAGATTTCCGGGCCCATCGAAATTGCGTCGTTCGGGCACTCGGGCTCGCACACGTCGCAATTGATGCACTCGTCGGTAATCATCAAGGCCATGCTTCTCTCACTTCACGCCGGCCGCAACCGGCTTTGATCCGTCAAACCGACAGTTTACGCCGGTTACGGTTGTCCCGCCGACGCGCTGCTGCCATTGTCCAGCGCAGCGACCTTCTCCTTCAGCCATTTCTCGACCGACGGAAACACGAATTTGCTGACATCGCCGCCCAGTTGCGCGATTTCACGCACGATCGTGCCCGAAATGAACTGATATTGATCGGACGGCGTCATGAACATGGTCTCGACATCCGGCAGCAGGTAGCGGTTCATGCCCGCCATCTGGAACTCGTATTCGAAGTCCGACACGGCACGCAGGCCGCGCACGATCACGCGCGCGTTATTGGTCCGCACGAAATCCTTCAGCAGCCCCTTGAAGCTCATCACCTGAACGTTCGGATAGTGGCCGAGCACTTCGTGCGCGATGTCCAGACGCTCCTCCAGCGTGAAGAACGGCTTCTTGTTGCGGCTGTCCGCAACGCCCACCACCAGCGTGTCGAAAATGCTCGACGCGCGCCGAACGAGGTCTTCGTGACCGCGCGTCAGCGGATCGAAGGTGCCCGGGTACACGGCGACTACCATGAGACTTCTCCTCTCTTCAGACAAATGGGCACGTCAAAGCGTCCACGCGACGCATTTGGCACCGGCCGCGCACGTAACGGCAAACCGCCCGGCGCTTGTTTTGGAACGCGCATTATTCCTTATTTTCGCGCTGCAGCAAATGAAAGTGGACAGCGCCCGCCTTGCCTTGCCGCACGATTTCCCAGCCGTCGAGTGGCGCATTACCGTCGATCTGGAGCGCCTCGCCGGCTTCCACATAGAGAAAACCGTCGGCGGCGATCAGCGGAACGGCCAGCGCGAGCGCTTTGTCCAGCAGGTCGCCGTCGAACGGCGGATCGAGAAACACCACGTCGAACGAAGCGGGCGCGAGACTGGCGGCCAGCCGCAAACCGTCGGCTTCGGCGATTTCGATCGAGCGGGCCGCGAGGCGTTCCTGATTCGCGCGCAACTGGGCGGCGGCTCGCGCATTGCGCTCCACCATCAAGACCCGTGCGGCGCCGCGCGACGCTGCCTCGAAACCGAGCGCGCCGCTACCGGCGAACAGATCGAGGCAACGCTGGCCGTCCAGCGTCTGACCGAGCCAGTTGAACAGCGTCTCGCGCACGCGATCCGGCGTGGGACGCAGGCCATCGAGATCGAGCACCGGCAACGGCGTGCGTTTCCAGTCGCCGCCGATGATACGAATGGCGTGCGGCTTGCCGCCTTTGGACGAAGCGCCGTGGGCGCGGGATGGTGTGGGACGAGGCATGCAGTTTCGATTGCGTAATGAAGGCGCCCGCCACGCCGATGCGTGCGGACCGGAGCGCCAACGTTACCACAGGGGCGCGCCGCGTCCAGCCTGGCCGTTCGGCCTATACGACGCGCGGCGGCGCGCCTGATAAAATGTGCGGCTTCCAGCGCCTTGCATCCCGCATCGCAACGCTGTCTGCCGCTCCCGCCGGTTCCGTGCCGGCTGCGCGCATCGGCGCGCGCTCTCACCACGCCAGATCATGTTCAGCTTTTTCAAACGATTCAAGGGTTCGAAAGAGTCCGATAACGCGCCAGAAGAGTCGCAATCCGCGCCGGCAGACGAGGCGCCAGAAGCTGCCGCCGAGGCGCCCGTCGCGCCGGTGGCATCGCCCGCTCGCGCCACGCCCGCTTCCGCACCGGCGCCCTCTCCCGTGTTCGAACCCGAGCAGCAGGAGCCGGCGATAGACATCGACGAAAGCGCGGACAGCGCCGAAACCGTCGAAATCGTCCCGCCACCGGCGCAGGACGCCGGCGCCAAGCGTTCGTGGCTCACGCGCCTGAAAACCGGTCTGTCGAAAACCAGTTCGAGCCTGACCGGCATCTTCGTCGGCACGAAGATCGACGAGGATCTGTACGAAGAACTCGAAACCGCGTTGCTGATGTCGGACGCGGGCGTCGGCGCCACCGAATTCCTGCTCGAATCGCTGCGTGAAAAAGTGCGCGCCGAGCGCCTTACCGATCCGCAGCAGGTGAAAACCGCACTGCGCACATTGTTGATCGACCTGCTCAAGCCGCTCGAAAAATCGCTGATGCTTGGCCGCGCACAGCCGCTCGTCATGATGATCGCCGGCGTGAACGGCGCGGGAAAGACGACGAGCATAGGCAAGCTCGCCAAGCATCTGCAAAGTTTCGATCAATCGGTGCTGCTGGCCGCAGGCGACACGTTCCGCGCCGCCGCGCGCGAGCAACTGGCAATCTGGGGACAGCGCAACAACGTCACAGTGGTGTCGCAGGAAAGCGGTGACCCGGCGGCGGTGATCTTCGACGCGGTCGGCGCCGCCCGCGCGCGCAAGATCGACGTGATGATGGCGGACACCGCCGGCCGTCTGCCGACCCAGCTGCATCTGATGGAAGAGTTGCGCAAGGTCAAGCGCGTGATCGGCAAGGCACAGGACGGCGCGCCGCACGAAGTGCTGCTGGTGATCGACGCCAACACCGGCCAGAACGCACTCGCCCAGGTCAAGGCTTTCGACGATGCACTCGGCCTCACGGGTCTGATCGTCACCAAGCTCGACGGCACGGCGAAGGGCGGCATTCTCGCCGCAATCGCGCGGCAGCGGCCGATTCCGGTGTACTTCATCGGCGTCGGCGAGAAGGTCGAGGACTTGCAGCCGTTTAGCGCGGAAGAATTCGCGGACGCGTTGCTGGGCGGTTGACGCCAAGCTGCGGCCAACACCGCAGCCTCGTTCGACGAAACGAAACGAGCAAAGAGGGCGCTCCGCGGAGTGCCCTCTTTGCTTTTCAGCCGCATGCAAACCTTCAGCGCGCACACCCGTTCAACGGGCATCGACAGCAATATGTCAGCAGCGTGAAACCTTCCCCGTAATCACTCGACATCTGTCTGCTAGCACGCATTTCGTGCACGGAAATGGCGAACGCACGGATTGTTCGTGCCATCCGTTGAGCATAGAGTGATCGCAAAACCGGGAGCCGGGAATGACGCAACGCGACACATTCAAGGACGATCGGCCGGCGCACATCATGAAAGGCAATGTCCCCGAACTGGAATCGTTGCGAGGCATCGCTGCGTTGATCGTGGTCAGCACGCATTTCATGATTTTGTCGCCGCTGATGTACGACCCGCTCCCCGTCAGATCGCTCGGATGGTTTGCTGTGACGATGCGATATTCGCCACTGAGAATTCTGATGGGCGGATATGGTTCGGTCGTGCTGTTTTTCGTCCTGAGCGGATTCGTGCTCTCCATCAAGTTCTGGAATCGCGGCAACGACGGTTGCCTGCCCTTCGTGATCCGCCGCGTTCTACGAATCTATCCGCCGTATTACGCGGCCATCGCATTGTCGATCGTTCTGCATTGCGTCATCAGGTATCACCAGATCGACGGGCTCAGCAACTGGTTCAACGGCCTGTCGACGCATGTCGATCCGACGCCGGCGCTGCTGGCCGGACACGCGCTCCTCATCGGCACCTACGACATGTCCGCGTACGACAGCGTCATCTGGTCGCTTGTCCACGAAATGCGGATATCGCTGATCTTTCCGCTCATCATGTACGTACTCGTGCGCGGCTCGCTGGCGGTGAACCTCGCGTTTACGGTGGCGCTCGTCGCGCTGTCGATCGCAACCCGGCCGTGGCTGGGCGAGTACGCCGCGAGCATTCTGTTTTCAAGTCATTTCGCCCTTGGCGCGTTGCTGGCCAGATACGCTCACGTGCTCACGGCGATCACCGTCAAGCTGTCGGTCGTGAAGATACTCACGGTACTCGCGACGGCGATCCTCGGCTGTTTCTATTTCAAATCGCCTGCGGGCTACGGCTTCATGCTCTTTTCCGCGGTCTCGTTTTTCAGTGCGCTCTGCGCGTGCCTGATCATCGTTATCGCCATTGCTTCGCCAACCCTGTCGCGACTTTTATCGACTCGCGTCGCACGCTTTTCCGGCCGTATTTCGTACAGCTTCTATCTGTTTCATTGCGTGATTCTGCTGGCGGCGCTCAACGTGTTCCATGGAAAAGTACCGTTACTGCTCATTCTCGCCGGTACGTTCAGCGTCAGCGTACTGGTCGCGACCCTGTCGTTCTGGTGCATCGAGAAGCCGGCCATCTGGCTCGGGCATCGTCTTGCGCATTCACGAAACAATCGGTTGAAGACAGCTATTTCGACATAAATGGAAAGGGGCACGCCGTGGCGTGCCCCTTTCACATCGTCACCTCACTCCTTCACTCCGCATCCGGCTGCACGCCCGGCGCCGCGCGCGCGAACGCATCGAGCTGCGTCGCGTGATCGTAGATGCGCTGGATGGTCGGAAACTTCGCCGTATCGACCTTGAAGCGCTGCGCGTTGAACACCTGCGGAATCAGGCAGGCGTCCGCGAGCGTCGGCGTGTCGCCGAAGCACAGCTTGCCGGTGCGCGCGTCGCCGGCCAGATGCGTTTCCAGCGTCGCGAAGCCGGCCTCGATCCAATGCTTGTACCACGCGTCTTTCGCGTCGTCGTCCACGCGCAGCGTGTGCTTCAGATACTTCAGCACGCGCAGATTGTTGATCGGGTGAATCTCGCAGGCCACCTGCAGCGCCACTGAGCGCACATACGCGCGATCGACCGGTTTCTTCGGCAGCAGCGGCGGCTCCGGATGCGTCTCCTCCAGATACTCGATGATCGCCAGCGACTGCGGCATCGTCTCGTTACCGTCGACCAGCGTCGGCACGATGCCGTCCAGGTTCACCTTGCGGTAATCCGGCTTCAGTTGCTCGCCGCCGTCGCGCACCAGATGCACCGGCACATAGTCGTACGGCAGGTTCTTCACGTTCAGCGCAATACGCACGCGGTATGACGCCGAGCTACGGAAATAGCTGTAGAGCTTCATCATGTTGTCTGTCTCCTCCGGCGCGCGATCAGACCACGCGCACGCTGAACTCGCCGAGTCCGTCCACGCCGCCCTTCATCAGGTCGCCCTGCACGACCGCGCCGACACCTTCAGGCGTGCCGGTGAAAATCAGATCGCCCGGCTGCAGTTCGAATAGCGTCGATAGATAGGCGATCGTCTCGGCCACCGACCAGATCAGCTGCGACACGTCCGAGCGCTGCTTTTCCTCGCCGTTCACCGACAACCAGATCGCGCCCTTGCCGACATGGCCGACGGTCGTCGCCGGATAAATCGGGCCGAGCGGCGCCGAGTGATCGAAGCCCTTCGCGGTGTCCCACGGACGGCCCAGCTTCTTCGCCTCGGCCTGCAGATCGCGGCGCGTCATGTCGAGACCGAGCGCGTAGCCGTAGACGTGGTCGAGCGCGTTCTCCTCCGGGATGTTCCTGCCGCCTTTGCCGATTGCCGCCACCAGTTCCATTTCGAAGTGGACGTTCTTCGACAACGACGGATACGGAAACTCGCCGGTCGCGCCGGGCGGGACGTACAGCACGGCATCGGCCGGTTTGCTGAAGAAGAACGGCGGTTCGCGGTCGGGATCGTGTCCCATCTCGCGCGCGTGCGCTTCGTAGTTGCGGCCCACGCAGTAGATGCGGCGCACCGCGAATTGCTCGCTGGACCCGATGATCGGCACCGCGACCTGCGGTGCGGGTGCAAAGACGTAACTCATCCCGTTCTCCGTTTCCTGACGTTTTGATATGTGCCGCGGCGGCGGCGCTGAAACATCGAGTGTAACGCGCGCAAAAGGCCGGCGCGTGCGAGCCGGGCAGGCCCGCGCGAATGCCTGGCGCCGCGCGAGCCGTCTCGTCAAAATCCCATAGATGCGATACTCACACCGAACAACGTCCCTTGAATACCGTGGCAGCGCGTTCGAAGAACCTCAAGTGCTTCAAGTAGCCGAGAGCTCAAGCGGCTGAAATGCCTGAGATGCCCGAAGCGCCCCGCCACCTCGTCCCCCGCGCCCGATGACCGACTCCGCCCACACCACCACGCTCTTCCCCTGCGCCCGTTTCATCAAGGAAATCGGCCGCGGCCCGAACGGCGCCCGCGCACTCACCGCCGACGACACGCGTTCGCTCTACACCGCCATGCTCGACGGCCGCGTGGCCGAACTCGAACTCGGCGCGGTGCTGCTCGCGTACCGTGTGAAGGGCGAAACCGCCGATGAACTCGCCGCCATGCTCGCGGGTGCGCATGCGTCGTTCGAACCGGTTCATCTGCCGCACGGCGAATTCCGGCCGGTGTCGATTCCGAGCTACAACGGCGCGCGCAAGCAGCCGAACCTGGTGCCGCTGCTCGCACTGCTGCTCGCACGCGAGGGCGTGCCGGTGCTCGTACACGGCGTCACCGAAGATCCGGGTCGCGTGACGAGCGCCGAAATCTTCGCGCATCTGCATATTCCGCACGCCAGCTCACACGCCGATATCGAGGACGGTCTCGCCGAGCGGCGTCTCGCGTTCGCGCCGATCGACGTGCTGGCGCCGAAACTCGCGCGCCTGCTCGCGTTGCGACGGCGCATGGGCGTGCGCAATTCGACCCATACGCTGGTGAAGATCCTGCAGCCATTCGCGCCGGCCGGACTGCGTCTGGTGAATTACACGCACCCGCCGTATCGCGACAGTTTGACGCAACTGTTCAACACGCATCCCGATGCGGCGGCCGGCGGTGCGCTGCTCGCGCGCGGCACCGAAGGCGAAGCGGTCGCCGATACGCGCCGGCAGGTGCAGATCGACTGGCTGCACGATGGCGTGTGCGAAACGCGCGTGCCGCACGAACGCTCGTCGGCGGATGCGCCGGAGGTCGAGTTGCCCGAAGCGAAAGATGCGCCGACGACCGCCGCGTGGATCGCTGCCGTCCTGCGCGGCGAAGCGCCGGTGCCGAGCGCGATCGAGCGGCAGGTGGAGCTGATCGTCGACGTCGCGAAAGTGGCCGTGTGACGGCGACGAGTGACTGGCCACGAGCGGCGACAGGCAGACAGGCGGGCAGTGACACCGTCGTCACACACCGCCTATCCGGCACCTCGGCGGTTGACACGCCCCCGCGCGCTGTCTTAAATTAGCCGCCATGCATTTCCTTCCGAACACCCTCCGCAACATCCTCGGCCGCCTAGCGCGGCCCCTATCGCTACGTCTAGCGTAAGTCGGACGTAGCGCTGCGTGTCGGCTGTCCCACCACCGGGTTAGCGCCACGCACAGTCCTCCGGCAGTTTCAGCAGTTTCCCGCTTCATCCCGAACCTTGGTTCTTCACCAATCTGTAGTCGTTTGCATTCGTCCGCCGATCGCCCGGACGAAGCGCGAGGGTCACATGCACGCTGCACGCGCATCATTCACGTCCGTTTTCGTCGCCGCCGTCAGGCCGTTCGTGCTCGCCCGCTCGCTGGTGCCGCTAGGCATCGGTTGACGGACCGAGCACCCGTGGCAGTCCGTCAGCCGCCCGTCGCCACCTTTCTTTCCCTGTTACACGACGAACGAGGCCTGACATGTTGTCCAATCCCGCTGAAAAATACCGCCCCTTCCCCACCGTTCGGCTCACCGGCCGCAAATGGCCGAGCCGCACGATCAACCAGGCGCCGGTCTGGATGAGCACCGATCTGCGCGACGGCAACCAGGCGCTGATCGAACCGATGAACCCCGCGCAGAAGCTCGAATTCTTCGAGATGCTGGTCGCGATCGGTTTCAAGGAGATCGAGGTGGGCTTTCCGTCGGCGTCGCAATCCGACTTCGATTTCGTGCGCAAGCTGATCGAGGAGCAACGCATTCCCGACGACGTCACCATCGAAGTGTTCGTGCCGGCGCGCACCGAGCTGATCGGCCGCACCTTCGACGCGCTCGCGGGCGCGCCGCGCGCGATCGTGCATCTGTACAACGCGATCTGCCCGTCGTTCCGGCGCATCGTGTTCAATCAATCGAAGACGCAGATCAAGGCGCTGGCCGTGGAAGGCACGCGGCTCATCAAGGAACACGCGCAGGCGCGCCCGGACACCCGGTGGACGTTCCAGTATTCGCCCGAGACCTTCAACATGGCGGAATTGCCGTTCGCCCGCGAGGTGTGCGACGCCGTCGCGCAGACGTGGCGCCCCACGCGCGAACGCAAGATGATCGTCAATCTGCCGGCGAGCGTCGAAGCCGCGACGCCCAATGTGTTCGCCGACCAGATCGAATGGATGCACCGCAATCTCGGCTATCGCGACAGCATCGTGCTGTCGGTGCATCCGCACAACGATCGCGGCACGGCGGTGGCCGCGGCGGAACTGGCGTTGCTGGCGGGCGCGGATCGCGTGGAAGGCTGCCTGTTCGGCAATGGCGAGCGCACCGGCAACGTGGACCTCGTCACGCTCGCGATGAATCTCGACGCGCAAGGCGTCGACTCAGGTCTGGACTTTTCGGAGATGGACGCGGTGCGGGGCGTCGTCGAACGTTGCACGCAATTGCCGGTGCACGAGCGGCATCCGTATGCGGGCGCCGCCGCGATGGCTCATTCGATCGCGCAGCGGGTCGCCTGCCAGGCGATCAGCCGCCACTGCCCGTCTTCCTGCGTGTGAATGGCGAGGTAGGCGATCGGAAACAGCAACGCGCCGTTGTTCGCTTCCATCTCGATCAACGCGCGTCCGGTCACCACACAGGTCTCGTTCCCGACCGGCAGCACGTCCTGCGACTGCACTTCGATCTGCCGGTAGCGCCGCCGCCCCGCCGTGATGCCGTCGATGAACTGCCGCTTCGTTTCGCGCTTGCCATTCGTATGGACGTAGCTGACGTTCTCCGCAAGCAGCGTGTCGAGCGACGAACCGTCACCGTCGACCATCGCGCGGAAACGCTCGCGTTCGAGCCCGCGAATCGCTTCGATTATCTTTGCCACCATCGCTCAGCCCCTCGCACCGATGAGCCGAACGTGCTCACGGGCTTCAGAAGTTATATTGCAGATATAGCTGGTGGAAATTTATACCAGGATTCGGCTCTTTGATACCGCCGTTGGAAACATGCTGGAAACGGTAGCCCACCTGATACTGCTGGTGGCTGCCGAACTGCATGCCGACCCCCGCCATGTCGGCGAACTGGAACGCGGTGCCGAGCGTGAACTTGTCGGATAGACGCGGACTCGACAGCAGGCGGATACCGGCGCCCAACTCCGCGTACGGCCGCAGCGACCCCGTGCCCTTAATGAAGCGGATGATCGGCGTTACGCCGACTTCGCCGATGTTGTCGTGCACGTTGCCTTCGTTGGTATGCCACCAGGCCACGTGCGCTTCGCCGATCAGCGCGAAGTGCCAGTCACCGATCTGCCACCAGGTCAGGTTCGGATCCCAGACGAAGCCGAGATCGAGCTTTTTCACGTGACGATCGCCGAGACCGCCCGCCACCTGGATACCGAACTGATCGGCCGAAGCCGCCGCCGACGCTCCCATCAGCAGGGCCACGCAGCCCGTTTTTAGCGCCAGACCGCGCAATGCATTCTTTTTGTTGTTCATCTAACACCCGAGCTCCGTCGAACGTTAAAGAATCTGTCACTGTTTGCTTATTCTAAAGACAAAGTCGATTCGATGGATCGTATGAAGAAACCTATTTTTTCGCAATTAGTCACTGCAAAATCAGCAAATATCGGTCACATATAAGAATGAAGGCCGATTGTCAGGTAAGTTCTACGGCCCACACATGTCACGCATGAACGGCGTATCATGGCTATCGAAACCTCGATTTCAATAGAAATTGACGGAACTTGGATGCCCCTACGGCCTCTAAGTATTAGCACTCGGCAAATCAGAGTGCTAACATCCAACGCTGGAGTCGTTTAACTGAATACGCTTTTGTCTGATTCCAAAGGAGTTTCCTACGTGAGCCATGCAATGACCCTTCCGAGTACTCTGAGCCCGTCGTCGGCTAAGGCCGCTTCGGCAGGTGCACTGGCGCTCTCGCATTCCTCGCTGCTGCCCGGTCAACTGGGCAATATCGACGCCTACATCCAGGCCGTTAACCGGATTCCGATGCTGACGCCGGCGGAAGAACGCCAGTTCGCCACCGAATTTCGCGAGCAGGACAACCTCGCGTCCGCGCGCCGTCTGGTGCTGTCGCACCTGCGCCTGGTCGTGTCGATCGCGCGTAACTATCTCGGTTACGGCCTGCCGCACGCCGACCTGATCCAGGAAGGCAATATCGGCCTGATGAAGGCCGTGAAGCGCTTCGATCCGGAGCAGAACGTGCGCCTCGTGTCGTACGCCATGCACTGGATCAAGGCCGAGATCCACGAATACATTCTGCGCAACTGGCGGATGGTGAAGGTCGCCACCACCAAGGCGCAACGCAAGCTGTTCTTCAACCTGCGCAGCCACAAGCAAGGTCTGGGCGCGTTCACGCCGGATCAGATCGACGATCTGGCGAAGGAACTGAACGTGAAGCGCGAGGAAGTCGCCGAAATGGAAACCCGGCTGTCGGGTGGCGACATCGCGCTGGAAGGCCAGGTCGAGGACGGCGAGGAAAGCTACGCGCCGATCGCCTATCTGGCCGACTCGCATAGCGAACCGACCGCCGTGCTGGCTTCGCGTCAGCGCGACAGGCTGCAAAGCGACGGTATCGCGAGCGCGCTGAATGCGCTGGACGCGCGCAGCCGCCGCATCATCGAAGCACGCTGGCTGAAGGTGGAAGACGACGGTTCGGGCGGCTCGACACTGCACGAACTGGCCGACGAGTTCGGCGTGTCGGCGGAACGGATTCGCCAGATCGAAGCCAGCGCCATGAAGAAGATGCGCGGCGCGCTGACCGACTACACGTAAAACGCGCAGTCCATCAGATAAGCGCCGGATGCCGGGTGCGGGACCACCGCACCGGCAAGCAGCACCCGAAACCCCGCCCTCGCAAGACGGCGGGGTTTCTTTTTTCGCCTTCCTGCCCGGCATCTACCCACCTTCCGCTCGCCCGCTTTCCGCTTTCGCGGCCACGCCTTCGCGCTCGCCCGGCCGCGCGCTGCAATCATTGCACCCCGCATACGTTTTCTTGACGTATCACAAACCAGATAGCAATACTGTTCGGACGGGGCGAGCTTAGCGACCCAATGCCGCAGCGCTGAAACGATGCGCGCCGGGTTCTGCTCCTAGAATCGGAATGCACTCGCCGGACCGCGACCGCGGCCCGGATCCAGCCGGACGACACCGGCGTGAAGTCGCCTTAGACCGATCATGACCATAGCCCTCAATCGCAACCGCCGCCCCCGCCCGAGCCTGCGTCAACGGCTCGCCGGCTGGGTGCGCGGCCCGACGCTGGCGCGGGACATCGCCATCGTCCTCGCTATCAAATTCGTACTGCTGATGGCGCTCAAGTACACGTTTTTCAATCATCCGCAGGCGGAGCACATGTCGCTGCCGCCTGAGCAGGTCGCGCAGGCGCTGTTGTCCGTGCCTGCCCCGCATTCGTCCCAAGGTGATCAACATGCCCGTTAGCGAAGTCGTAGAACTATCGCGTCTCCAGTTCGCCATCACGGCGCTTTATCACTTTCTGTTCGTGCCGCTCACGCTCGGTCTGTCGTGGCTGCTCGTCATCATGGAATCGGTCTACGTGATGACCGGCAAGCAGATCTACAAGGACATGACCCAGTTCTGGGGCAAGCTGTTCGGGATCAACTTCGCGATGGGCGTGACCACCGGCCTCACGCTCGAATTCCAGTTCGGCACCAACTGGTCGTACTACTCGCACTACGTCGGCGATATTTTCGGCGTGCCGCTCGCGGTGGAAGGCCTGATGGCGTTCTTCCTCGAATCGACCTTCGTGGGACTGTTCTTCTTCGGCTGGAACCGCCTCTCGAAAGTGCAGCACGTGATGGTCACTTTCCTCGTCGCGCTCGGCTCGAATCTGTCCGCGCTGTGGATTCTGGTCGCCAACGGCTGGATGAACAATCCGGTCGGCGCCACCTTCAACTACCAGACCATGCGGATGGAACTCGACAGCATTTTCTCCGTGCTGTTCAATCCGGTCGCCCAGGTGAAGTTCGTGCACACGGTGTCGGCGGGTTACGTGACGGCGTCGATGTTCGTGCTCGGCGTGTCGTCGTGGTATCTGCTCAAGCGCCGCGACACCGAGTTCGCGCTGCGCTCGTTCGCGATCGCCGCCGGCTTCGGTCTGGCCTCGACGCTGTGCGTGATCGTGCTCGGCGACGAATCCGGCTATCGCACCGGCGAAGTCCAGCAGGTGAAGCTGGCCGCGATCGAATCCGAATGGGACACCGCGCCGGCGCCGGCGCCGTTCACGATCATCGGCATTCCGAACCAGAAGGAAGAGCGCACGGACTACGCGATCCGGATTCCGTACGCGCTCGGCCTGATCGCCACGCGTTCGCTCGACGAACCCGTGGTCGGCCTGAAAGACCTGATGGCGCAGAACGAAGTGCGCATCAAGAACGGCATGCTGGCCTACGCCGCGCTGCAAAAACTCAAGCAGGGCGACGCCACCGACGAAGCCAAAGCCGCCTTCGACGCGCACAAGAAAGACCTCGGCTACGGCCTGATGCTCAAGCAGTTCACCGCGAACGTCACCGACGCCACGCCGGACCAGATCGTGCAGGCGGCGAAGAAGACCATTCCGCCAGTCGCCCCCGTGTTCTTCTCGTTCCGCCTGATGGTGGGCCTCGGCATCCTGTTCCTCGCCACGTTCGTGACGGCGTTCTGGTTCTGCGCGCAACGCACGCTGCTGCTGGAAAAGCGTCGCTGGTTCCTGCGCTGGGCCGTGTGGGCGATTCCGCTGCCGTGGCTCGCGGCCGAGTTCGGCTGGATCGTCGCCGAGGTGGGCCGTCAGCCGTGGACCATCGCGGGCATTCTGCCGACCAATCTGTCGGCGTCGAGCCTGACGCCCAGCGATCTGTATCTGAGCATCGCCGGCTTCGTGGTGTTCTACACCGTGCTGTTCATCATCGAAATCATGCTGATGTTCAAGTACGCGCGGCTGGGGCCGTCCTCGCTGCACACGGGCCGCTATCACCATGAACAGAAACAGCCGCTGAATCAGCCGCTGCCGACCAACACGGCCGCCTGATCCGCCGCCATCGAGCATCAAGGGAAAAGATCATCATGGATTACGCAACCCTCAAACTGATCTGGTGGGTGCTGATCGGCGTGCTGCTGATCGGCTTCGCGCTCACCGACGGCTTCGACATGGGCGCGGCGATTCTGCTGCCGTTCATCGCGAAAACGGACGGCGAGCGGCGCATCGTCGTGAACACGGTCGGCGCGACCTGGGAAGGCAACCAGGTGTGGTTCATCACGGCCGGCGGCGCGATGTTCGCGGCGTGGCCGCTGGTGTACGCGGCCTCGTTCTCGGGCTTCTACTTCGCGATGCTGCTGGTGCTGTTCTCGCTGTTCTTCCGGCCGGTCGGCTTCGATTACCGCAGCAAACGCGAAGACCCGCGCTGGCGCAGCGCGTGGGACTGGGCGCTGTTCGTCGGCGGGTTCGTGCCGTCGCTGGTGATCGGCGTCGCATTCGGCAATCTGCTGCAAGGCGTGCCGTTTTCGTTCGACACCGACCTGCGCGTCACCTATCACGGCGGCTTCTTCGCGCTGCTCAATCCGTTCGCGGTGTTGTGCGGGCTGGTCAGCGTGTCGATGCTGGCGGCGCACGGCGCGGCCTTCGTGAAGATGAAGTCGGACGGCGTGGTGGCCGAGCGCGCGTCGCTCGCGCTACGGATCGCCGCGCTGGTCGGCGTGGTGCTGTTCCTGATCGCCGGCGCGCTGATCGCGACGATGATCGGCGGCTATCAGGTGATCGACGCGCCGCCGCTCGACGCGGTCGCCAATCCGCTGATGAAGAACGTGATCGGCGCGCCCGGCCTGTGGCTGACCAACTACGCGAATTATCCGTGGATGGTGGCGGCGCCCGTGGCCGGCCTGGTCGGCGGCATGCTGGCCTTGCTGCTGGCGCGCTCGCGGTTCGAGAAGAGCGCGTTCCTGTCGACCTCGCTGATGATCATCGGCGTGATTCTGACCGCGGGCTTTTCGATGTTCCCGTTCATCATGCCGTCGTCGCTCGACGGCCGCAGCAGCCTCACCGTATGGGACTCGACATCGAGCCGCATGACGCTGCAAATCATGCTGGTGGCGGTGGTGATATTTCTGCCGCTGATCCTGCTCTACACGAGCTGGGTGTATCGCGTGATGCGCGGCAAGGTGACGGCCGCCGCGCTCGAGGAAAACCATCATTCGATGTATTGAACGTGTGACGCTTAACAGGAGTAGGTGATGTGGTATTTCAGCTGGTTATTGGGAATTGGCGTGGCGTTGGCGTTCGGCGTGATCAACGTGATGTGGCTGGAAACGCGGCGTCCTGCGGAAGCGGCCAAGGCTAAGGCGCGCTGACCGCGGTTGAACCCGACTCGATGCCGGCCACGCGCCGGCGAGTTGAAACGCAAACGGCACCTTGATCGCTCAAGGTGCCGTTTTGTATTTGCGGCTTATCAATTACGGCGTACTACGTGCCGTGCGCGGTATGGCGCACGGCGTGTCGCGCCGGACGCGCAACTCGCAACACGCCACCCACGCCACCCTCGCTTATGCCGGCACCGGCGCCGCGCCGCTGCCGCCGTTCTGCGACAGCCGCGTGGCGAGAACCGCCGCATAACGCTGCGCGGCATCGCCGACGACGATATGGAACGTATCCGCCGAAATCCACGCGGTGTCGAGCGTCGCCAGACGTTGACGATCGACCGCCGACGGATCGCGCACGACGATACGCAGACGCGTCGCCGCGACGGCATCCAGCGACACCACGTTGCCCGCGCCGCCGAACACGGCAAGCCAGCGCAGCGGATCGGGATCGAGCGGGCCGCCTTGCGTTTGCCCACCGGCAGCCGCCGTAGCCGCAGCCGCGCTGGACGCAGCGGCCACGGGCGCGGCAACCGCCGCGCTCGCCACCGGCCTGGCCGCCTCACCGCCACCCTGCGCGATCACGGTGCGAATTTCATCCGCGATGATGTCCGCTTCCGGCCCGATGATGACCTGCACGTTGGTCGAACCGCGCTTGAGCACGCCGCGCGCGCCGATCGTCTTCAGTTCGTTCTCGGAGACCTTGTTCGAGTCCACCACCGACAGACGCAGACGCGTCGTGCAGGCATCCACCACCGACAGATTCGCCGCCCCGCCCAGCGCGGCGATATAGCGCTGCGCACGCGGCACGGCCGCACCGGCCACCGGCGACACGAAGCCGCCCGCGGTGAACGAATCGACCTGCTCGTCGGCGGCCGCGGGTTCGCGGCCCGGCGTCGCCATATTGAACTTGCGGATGAAGAAGCGGAACAGACCGTAGTACACCACCGAGTACACGATGCCGATCGGAATCGCCATCCAGCCCTTCGTCGACAGACCGTAGTTCAGCACGTAGTCGATCGCACCGGCCGAGAACGTGAAGCCCAGGTGAATGCCGAGCGCCGAGCAGATCGCGAGCGAGAGGCCCGTCAGCAGCGCGTGGATCACGTACAGCACCGGCGCGAGGAACATGAAGCTGAATTCGATCGGCTCGGTCACGCCCGTCAGGAACGAGGTGAGCGCCATCGAGAACAGCAGGCCGCCGACCACCGCGCGGCGCTCCTTCGGCGCTTCATGGAACATCGCCAGACAGGCGGCCGGCAGACCGAACATCATGACCGGGAAGAAGCCCGTCATGAACGTGCCGGCAGTCGGATCGCCCGCGAAGAAGCGATGCAGGTCGCCCGTCACCGCGGCGCCGCCCGGCGGCGTGAAGGTGCCGAACACGAACCACGTCAGCGAATTGAGGATGTGATGCAGACCCGTGACCAGCAGCAGACGGTTCAGCACGCCGAACACGAACGCGCCGAGCGCGCCCGCCGTGGTCAGCCAGTGGCCGGCCGTATCGATCACGGCCTGCACCGGCTGCCACACGTAGCCGAACACGATCCCGAGTATGAGACAGACCACCCCCGTGACAATCGGCACGAAACGTTTCCCGCCGAAGAACGCGAGATAGTCGGGCAGCTTGATGTCCTTGTACCGGTTGTACAGCAGCCCCGCGACGATCCCCGCCACGATCCCCGACAACACGCCCATGTTGAGCTTGTCGTTGATGTCCTTCATCACCGCGACTTCGACCAGATAGCCGATCGCGCCCGCGAGACCGGCGACACCGTTGTTGTCCTTCGCGAAGCCGACCGCCACGCCGATCGCGAACAGCAGCGGCAGGTTGTCGAAAATCGCGCCGCCGGCGTCGGCGATCATCTTGATGTTGAACACATCGGGCTGACCCAGGCGCAGCAGCAGGCCGGCAACCGGCAGCACCGCGATCGGCAGCATCAGCGCGCGTCCCAGGCGCTGAATCTTCAGAAACGGATTCCCATCCATCGATACCTCCAATCCTTTGTCTCGTGGTCGACTGTTGTCGTTAAATTTTCTGGCTTTACGTCATGACGATGCGAAGCCCGTCGTGGACTGCGTGGCGTTCCGCCTTCAGTCCAGCGGCCAGGTTTCGCGGCTCACTGCTCTTACCGCCTGTGCCGATTCGAGCGCCAGGGCATCCTGGGCACGCTGGCGGCACAGCTGATAATCGAGATTGCGCACCCGCGCCTTGATGCCGGGCACCGATACCGGATCGACCGACAGCTCGGTCACGCCGAGGCCGACGAGCAGCGGCATCGCCACCGGATCGCCCGCCAGCGCGCCGCACACCCCGACCCATTTGCCGTGCTTCGCGGCGCCCTGCACGGTTGCCGAAATCAGGCGCAACACGGCCGGGTGCAGACCGTCGGCCTGCGCGGCGAGATCGGCCTGACAGCGGTCCATCGCGAGCGTGTACTGGGTCAGGTCGTTGGTGCCGATCGACAGGAAGTCCGCGTGTTGCGAAAGCTGATCGGCCAGCAACGCCGCCGACGGCACTTCGATCATCACGCCGACCTCGATCGGTTCGTTGCGGCCCAACTCGCGGGCGAATTCGTCGATGCGCTTGCGGATGCGGATCAGCTCGCCCGCGTCGGTGACCATCGGCAGCAGAATGCGCACGGCGCCGAGCGGCTGCACGGCCAGCAGACCGCGCAGCTGATCGTCGAGCAGATCCGGACGCACCTGGGCGAGACGAATGCCGCGCAGGCCGAGCGCCGGGTTCGGTTCGGGCGGCAGCGTCAGATAGTCGACTTCCTTGTCGGCGCCGACGTCGAGCGTGCGGATGATCGCGGTGCGGCCGCTCAGCGCATCCACGATGGCCTGATAACTCTGCCGATGCTCGTCCGTGGTCGGCGCCGCCGCGCGGTGGATGAACAACAGCTCGGTGCGCAGCAGACCGACCGAGTCGGCGCCGTTGTCGACGGCGGTCTTCGCGTCGTCGAGCGTGGCGATGTTCGCGGCCACTTCGATCGCGCGGCCGTCGGCGGTCACGGCCGCCTGTTGCGAGGTGCGGCGGTTCGCTTCGCGCACGTCGGCGAGACGGCTGCGCTCGACGCGCGCGCGTTCCACATCGCCTTCGGAAGGCGCGAACTCAAGCCGGCCGGTTGTCGCGTTCACGACGACCTGTGTCCCTTCCGGAATCGCATTCAGCGCGTCGCCGACCGCGACCAGCGCGGGAATCCCGGCCTGCCGCGCGAGAATCGCCGCGTGCGAGGTCGCCCCGCCGCGCGCCATCACCAGCGCGGTGACGCGCGAACGGTCCAGCGTCGACAGATCCGACGGCGTGAATTCTTCAGCCGCGAGCACCGCTTCGTCCGGCAGCGCGCGCGCCGACGCGTTCGTATAACCGAGCGCGCGCAGCACGCGCTTTTCGATGTCGCGCAGATCGGCCGCACGTTCGGCCAGCAACGCGTCTTCGATATTGCTCAGGATGCCGATCTGCGCGCGGATCGCGGCGCGCCACGCGAAACCGGCGCTCTTGCCGAGGCTGATCAGATCGCGCGCCGCGTCGAGCAGCGTGGGGTCTTCGAGCAGCACGCGATGCACCGCGAAAATCCCCGCTTCGCCGACCGCGCCGCGTTGCGACGCATCGCGCACCGTCGTGCCGAGATCGGCGTCGACGGTGGCAATCGCTTTATCGAGCAGGCGGCTTTCCGCCGCCGACGTGCCGTTCGCCTGCTCCGGCGGATCGATGTCGGCATCGTCCCAGCGCACCAGCTTGCCGACCGCGACGCCCGGCGCCGCGCACACGCCCGCGAGCGTATTCGGTGCCAGCGTTTCGCCGGCCGCGCCTGCCGCCGCCGCGGTGACTTGAGGCGCGGGCGAGCTTTGCCGTGCCGGTTTTTCCTCGACTTCGCCGTGCGCTTCGCGCGTCAGTTCGTGAGCGATCGCGTCGATCGCGGCTTGCGCCTGCGGGCCGACGCCGAGCAACTCGACGCTCGCGCCTTCGCCCGCACCCAACCCGAGCAGACCGACCACACTCTCGATCGCCGCCTTGCGGCCTTCGTAACGCACTTCGACGCGTGCGTCGAAACCGCGTGCCGCTTCACGGGCACGTGCGGCGGGACGCGCATGCAAGCCGCCCGCGTGCACCAGCGTGACCTGGCGGCGCGCTTCTTCCGTGACGTTGGTCGCGCTCGCGCGGCGCGCCGCGTCGGCCACTTCGCCGCCGCGCGCACGCAGCACCAGCAGCGGCGTTTGACCGGCCCGCAACACGCCGCCCTGCACGCGCTCGACGATCTCGAACGCGTCCGAGTTGGCGATCGCGATCACCGACACGAGGCTCGGCGCATTCAACGCCACCTGATCCTGATCGAACTCGATCAGCACGTCGCCGGCGCGCACGTGGGCGCCTTGCTCGACCATCGGCGCAAAACCCTTGCCGTTCAGCTCGACCGTATCGATGCCGATGTGCAGCAGAATTTCCGCACCCTCGGCGGTCGCCAGCGTCACCGCGTGGCCGGTGCGCGCGAGATGGGTAACGGTGCCGTCGCACGGTGCGACGAGCCGGCCCTCGAGCGGATCGACGCCGATGCCGTCGCCGAACATGCCGCCCGAAAACACCGGGTCGGGCACGTTCGCGAGCGGCACGACCGGACCGGTCATGGGCGCGAGCAAAACAATATGGCCTTCGGATTGGCTCATCAAGCGGGACTCCTCGACACGTCGCATCTGATTTCTCGTCAGTGAGTTTCGGTGACTTTGTTGAGATGGCGCGGCGCATCGGGATTGCGCCCGCGAGCGGCGGCAAGGCCGGCGGCCATCACGTAAAAGGACAGGATCGCGGCGATCGGATCGAGCGCCGCATGAGCGGTGATGGCGAGCGGCAGCGTCGCTTCCGGCACGTCGGACGGCGCGGCGAGCAGCACGCGCGCGCCGCGTGCGCGCATGTCGCGGGCAAGCTGCAGCAGACCGGCCTGTTCCGGGCCGCGCGGCGCGAACACCAGCAGCGGATAGTCGCGATCGATCAGCTCCATCGGACCATGCCGCACTTCCGCGCTCGAAAACGCCTCGGCCTGAATGCCGGAAGTTTCCTTCAGCTTGAGCGCGGCTTCCTGCGCGATCGCGAGACCGAGACCCCGGCCGATCACGATCATCCGCTCGACGCCACGCAGTTCCTCGACCGCGCTCGACCAGTCGAGCTTGCCCGCGGCTTGCAGCGCGTCGGGCAGCGTCGTCAGCGCGGCGAGCAATTCGGCGTCCTTCTGCCAGTGCGCGACCAGCTGCGCGGAAATCGACAGCATCGCGATATAGCTTTTGGTGGCCGCGACGCTCAGTTCCGGCCCGGCGACGAGCGGCAGATGCCACTCGCACGCATCGGCGAGCGGCGAGTCCGGCGCATTCACTGCGGCGACCGTCAACGCGCCTGCCTGGCGCAGTGCGTCCATGGTGCCGACGAGATCCGGGCTCTTGCCCGATTGCGAGAACGCCAGCGCGAGTTGATCGCGCACCTGCAGCGGCGCCTGCTGGAGCGTGGCGACCGACATCGGCAGCGAGGCGACCGGCACGCCGAGGCGGCTCATCGTCAGGCTGGCGAAATAGCTCGCGGCGTGGTCCGAGCTGCCGCGTGCGACGGTCAGCGCGACATGGCGCGGCTGCTGCGCGAGCCTGGCGGCGAGCGCCTCGACGCGCGTGGTATCGGCGAGTTGCGCGGCGACCGTTTCGGCGGACGCGAGCGCTTCTTTAAGCATATTCGACAATGGCTTCTCCTTCGACGTAAGTCGCGGTCAACGCCAGTTCACGATCGAACACGACCACGTCGGCCCACGCGCCGCGCGCGATACGGCCGCGGTCTTCGATGCCGAGATAGTCGGCGGCGTAGCGCGACAAACGGTTTGATACATCGGCGATCGGCAGGCCGATCGAGACGAGATTGCGCAGCGCCTGATCCATCGTCAGGGTGCTGCCGGCGAGCGTGCCGTCGGCGAGACGCACGCCGCCGAGGCACTTGGTCACGTGCTGGCTGCCGAGGCGGTATTCGCCGTCCGGCATGCCGGTGGCCGAGGTGCTATCGGTCACCACGTAAAGACGCGGAATCGCGCGCAGCGCGGTGCGGATCGCGCCCGGATGCACGTGCAGCAGATCGGGGATGATTTCGGCGAATTCGGCGTGCGCGAGCGCGGCGCCGACGAGGCCGGGATTGCGGTGATGCAGCGGCGACATCGCATTGAACAGATGCGTGAAACCGCACGCGCCATGCTTGAGCGCGGCGACGGCGTCGTCGTAGGTGCCGAGCGAATGGCCGAGCTGCACGCGCACGCCGCGCGCCGCCATCTCCGAGATGATCTCCATGTGGCCGGCGATTTCCGGCGCCAGCGTGACCACGCGGATCGGCGCGATCGACAGATACTTCAGCACTTCATCCATCACCGCGGAGACCGCCGCGTCCGGCTGGGCGCCGAGCTTGCCGGGGTTGATGTACGGACCTTCCAGATGCACGCCCAGCACGCGCGCGCCGCCCGGCGTGCGCACCTTCGCGTTGTTGCCGAGACCGGCGACCACGTTCATCAGCTCCTCGCGCGGCGCGGTCATGGTGGTGGCGAGCAGGCTGGTGGTGCCGTAGCGCGCGTGCGTGCGGGCGATCACCTCGATCGCGTCGCCCGCTTCCATCACGTCGGAACCGCCGCCGCCATGCACGTGCAGATCGATGAAGCCGGGCAGGATGTACGGCGCGTCGTTGGTCGACGGATCGACGCGCTCGCCGGTCAGTGCCGTGATGCGGCCGTTTTCGTATTCGAGCGTGCCGTGAATCCACCCATCGGTGGTGAGTATGTTTCCGGTCAGCATGAGTCTCTCTGGTCAGGCGTGATTCGGGGTGCGACTGCGCCGCGTGCCAGGCGTCAGGTCCGCAATTCGGCGACGAAGTCGTAGTAGTCGTCGCGGCAATAGGTGTCGGTCAATTCGATCGCGCGCTGGTCGGCGCTAAACCCGATACGGGTGATGACCAGCAGCGCCGAGCGTGGTTCGATATCCATCAGCGAGGCGATCTCGCTCGACGCGTTGACCGCCCGGAAGTGCTGCAACGCGCGTACCACGGCCATGCCGCGTTGCTCCAGATGCGCGTACAGCGACACGCCGATCGCCTGCGGGTCGGGGACGATCGCCACCGGCAGCGCCGAATGCTCGACCGCCATCACGATGCCGTCCGCGCGCCGCAGGCGCCGCAGACTCGCCACCGCCGCGCCCGGCGACAGGCCGAGGTGCACCAGCTCGTCGCGGTTGGCGGCGCGGATATCGCGCTCGAGCCACACCGAGTCCGGCCGGAAACCGCGCTGCTGCATCTTCTTCGTGAAACCGGTGAGGCGCGACAACGGATCCTCGACGCGCGGCGTGATGAAGCTGCCCGCGCCGCGTGCCCGCCGGATCAAACCCTGCTCGACCAGCAGCTCGATCGCCTTGCGCGCGGTGATGCGCGACACGCCGATCGCGTCCGACAACGTGCGCTCCGACGGCAAGGCTTCCCCCGCCGACCAGACGCCGCAATGGATCGCCGTCGCCAGATTGCGCGCGAGCTGCAAATAGAGCGGCGTGACGTTGCGGGCGTCAGGCATCAATGCGGACCAGCGAGTTTCCATGGGGCTCCGGGGACCGTTGTGGGAAAGTCGGCCGTCGAAAATGAGAGCCCATTATATAACCAACATAATACCAGTCAACGAACTGGTATCAGTCTGGTCCGGGTTGGCTGAAAGCCATGCGCAGCAAGGGTTTGCGGCATGCTGAAGGGCCTGGGGACGGGATATTGAAGGGTTTGTTGAGACCAGGACTTACCCCTATCCGGGACACGCAGAGCGATCCGGTGGAGCCCATTGCGGTTCTCGCGTTATCAGACGAATTGCAGGCTTTCAATACCTTTCTGATACCAGTGCGCGGCGCTCGGGGTCGGTGCCGCTTTTTTAATGCGATACGTTCCAATATAGTGAAGGCCACCAGACCATAACAATTCCCCGGGGAGCAGCATTGACAGATTCCGAGGCGCTGCGGCGCGCTCAGGCCGTCCGCCATTTCAACCGCTTCTACACCCAGCACATCGGCGCGCTGCACGAGCATTTGGCAAAGAGCGCGTTCTCGCTGACGGAAGTGCGCGTGCTGCACGAACTCTCTCGCGGACGCGCGCAGACGGCCTCGGTGCTCGGGCGTGCGCTCGGGCTCGACAGCGGTTATCTCAGCCGCCTGCTGACCAGTTTCGAACGCCGCGATCTGATCTCGCGACGCCCGTCCGAGACGGACGCGCGGCAATCGCTGATCGCGCTCACCGACGCCGGCCACGCGGCGTACGCGCCGCTCGATACCGCCGCGATCGAGGAAGTCTCGGCGCTGCTCGGCAGTCTCACGCCGCTCTCGCAGGAACAGCTGATCGCGTCGATGAAGCTGATCGAGCGCTTGCTCAGCGCGCAACCCTCGCATGCACTCGTGTCGTTGCGGCAGCCGCGCGCCGGTGAATGCGGCTGGCTGGTGCATCGGCAGGCGCAGTGGTTCGCCGCGCAATATGGTTGGGATAGGTCGTTCGAGGGTTTGCTCGCGCGTGTCGTCGCCGATTACACGCAACGCGCCGATCCACTGCGCGAGATGTGCTGGGTCGCCGATCAGGACGGCGTGGTGGTGGGCTCGGTGTGCATCGTCGGGGTATCGACGACGGTGGCGGGGGTGCGGCTGTTGTGGGTCGAACCGGAGTTGCAGCGGCACGGCATCGGCACGCAACTGCTCGGCGAATGCGTGCGTTTCGCGCGCCGCGCGGGCTACACGAAACTCACGCTGACCACGGCGCGCTCGTTGCCCGAACCGCGTCGTCTGTGCGAGCGCGCCGGTTTCACGCTGGCCGGTACGACGCCGGAGCGCCGCTTCGGCATGGATCTGACGATCGAGCGCTGGGAATTGGAGTTGTAGCGCCGAAGCGCGAGCGAGTGTGAACGTTATGCAGGCGGTGATCCGGCCTGCTTGTCCCGCCTGAACGATCAATCAAGGAAGCGGGCGCCGCGATACCGGGCCCCGGCATCGCGACTTCAAATCAGCCGTTTAGAACGACGGCACCATCGAACCCTTGAACTGCGTCTTGATGAACTGGCGCACGTCTTCCGACTGATACGCGGCAACCAGCTTCTTGACCCACGGCTTGTCCTTGTCCTGCGCGCGCACGGCGATCAGGTTCGCGTACGGGCTGTGGATGTCTTCGAGGGCGATCGCGTCCCTGGTCGGTTGCAGATTGGCGGCCAGCGCGAAGTTCGTGTTGATCGCGGCGGCGTCGACGTCCGACAGCGAGCGCGGCAGTTGCGCGGCGTCGAGTTCGACCAGCTTGACCTTCTTCGGATTGTCCGCGACGTCGAGCGGCGTGGCGTTGTTGCCGTTGGTGCCCGCGCCGGCCTTCAGCTTGATCACGCCTTGCGATTGCAGCAACAGCATCGCGCGATTTTCATTCGACGGATCGTTCGGCACCGCGACCTTCGCGCCTTGCGGCAGATCCTTCAGCGACTTCAGCTTCTTCGAGTAGATGCCGAGCGGCGAAATGTAGGTGAGACCCGCGTTGACGATCTTGTAGCCGCGCTGCTTCACCTGGCTGTCGAGGTAGGGCTGATGCTGGAAGCTGTTGGCGTCGAGGTCGCCGGCGTCGAGCGCGGCGTTCGGCTGCACGTAGTCGTTGAATTCGACGACCTTCACGTTCAGGCCTTCGCGCTTCGCCACCTTGGTGACGACTTCCCAGATCTGCGCGTCCGGGCCGCCGATGGTGCCGACCTTGATGACTTTGTCGTCGGCATGCGCGCCGGCGCTGGAGAGGATCGCCGCACCGGCGACGACTGCGGAGAGGGCTTTGAGGATGTTTCTGCGCTGCATTTGATTCTCGCTGTTTCTGGTCGATGGGCTGATCGACGCTTTGACCGGTGTCCGGCCGGATAAAAAATCGGCGCCGCGCTGCTCGTGGCGGCGCGGCGCCGACTGGACCGCAAATGGTCTCATACGACCGGCGGGATGGGAAATATCAGGATCGCATATGGGTATGCGGTGGGGGCGAGAGCCGGCCGTTGCCTTAGACGCGGGCCACCCCTCACATCCACGATTCGACGTCGTTAGAAAGTCGTCCAGTCGTCTTCGGCAGCGGAGGACCTGGCCGGTTCGACGACAGCGCGCGACGGCGTTGCAGTCGGCGCCGTTCTCACGCTCACAGCCGCCGGTCGTGCGCCCGAAGCCGTTGCAGTCGAAGCCGCACCGCTACTTGCAGGTGCCGAGGCGCCTGAAGCCGCCGCCGCCAACTTCGGCTCCACTTTCGTGGGCACCGACACTTGCGCCTGACCGCGCGCCGGAGCCACCGCGTCCGCGTCGCGCTTTGACACGCGCGTCGATGCGCGTTGCGGTGCTGCCACGTTCGTCTCACGCGCGACCACGCCAGCCGCACGCGCCGTCACCGACATCGACGACGCCGGCGAAACCGCCGTCCCGCCATTCACCCGGAACGCGCTGACCGTCTCACGCAACCGTCCCGCCTGATCCTGCAGCGACGCCGCCGCGGCAGCCGCCTGCTCGACCAGCGCCGCATTCTGCTGCGTGACCTCATCCATCTGCGTGACCGCGCGGCCGACCTGCGCGATGCCCGTGCTCTGCTCTTCCGACGCCGCCGCGATCTCGCCCATGATGTCCGTCACGCGCCGCACCGCTTGCAGGATTTCGCCCATCGTCGTGCCGGCCTGCTGAACCAGCGTGGAGCCGTTATGCACGCGCTCCACCGATGCGCCGATCAACTGTTTGATCTCCTTGGCCGCCGTGCCCGAGCGCTGCGCAAGGCTCCGCACTTCCCCCGCGACAACCGCGAAGCCGCGCCCCTGCTCACCCGCGCGCGCGGCTTCCACCGCCGCATTCAACGCGAGAATATTGGTCTGAAACGCAATCCCCTCGATCACGCCGATGATGTCCGCGATCTGCCGCGAGCTGTCGTTGATCTCGCCCATGGTGCCGATCACGCGGTTCACCACGTCGTTGCCGCGCGTCGCGATTTCGGATGCGTTGTGCGCGAGCCCGCTCGCCTGACGCGCATTGTCGGCATTCTGCTTGACCGTCGCGGTCAGCTCTTCCATGCTCGCGGCCGTTTCCTGCAACGACGCGGCCTGTTGCTCGGTGCGCTGTGACAGATCGCTATTGCCCGCGGCAATCTGCTGCGTCGCCGAAGCGATCGATTCCGCCGAACGCCGGATCTCGCCGATGGTGCGTTGCAAGCGATCCTGCATGCCATGCATCGCGGCCATCATGCTGGCCGTGTCGCCGGCGCGTACCTCGACGAGCTGGGTCAGATCGCCCTGCGCGATGCTCGCCGCGAGCCGCGCCGCCTGGTCCGGCTCGCCGCCGAGGCTCGCGCGCACGTTGCGGATGATCAACAGCATCGCGAGCGTGATGACCGCGCCGATCACAAGCACCACGGCGAGATTGAGGCCGAGGTTTTCGTAGTAGACGGTGTCGATGTCCTTGATGAACACGCCGCTCGTGATGTTCCAGTCCCACGGCGCGAAACGCACCACGTAGCTGATCTTCGGCACCGCGGTTTCGCTGTGCGGCAGACGTCCGCGATACTCGGCGAAGCCGCGGCCGCTCGACTTCGCGGCGTCGACGATCGCGACGTACAGCAGCTTGCCGTCCGGGTCCTTGAAATCGCCGACCGGTTTGCCGGTCATCTGCGGCAAGGTCGGATGCATCAGCACGACCGGCTTCGAATCCATCACGAACAGATAGCCGGATTCGCCGTAGCGCATCGTCGCGAGCCGGGCGAGCGCTTCGCGTTGCGCGTCGGCCTCGCTCATTTTGCCGTTCTGCGACAGCGTGTAATAGCCGTTCACGACACCCTGCGCCGCATCGACCAGATTCACCATGCCCGCCTTGCGTTCGGCCAGCATCGTGCCGCGCGTTTCGACCGCGCTCCACAGCCCGATGCCGAGCAACCCCAGCCAGACAAGTGCGAGCGACAGCCATAATTTTCGATTCAAACTCATCCTGCTCATTGTTATGGTCTCTCTCGTGTGATCCGTTTTCCGCTTGCTTCCGCTTGCTTCCGCTTGCTTCCGCTTGCTTCCGCTTGCTTCCGCTTGCGAATGCGAGCGCGCGACAAGTTGCCGCCGCTTCGGCGGCACGCCGGTACGATTGCTCGCAAACGATTGCCTCATAGATATCGGCATGGCGGGCAATCAACTTGAGAGGCGCTGTAAGGAAAACGATTGTTTCGCGGCGGGATTCGCGAACAGCTTGATCGCGCGCAATAAAGCGCGCGGTGACCGATAATCCGCGCTCGAGGCCGCGTGGGTCGGCGGCGATTTTTATTTCTGGTGGGACGAGTTATGTACGTGATCAACCTGAGCTACATCGCATCGCTCGAACGAGTCGACGATGCGCTCGACGCGCATCGCGCGTTTCTGGACGAACAGTTCGCAGCCGGCGTGTTCGTCGCGGCCGGCCCGAAAGTGCCGCGCGACGGCGGCGTCATCCTGGCGGTAGGCATCGAGCGGGAAAAGCTCGATGCGATCCTTGCCGCCGACCCGTTCGCCGTGCAGCAGGTCGCACGCTATGACGTGACCGAGTTCAAGGCGACGCGGCTCGCGCCGGGGTTGAATCTGCCGATGCCGATCGAAGGCTGAAGGCTGAGGGCTGAGGGTTGAAGCTCCGAGCGCGACGGGCGACGGCGATCGCATATCGCTGAACGTGGTTGCGCACGCGAGCATGCGCACGCGAGCATGCGAACGCGCAAATGAAGAAGGGCATGTGCCTGACGCACATGCCCTTCTTCACGACTACTGCTTCCTGGTTGCCGCCGCTTCTCCGCGCCGGGTCACCGCATCTGGCTCACACCATCAATCGAGCAGCAGCTTGATATCGTGGACCCAAGGCGTAGCGCCCTGGCCATCGCGCGCGAACAGACGCAATTTGCCGTCGGTATCGAACACATAGCTCGCGGCCGTGTGATCCATCGTGTAGCTGTCCGGCGTCTTGCCCGGCACCTTCGCGTAGTACACGCGGAAGTCCTTCGTGACCTTGGTGAGTTGCGCCTGGTCCGCCGGCCGCAAACCGACGAACGTGGGATTGAACGCCGGCACGTATTGCGCGAGCAACGCGGGCGTGTCGCGTTCCGGATCGACCGTGACGAACAGCACCTGAACGCGCTTCGCGTCGTCCGGACCGAGTTGCTGCAACGCTTGCGAAAGCTCGGCCATGGTGGTCGGGCAAACGTCCGGGCAATGCGTGTAGCCGAAGAACAGCACGACGACCTTGCCCTTGTAGTCCGCCATCGTGCGGATCTTTCCGGACGTGTCGGGCAAGGAGAAGTTGCTGGCAAACTGCGTGTTGCCGGTGATGTCGAGATTCTGGAAGGCCGGCGGCTGCTTGCCGCAGCCGGCCGCGATCAGCGCGGCGCCGAGCGCGCAGGCCAGCACGGCGGCGCGCGCCGTACGCGCGAAGCGGTTTTTGAACATGGGTATTACGCGCCGATCAGGACGCGCACGTAGTGGTCGATCAACAACGCGGCGAACAGCAGCGACAGATAGACGATCGAATAACGGAACATCTTGCGCGCGAGATCGTCCGAGTACTCCCGGTAGATCTTCCACGCATACGCGAGAAACACCGCGCCGAGCAGCACGGCCGCGACGAGGTACACCGCGCCGCTCATGCCCGAGATGAACGGCATCATGGTGACCGCGAACAGGATCACCGAGTACAGCAGAATATGCAGACGCGTGTATTGCTCGCCATGCGTGTTCGGCAACATCGGCAGGCCGGCGTTTTCGTAGTCTTTGCGGCGATACAGCGCGAGCGCCCAGAAATGCGGCGGCGTCCACACGAAGATGATCAGCACCAGAATCCACGCGTCGCCCGGTACGTGACCGGTGACCGCGGCCCAGCCGAGGGCCGGCGGCATCGCGCCCGACGCGCCGCCGATCACGATGTTCTGCGGTGTGGCCGGCTTCAGCAACAGCGTATAGATGACGGCATAGCCGACGAACGTGGCGATGGTCAGCCACATGGTCAGCGGATTCGCGAACGTGTAAAGCGTCCACATGCCGAGGCCGCCGAGCACGGCCGAAAACGACAGGATCTGCACGGGCGTGATTTCGCCGCGCGCCGATGGACGCCACGACGTGCGGCGCATCTTCGCGTCGATCTTCTGTTCGACGAGGCAATTGATGGCGAATGCGGCGCCGGCCAGCAGCCAGATGCCGACGGTACCGCCGATCAGCACGGTCCACGGCACCATGCCGGGCGTGGACAGGAACATGCCGATGACAGCGCAGAACACGGCGAGTTGCGTGACGCGCGGCTTGGTCAGGGCGATGTACTGGGAGACCCGGCTACCGGGATGTTGGGAGAGTGTTGTGCTGTCCATGTGGGGTCACGCTGGCGCGGCATCGCGCGCGGGGAGCACGGCGCGGCCGGGACGGCTATAAGCGATCCGAAAGTTTAACATAACGAGCAGCAGCAGCATGATCGCGGCCCCGCCGTTATGCGCGACCGCAATGGGCAACGGCCATTGCAGAACGATGTTCGACAACCCGGTGATGAACTGGAGCAGCACCACCAGCAGCACGCCGTTCGCGGGCCGTCGCAGCGACTCGAAACGGCGCAGTTTCAACGCGAACCACGCGAGATACGCGACCACCACGATCGCGAACGTACGATGCGTCCAGTGTATCGCCACCAGCGCGTCCTGCGTGATCATGTCGCCGTCGCCGGTCATGCCGAGCGCGCGCCACAGGTGGAAGCCGTGCGCGAAGTCCATCGGCGGAATCCATTGGCCGTTGCAGGTCGGGAAGTCGGTGCAGGCGAGCACGGCGTAGTTCGTGCTGACCCAGCCACCCAGCGCGATCTGTGCGATCAGCAGCACGAGTCCGGCAAGCGCGGCCGCGCGCCAGCGCGCCGCCTCGGGCTCGTAGGCCGGCAGCGGCGTTTGCCGCGCGGCCAGCCAGCCCAGCGTGCCGAGCAGCGCGAGACCGAGCAGCAGGTGCGTCGTCACGATGACCGGTTGCAGCTTCATCGTCACGGTCCACGCGCCGAACGCGCCCTGCACGAGGATCAGCAGCAGCAGCGACGTCGGCCACCACGGCGACACGTGCAGCGGACGCCGCTTGATACGCGCCGTCCACGCGATGATCGTCTGCGCGATGATCAGCACGCCGATCGCCATCGCGAAGTAGCGGTGGATCATCTCGATCCACGCCTTCGTCATGCTGACCGGGCCGGTGGGCATCAGTTGATGCGCGGCGCTGATCGCCGCATGCGCGATGAACGGCGACGACGTGCCGTAACACCCCGGCCAGTCGGGACAGCCGAGTCCGGAATCGGTGAGGCGCGTGAAGCCGCCGAACATCACCAGATCGAGCGTCAGGAAAGTGGTGAGCCAGACCAGCTTGCGGAATTTGTTGTCGTCCGCCTTGACCCATACGTAGGACAGCGGCAACAACGCGATACACAAGCCGATCAGGGCCAATTGCAATACGAACATCTTGCTTACCTTTGTTGCGGCATCAACCGATGGTCGACCACTTGAGCAGCTTGGTCACGTCGCCCTTGATCTTGCTCGGGTTCGGATCTTTCGGGAAACGCATCATCAGATTGCCGTTCGGGTCGACCAGGAAGATGTGGTCGGTCAACTGCGTGCCGGTGTCGGTCGGCAGCCATGCGGCCACCTGAGCCGGATCGGCGATCAGCATGTCGGTGTCGGGATACGCCTTTTGTATCACGTCGGCGACGTTGCCTGCATCGGTGCGCAGCCACACCTGCATGACGCGCTCGCGTTCCGGGCCCTGGGCTGTGCGGATTTGTCGCATGAAGTAGAGCTTGGTGACGCACGCTTTGTCGCAGGTGCTGCTGTCGACCGAGATCATCAGCCAGTGGCCGCGCAGCGATGCGAGCTTGAGCGGTTTGCCGTCCTCGCCGGTCACCACCAGCGATTCCGGAATCGGCCGCTGCGGCTCGACCAGCGTGCCGTAGTTGGTCTTGCCGCCGGCCGGCTTGATCACGTAGTACGTGAAGTACGACACGGCGATCGGCGCCGCGCAGATGAGCGCGAGCAGCAGCAGGACCCAGCGGCCGCGCTCCCACGAGCCCTTGCCGTTGGGTTGGCCGGGCATCGCTCGCGGCGTGGCGTTCTGGCCGGCTGGCGGCGTACGGGGTGATTGCGTCGACACTACGGGACCTCACTTCAATGATTGCGCGGTTTGCGTTGCGGACCTCGGACAGGTCGGGCAAGCCACGTGTGCTGTGCTGCGCTGCGTTTCGCCAGGTGTCGCCGCGTTCTGCGGCGATGCACTGTGCGGCGCGTTGCTGCCTGATATCAAGCTACCTCAAGCGCTGGGCGCGGGCGCCTTCTTCGCCGCCCGGCGCGCGGCATACAGGCCGAACGCGAGCGCCGCGGCCGCCATGCCCCACCACTGGAACATATAGCCGTAATTGCGTTCGACGCCGTTGTCCGGCGCGGGCCAGTCGCGCACCAGTTTGTCGCCATCGTCGCTCGACTGCTGGATCACGAACGGCCGCAGCGGCAAGCCGGTTTCGGCGGCATACGCGGCGATGTCGAGATTCTGCCGGATCAGTTGATGCGCGGCCGACCCACCCTGCCCCAATTCGAAAGCGCGCGACGCATCGGCTCGCGCGATACCTTCGATTTCCACATCGCCCTGCGGCGTACTGTAAGGCGCAATGGTCTCGCGGTTGCTCATGTTGCGCGGCAACCAGCCGCGATTGACCAGCACGACGCCGCCGTCGGCCAGTTTAAAAGGCATCACGACGTAAAAACCCGGCTGATCGTTATACGGACGATTATCGAGGTACACGACCTTGTCCGCGACGAACCGGCCGCGCGCTTTCACCCGATGAAATTCGACGTCCTTCAGTTCGACCGGCGCGCTGCCCAGCGTGAGCGCCGGCGCATTCTCGAACTGCGTGATACGCGCCTCGAGCGCCTCCTTCTGATGCGCGCGATCGCGCTGCCAGAAGCCGAGCCGCAGCGTGACCGCCATCACGAGCAGAATCAGCAACGCGGGAATCAGGCGGAATTTCATCGCGTACGCTCCGCCTTGG
Source organism: Paraburkholderia sp. D15 (assembly GCF_029910215.1). Classification (NCBI taxonomy): domain Bacteria; kingdom Pseudomonadati; phylum Pseudomonadota; class Betaproteobacteria; order Burkholderiales; family Burkholderiaceae; genus Paraburkholderia; species Paraburkholderia sp. D15. The sequence continues at coordinate 434,333 of NZ_CP110395.1, read as the reverse complement.
GTCCGTACGACGCGGCTTCGGACATCGCCCGGAAGCTGCGGCAAACGCCCGCGTGCGGTGAGATAATAAACGTCTTGCCTCTGCGCTTACGGGTTTTAGCTGGTTCCATGCACATTCTCGTTCCCATCGCCTTCGTCCTGATCATCGCCAGCATGGTGTCGGCGCTGTATTTCATGATGCATGACAAGGGCAAAACCAAGCGGATGGTCTGGTCGCTCGCCACCCGGGTGGGCCTGTCGATCTCGCTGTTCCTGTTCATCCTGTTCGCACACTGGATGGGCTGGATTCAGTCGACCGGGATTCCGTACGGGCGTTAAAGCCGGCGGATAAAACGCAGCGCATTGGTTTGCGCTGTGCTGCATTGGTTTGCGTTCGGCCGCCGTCAATTGCCGCCACCTGTCTGCTTGGTTGCTCGTTCGATCGCCCTCGTTTTCCTTCCATCATCCGCATTTTCGCGCTGCCAAACAAAACGCCGCCCTGACTGGGTCGAGGGCGGCGCCGCTTGCGTGCTTTGCTGACTGCCTGTGCGCCGCATCTTGCAGGACTATCCTGCAAGACACCGCGCAGAACCCGCACACGCTCCGAATCGCCGGATGAAGCGCGCGGGCCAGAAGACTATCCGACCGCGTTACAGCCAGTAGACGACGACGTACAGCCCGAGCCACACGACGTCCACAAAGTGCCAGTACCACGCCGCACCTTCGAACGCGAAGTGATGATCCGCCGTGAAGTGGCCGCGAATCATCCGCACCAGCACCACCGCCAGCATCGTGCCGCCGAGGAACACGTGGAAACCGTGGAAGCCCGTCAGCAGGAAGAACGTGGAGCCGTACACGCCCGAAGCGAGCGTCAGATTCAGTTCGTTATATGCGTGGTAATACTCGAATGCCTGCAGGAACAGGAAGCAGACGCCCAGCACCAGCGTTGCCGCCAGCCAGCCGATCGCCTTCTTGCGATGATCCTCGCGCAGCGCGTGGTGCGACACCGTCAGCGTCGCGCCCGAGGACAGCAGCAGCGCCGTGTTGATGGTCGGCACCGGCCACGGTTGCATCGACTTGAAGGTCGACACCAGCGCTGCCGGGCCGTTGTTCGGCCACACCGCCGAGAAGTCCGGCCAGATTAGCTTGTAGTCGAGGCTGCCCAGTTGATGCAGCGCAATTTCACGCGCGTAGAACAGCGCGCCGAAGAACGCACCGAAGAACATCACTTCGGAAAAGATGAACCAGCTCATGCTCCAGCGGTACGACTTGTCGACGTTCTTGCCGTACATGCCGCCTTCCGACTCGGCAATCGCGTCGCCGAACCAGTGCCACAGCGTAAAGAGCAGCCACAACAAGCCGACCACGACGCCGATCGGTGCCAGCTCGTGTTCGTTGATCCAGGCCGCAAGCGATCCGAGCATGACCAGCAATCCGGCAGCGGCGCTGATCGGATGCCGCGACGGATGCGGTACGAAGTAGTACGGGCTCTCGTTTTGACCGCTCATTCTTGATTCTCCACTTCAGTCCAGTTGTTCCGGAATCTCCGGCTGTATCCTCGGCGGCGCGTCGATACCGCACCGCTTCACTCTAATTCCCGGGCGCTGCCGCGCCCTTCACCCTTGTTGCGTCCGCTGCGCGTGCGCCAATCTCAACCCACCACCGCCCGCACGATCAGGATCAGCACGCCGATAAAAATCGCCGCCCCGATCAATGCCGCCGCGACGACATGCAGCGGATTCAACTGCGTGGCGTCCGCTTCCAGATCGCGCCGCTTGCGTACTCCGAAGAACGACCAGAACACGGCACGCATCGACTGACCGAAACTGCTCTTGCGCGGGGTGCTGCCGTTATCGCTCATCGTGTGCCGCGCTCCTTCGTCCGACTGGCGGCGCTCAGGCGGGATTCGCCGTGGCTGCCGCCGCGTTTGTCGCTGAATTGGCCGCTGAGTTGGCCGTGTTAGCCGCGGGCGACGCACCGCCAGGCGCCGCAGCGGCCGGCGTATTCAATTCAAAAAACGTGTACGACAGCGTGATCGTCTTCACATCCTTCGGCAGCTTCGGATCGACCACGAACACCACCGGCATCCGCTTCGTCTGATTCGCCGTCAACGTCTGCTGCGTAAAGCAAAAGCATTCGATCTTCTTGAAGTACTCGGTGGCCTGCTTCGGCGCGTAGCTCGGAATGGCCTGCGCCTGAATCGTGCGCGCCTGTTCGTTGCTGACTTCATACATCACCGTTGTCACTTCGCCCGGATGCACGTCGAGACTGCGTTGCTCCGGCTTGAAACCCAGCGGGCCGCGCGCGTTCGCATCGAACTCGATCGAAATCGTGCGGCTCATGTCGACCTGCGTATTCTTCGCCTCGCGCGCCGTGGCATCACGCTGCACGAGATTGTTGATGCCGGTGATCTGGCAGATCGCGCGGTACATCGGCACCAGTGCGAAACCGAAACCGAACATCATCAACGCGACGACGAACAGCTTGATCAGCATCGAACGGTTAAAAGAGCGGTCGGCCTGCGCCGGCGGTTGCGTCGACATCTCAATCCTCAACAAACCTGCGTACAGACTGCCGCGGCCGCGTCAGGTGAAAAATCGCTGCTTGATGATGACGCTAGCGAAAAAGACCGCGGCGATCGCGAACATCACCCAGCCAATCCGCCTGTTGCCCGCTCGAATCTGCTCCGGCGTACGTCTTTCCTGTGGATTGCGCGTCATGCTCGCTTTGTCTGAATACTTTTGTGACTACGGTGGCAGCCGCTCAGACTGCCCCGGTTCCGCGCGCGGCCATCACTGAAACAAGCGCGCCGCGCAGCAGAAACCGGTTGCCTCCCCCATGCCGTCTTATTCGACGGTCGGCGGGTTTTCGAACGTGTGGAACGGAGCCGGGCTCGGCACGGTCCATTCGAGGCCCGTTGCGCCGTCCCACGGCTTGTCGCTGGCTTTCTCGAGTTCACCGCCGCCGCGATAGGCGGGCAGCGCCACGGCGAACAGGAAGTACACCTGCGCCAGACCGAAGCCGAATGCGCCGATCGAGATCACCTGGTTCCAGTCCGTGAACTGCGCCGGGTAGTCGGCGTAACGACGCGGCATGCCTGCGAGACCGACGAAGTGCATCGGCAGGAACGCGAGGTTGAAGAAGAACATCGACGCCCAGAAGTGGATCTTGCCGCGCGTTTCGTTGTACATCCAGCCGGTCCACTTCGGCGCCCAGTAGTACCAGCCGGAGAACAGCGCGAACAGCGAACCGGCCACCAGCACATAGTGGAAGTGCGCGACCACGAAGTAAGTCCCGTGATACTGGATGTCGAGCGGCGCCATGGCCAGCATCAGACCCGAGAGACCGCCGAACGTGAACACGATCAGGAAGCCGACCGCGAACAGCATGGGTGTTTCGAAGCTCAGCGAACCGCGCCACATCGTCGCGACCCAGTTGAACACCTTCACGCCCGTCGGCACGGCGATCAGCATCGTCGCGTACATGAAGAACAGCTGGCCCGTCACCGGCATGCCGGTGGCGAACATGTGGTGCGCCCACACCATGAACGACAGAATCGCGATCGACGACGTGGCGTACACCATCGAGCTATAGCCGAACAGCGGCTTGCGCGAGAACGCCGGAATCACCTGCGACACGATCCCGAACGCCGGCAAGATCATGATGTACACCTCGGGGTGCCCGAAGAACCAGAAGATGTGCTGGTACATGACCGGGTCGCCGCCGCCTGCCGCGTTGAAGAACGACGTGCCGAAATGGCGATCGAACAGCACCATGGTGATCGCTCCCGCCAGAACCGGCATCACGGCGATCAGCAGGTACGCGGTGATCAGCCACGTCCAGACGAACATCGGCATCTTCATCAGCGTGAGGCCGGGCGCGCGCATGTTCAGGATCGTCACGACGATGTTGATCCCGCCCATGATCGACGAAGCACCCATCAAGTGGACCGCGAAAATCGCGAAGTCCATGCCCGGGCCCATCTGCGTGGAGAGCGGCGCGTACAGCGTCCAGCCGGCGGCGGTCGCGCCACCCGGCGCGAAGAACGAACCGACCAGCAGCACCGCGGCCACCGGCAGCAGCCAGAAGCTGAAGTTGTTCATGCGCGCGAACGCCATGTCCGATGCGCCGATCTGCAGCGGCACCATCCAGTTCGCGAAGCCGACGAAGGCCGGCATGATCGCGCCGAACACCATGATCAGCCCGTGCATCGTGGTGAGCTGATTGAAGAACTCGGGCCGCATGATCTGCAGACCCGGTTCGAACAGTTCGGCACGGATCATCAGCGCCATCACGCCCCCGGAGAGGAACATGGTGAACGAGAAGATCAGGTACAGCGTACCGATGTCCTTGTGATTGGTTGCGAACAGCCAACGACGCCAGCCGTGCGGCGTTTCGTGGGCATGGTCGCCGTGCACGTGCTCGTGGCCTGCGACTACATCGTGTCCGATGCTAGACATGACTATCTCCTAAAGCGAATACTGCGGTGCTGACCATGAACACGTCAGGCGGCCGGACTGATTTGAACACGCCGGGCTTCTTTCGCGTCGCTGCCGCCCGTGATCGTTTCCGGCTTCTTTAAAATAATGTGGTCTTCGGCAATGCCCGCTGCCTTCAGCGCGTCGCGCACGGCTTCCGCGCGAGTCTTCGCGAGCTTCGCGTTGACATCGGCGGAACCGGTGGCGTCGGTGAAGCCCGACAGCGTGAATTTCGCATCCGGGTGGGCCTTCGCGTAGGCGGCGGCCGCGTCGACCGCCGCTTTCGCGTCGGCCGGCAGCGTGCTCTTGCCGGTGTCGAAGTAAATGCTGGCCGGCAGCGCGGCTTGCGTGCCCGCTGCAGTGTCGGAAGAAGCTGCTGCCGCCGCGTCCGCGCCGGAAGCCGCGCCCGATGCCGCCGCCGCGCCCGAAGCCGCTTCGGCGCCGCTGGCTGCCGCGCCCGCGTCGGCTACGTGGTTGCCGCCTTCCGGCATTTTGCCGTTACGGGCGTCGGCCACCTGCTTCGGCTGGAGAATATCGCCGGTGTGGTTGCCCCACGAGTTACGTTCGAACGTGATCACCGAGGCGATTTCGACGTCGTTCAAGGTCGGCGCCCAGGAAGGCATGGCCGCCTTGCCCTTCAGCACGATGCTGACGTGTTCGGCGATCGGGCCATTGGCGACCTTGCTGCCGTCGAGCGCCGGGAATGCGCCCGCGCCCTTGCCGGTCGGCTGGTGGCACACCGCGCAGTTCGACGCGTACACCTTGCCGCCGCGCTCCATCAGCTCGGCCATCGTGTAGGTCTTGTTCGGATCGTCCTGGCCGGCGGCCATTTTCGCTTTTTGCGTGTCGACCCACTTCGCGTAGTCGTCGGTGGAGAGCACCTCGACCACGACCGGCATGAACGCGTGTTCCTTGCCGCAAAGTTCGGTACAGAAGCCGCGGAACGTGCCGGTCTTCTCAGCCTTGAACCACGTGTCGCGCACGAAACCCGGAATCGCGTCCTGCTTCACGCCGAAAGCCGGCACGTACCAGGAGTGGACCACGTCGTTCGCGGTGGTGATGATGCGGATCTTCTTGCCGACCGGAACGACCAGCGGGTTGTCGACTTCCTGCAGATACGTGGTGGAAATCGGTTCGCGGCCATCGGTCTGCGCGCGCGGCGTAGCCAGCGTGGACAGGAAGCTGATGCCTTCGCCCGGACCCTTCACGTAGTCGTAGCCCCACTTCCACTGATAGCCGGTGACCTTGATGGTGACGTCGGCATTCGTGGTGTCCTTCATCGCAACGACGGTCTTGGTGGCCGGGAGCGCCATCAACACGACGATGATGAACGGCACGATCGTCCAGATGATTTCGACCGTGGTGCTTTCGTGGAAATTAGATGCCTTGTGACCTTTCGATTTGCGGTGCGCGAAAATCGAATAGAACATCACGCCGAACACGCCGACGAAGATCACCAGGCAAAGAACCAGCATGAACATGTGGAGGCTGAAAAGCTCCTCAGCGATTTTCGTCGCAGGCGGCTGGAGATTGATCTCGTTGACGGCAGGGCCGCCCGGGACATCGCCCACTGCCAGGGCCGCACCGGCGAAAAGCAGACCGCTCGTCGCCAGCACACCCATGAGGGCTCGCTTGATTGTTTTCATAGCTTCCTTACCCAAAATTTCCATTCAAACCCTCGACCCCGCCGACAGGCTGGCTCGCGCTCCCCTTGAACGCCGCGCGTCTCAACGCATCTAACAACGCGTGAGCCACATACGCAATTCGCCTGCGAACTGCGCGCGCCGATACTGCGCGAGGTGTTGCCCGATCATGATCGTCTGGCCGCGCGAGACCAGTTTGATCTGGTCACGCGGCGTTGCGCCCGGCTCGATCCGCACCCACCGCGGATTGAATTCGAACTGCGTGAGCTGCTCGGCGCTCACCTGTTCGATCACGAGCCGGTTCGGAAACAACCGGATGCGCTCGTAATCGACAGCATGACGCGCATATATGGCAAACGCGATACCCACCGCCAGCAATTCGATACCGGTGAACGGCAACACCAGCCACGCGCCGACCAGCACCAGCATGAAAGCAATGGCCAACGAGAACAACGCAAGCGACATGTAGAAACATACGAACTGCCGCGGCGATATCGAGCAGTTGCGTTTCATGGTCCAGTCTTTCAGAACTGGTTCTGAATCCGCCAGCAGATTGGATGCTTCCATCGCTGCCTCCCGCGAATCACCGCCTCCGGTCATGCGCATCCGGTCATGTTGCGCGGCCATTCAAACGGGCCACGCGATCACGACCGAGTCTCCTCTCCATGCTGCCCTTAACCTTGGACTCGCCGCCCGAATGTGGGGACTTCGGACGACAAACTGACGCATTATAGGCGCGATCCAGAGCATCCACAAGCAAGCCCCGATCGGCCTGAAAGCCCGCTGCGACAAGCCTTCGCGCCATTTTTACACAGCTTTCAGGTGTCTTTTGAAGCGGAAATTTCAGACATAACAAATGGCCTCTTTACCGCTTCAACGATTCCGCGACGAACCGCGTCCGATGTCTTCGATCCGCACGATGCCATGTCCTTCCGCCGTGGTGCGCGGCACGGCCTTCCACGCGTGTCCGTAGATCACCTCGAAGGTCAGCGCGATGGTACCGTCGGCGCGCCGGCGCGCTTCGAGCGCCGCCAGCAAAGCCTTGTGCAGCCGGCGTGCGGCGCCGTTCGCGGCGGCTCGCTCGAACGGATACGCACCCCAGCGCCGCACATCGGCGAGCAGGGATTCCGGGGACTTGTAGGTGATGGTGAGCACCTCCTGGTCCATCACCGGAATCTCGAAGCCGCTCTCCACCAGCATGTCGCCCAGGTCGTGCATATCGACGAAATCGATCACGTGCTTGCGCGCGCCGATGCCGTGCGCGGCCTCGACCTCCGCGTACGCGCCGCGCAACTCCTTGAGCGAGTCGGGGCCGAGCGTGCTGAACATCAGCAGACCGTTGACCTTGAGCACGCGCTGCCATTCGGGAAACACGAGATCGGGCCGCGAGTGCCAGTGCAGCGCCAGGTTGGACCAGATGAATTCGAAGGCGCCGGCCGCGAAGGGCAGCGCCGAAAAGTCGGCTTGCGCGAAGCGCGGTCCGCGAGCGCCGAGCGCCTTGCCGAGCGATGCGGGCAGGAACCGCCGCCAGCTCGTGTCGCCGGCATCGTGATGCAGCGCGCGGGCCAGCATGCCACGCGACAGATCGGTGCCGAACACCGGCGCCTCGGGGAAACGCTCGCGCAGCGCGGGAATGTCCTCGCCCGCGCCGCAGCCGGCGTCGAGCACGCTCGCAGGCGTGACCTTGATGTAGTCCAGACGCTCGCGCATGCGTTGCGCGATCTCGCGCGGCAGGAACGCGACGTCGTCGAAGGTCGCTGCGCGGCGGTCGAAAATGCGCCGAAGACGCACGGCATCGTAGGCCGGACGGCCAGATTGAGCGGAAGTTGGGGACATGGGTGTCGTGCTGGCGTAGAGCACGAAGTATACTCGTTCGTTTCCTTCGATTCAGCGGGACGGCCTTTACGGGCGCGCCGATCGTGGCACTCCAATCATTTTCCTCGTCTTCCGGCAGCGGCTTCGCGCGTTTTGCGCGAGGTCTGCGTTCGGCGTGGCCACGCGTGCTGCAGGCTACCTTGCCGAACCTGTGCGCTTTGTGCGGCAATTTGTCGCAGAAGACCCTATGTGCGAGCTGCGACGACGCGTACTGGAACGAGTGCCGCATGCGCTGCACCGTGTGCGCGGCGCCGCTCGCGTCCGCCTTCCGGTCTGAGTTCACGTCCGGGTCCATGCGTCGGACGACTCGCACGCAGCGGTACGTGTGCGCCGATTGTGTCGCCACGCCGCCGCCGTTCGACGCGACTTTCGCGCTGGCCGACTACCGCGCACCGCTCGATACGCTGGCCGTCGGTCTGAAATTCCGCGCCCGGTTGATGCTCGCTCACGAGTTCGCGCGACGTCTCGCGCGGCTTGTGCTGGACGCGTCGCACGGGGCGGCGGATCTGCCGGACGTAATCGCGCCGGTGCCGCTGGCGCGGCAACGTCTGGTCGAGCGCGGCTACAACCAGGCGTGGCAGATCGCGCGGCCGCTGGCTCGACTGCTGAACGTGTGCAGCGACGCCACATTGTCGCGGCGAGTGCTCCACACCGTGCCGCAGTCGCGCCTCGATCTCGATGCGCGGCGGCTGAACGTCGGTCAGGCGTTCACGGTGAACGCGAGCATCGACGGCCTGCACGTCGGCATCGTCGACGACGTGATGACGACCGGCGCCACGCTCGAAGCGCTTGCACGCACGCTGAAGGCCGCCGGCGCCCGGCGCGTCACCAACTTCGTCGCGCTGCGCACCCCGAAAAACTAATCCCCACCCGGTCCCATCATGTTCAATGTCGTTCTCGTCGAACCCGAAATCCCGCCGAACACCGGCAATGTGATCCGCCTGTGCGCCAATACCGGCGCGCGGCTGCATCTGATCGAGCCGCTCGGCTTTCCGCTCGACGACGCCAAGCTGCGCCGCGCCGGCCTCGACTATCACGAATACGCGCAAATGAACGTGCATGCCGATTGGGACGCGTTCATCGCGAAGGAAACGCCGGACCCGGCGCGCATGTTCGCGTTCACCACGCGCGGCTCGGGCCGCTTTCACGAGCATGCGTTCCAGACCGGCGACTGGTTCGTGTTCGGCGCCGAAACGCGCGGACTGCCGGACGCCGTGCTCGACCGTTTCGATGCCCCGCAGCGCGTGCGTCTGCCCATGCGGCCGGGCAACCGCAGTCTGAATCTGTCGAATACGGTCGCGATCGTGGTGTTCGAAGCGTGGCGTCAGACCGGCTTCGACGGCGGCGCCTGACGGCGTTTCAATTCAGCTTCGTAGCGCGCGAGCATCGCGTCGTCGAAACACGCGAACACCACACGCTCGATAAGCGGTGCGCGCGGCAACATGTCGAGCACGGTGGCCACGGCGATTTGCACGGCCTGATCGGCGGGAAAACGGTAGATGCCGCAACTGATCGCGGGGAACGCGATGCTCGTGCACTGCGCCTCGCGCGCGACTTCCAGCGCGCGCTGATAGCAGGACGCGAGCAGATCCGCTTCGCCGTGCACGCCGCCGCGCCAGACCGGTCCCACCGCGTGAATCACGTAGCGGGCCGGCAGTCGATACCCGCGTGTGAGCTTCGCGTCGCCGGTTGCGCACCCGCCGAGCGTTTCGCATTCGCGCAGCAACTCCTTGCCGGCCGCGCGATGAATCGCGCCGTCCACTCCGCCGCCACCTGACAAGGATGTATTCGCGGCATTGACGATCGCATCCACGTCGAGCGTGGTGATGTCGACCGCACGCGCTTCCAGCGTGCAACGATTGAAACGGGTCATGGGGAAAACCTCGTGGTTCCGAAGCGTCGATATCAACGTGGACCACGGAAGGAGGCAGCCGTTCAGCGCGTGTTGCGCGCTAAACGACTGATAGACAACACTTATTCCGCTTTGGAGTCACGCCGCAGCAGCGCGCTGACGGCGTCGCGCGGGGCTACGCCGTCGAACAGCACCGCGCAGACCGCCTGCGTGATCGGCATGTCGATCGCATGCGCGCGGGCGATGGCCAGCACCGCCTGCGCGCAACGCACGCCTTCGGCCACGTGACCGAGACCGCCGAGGATGTCGTCGAGCGTACGGCCCGCGGCGAGTTGCACGCCGACCGTGCGATTGCGCGACAGGTCGCCGGTGGCCGTGAGAATCAGATCGCCGAGGCCCGTGAGGCCCGTGAACGTTTCCGCCCGTCCGCCGAGCGTCACGCCGAGGCGCGACATTTCGGCGAGACCGCGCGTGATCAGCGCGGCGCGCGCGTTCAGACCGAGACCGAGACCGTCCGCGATACCCGTGGCGATGGCCAGCACGTTCTTCACCGCGCCGCCCACTTCCACACCGACGACGTCGTCGCCGGTATAGATGCGCATCGCACCGTGATGAAACGCGGCGACCGTGCGTTCGCGGCACGCCGCCGAGCCGCTCGCGATGGTCAACGCGACCGGCAGGCCCTGCCCCACTTCGCGCGCGAAACTCGGACCGGACAGCACGCCGTTGCTGGCGTGCCCCGCCAGTTCCGCGGCCACCACCTGATGCGGCAGCAACTGCGAATCGGCTTCGAAACCCTTGCACAGCCACACCACCTGCGCGGGAACCTTGCCCGCATCGCGCATGGCCTGGAACAGACCGCGCAAGCCCGCCACCGGCGTAGCCACGACGCACAACGCGTCGTCGCCGAGCGCATGGTCGAGCGCTGCGTTCAGATCCGCTTCATACCGAAGCGATGCAGGTAAAGCAACGCCCGCCAGATAGCGGGCGTTTTCCTTCGAAGTGGAGAGGTCAGCGATGAGCGCGGCTTCGCGCGCCCACAAGACCGTGTCGTGCCGTAAGGCCAGATGGCCGGCGAGGGCTGTGCCCCATGCGCCGGCGCCGAGAACAGCAACCTTCATAGCCGGCACTGCCTCGGACACTTAGTGCGTGACGCCGTTCTGCGCCGCGCCTTCCTGGCCGCCCATCTGCGCGAGGCGTTGCTCGTACAGCGCCTGGAAGTTGATCTCGGCGAGGTGGATCGGCGGGAAACCGGCGCGCGTGATGGCGTCGGCGATGTTCGAGCGCAGGTACGGGAACAGAATGGTCGGGCAAGCGATGCCGACGAGCGGATCGATCTGCTCCGCCGGAATATTGCGGATGTCGAAAATGCCGGCTTGCTTGGCTTCGATCAGGAACGCGACCTTGTCCGACACCTTGGCCGTCACCGTGCCGGTGACGAGGATTTCGAACACGGTGTCGGCGAGGCGCTCGGCCTTCACGTCGACTTCCACTTCGACCGACGGCATTTCCTGCTCGAGGAAAATGGCCGGCGAATTCGGCTGCTCGAGCGACATGTCCTTCAGGTAGATGCGCTGGATGTTGAAGAACGGCTGGTTATTCTCGTCGGACATGATGAAGTGATTCCCTGATAGGTATGCGTAACGGCGGCCCATGCGTGCATGAGCCGCCAGATCGATGCGGCGCGCGACTTGCCCGGATCGGGCCAGACTGCGCCGGCTTGTGTTTCACCCGCCCTCGCGCGCCGGACGGCGCGCGAATTCAGGCGGTTTCGAGCAGCGGCATCAAACCGCCCGCGCGATCGAGCGCGGACAGGTCGTCGTACCCGCCGACGTGCGTCTCGCCGATGAACACCTGCGGCACCGTGCGACGACCGGTCCGGGTCATCATTTCCTCACGACGGGCCGGGTCCTTGTCGATCAGTACCTTCTCAACGTGCTCGACGCCGCGCGACTTTAAAAGACGTTCGGCCATCTGGCAATACGGGCACACCTGGGTGCTGTACATGATCACTTTGTTCACTTGGCTGCTCCTTGTTTCACCACCGGCATACCGGCTTTCTGCCAGGCGTCGACACCGCCTTCGAGAACATGGACTTCGGCATACCCTGCATCCTGCACGATACGCGCTGCCTTGTTCGACTGCTGGCCGGTCTGGCAAACCAGCAGCACCGGGTTGCTCTTGTTCTTCACGAGTTGCGCGACTTTCGCTTGCAACTCGGCGAATTCAAGGTGCCGCGCCGCGGGCAGATGCCCCTTGGCGAAGTCGGCGGACGACCGCAGGTCGATCACCGCCGCATTGCGCCGGTTGATCAACTGGGTGGCTTCGGCGGCCGACAGGCCACCGCGGCCGCGCCGGCTGATCGTCGGCCACAGCAGCAACCCACCAGAGATAAGGACGATCGCGATCAGTACAAGGTTTGTGTAATCAGTGAAAAACTTCACGGAAAATCCGCCGAAAAAGAGAGAAATCGAAAAGGGCAATCCAGCCATTATAAAATAACCGTTTGACGCGATGGCGACGCTCCACCGAAGGAGCCCTCGCAGCGCGCTACCGCTTCCTCACTACCGACCGGCAATCTCATGTACAAACTCGTTCTCATCCGCCACGGCGAATCGACGTGGAACAAGGAAAACCGCTTCACCGGCTGGGTCGACGTCGACCTCACCGAGCAGGGCAATCGGGAAGCGCAGCAGGCGGGCGTGCTGCTGAAGGATTCGGGCTACACGTTCGACATCGCGTACACGTCGGTGCTCAAGCGCGCGATCCGCACGCTGTGGCACGTGCAGGACAAGATGGATCTGATGTACCTGCCGGTGGTGCACTCGTGGCGCCTGAACGAGCGTCATTACGGTGCGCTGTCGGGCCTGAACAAGGCCGAGACCGCCGCGAAGTTCGGCGACGAGCAGGTGCTGGTCTGGCGTCGTAGCTACGACACGCCGCCGCCGTCGCTGGAAGCCACAGACGAACGCGCGCCGTACGGCGACCCGCGCTACGCCAAGGTGCCGCGCGAACAGTTGCCGCTCACCGAATGCCTGAAGGACACGGTCGCGCGCGTGCTGCCGCTGTGGAACGAGTCGATCGCGCCGGCCATCAAGTCGGGCCGCAAGGTCGTGATCGCCGCGCACGGCAATTCGATCCGCGCGCTGGTGAAGTACCTCGACAACGTGTCGGACGAAGACATCGTCGGGCTGAACATTCCGAACGGCGTGCCGCTCGTCTACGAACTCGACGAAAACCTGAAGCCGGTCAAGCACTACTACCTCGGCGACCAGGAAGCGATCGCCAAGGCGCAAGCCGCGGTCGCAAGCCAGGGCAAGGCGGGCTGAGTCACCGATTCACTGACTCGCTGACTCACTGCTTCAGAGGTTGAATCCAGGCCGCCGCCGGCCTGCTCGATGCCGGCTCGATGGATCGCGTCGCCTCTCGAACCACTGCTCGAACCACCTCGCCTCATAGTCGGGACGAGGGCCAACACCACGGCCTTCGTCCCGATTTTCATTTCGACCTCCCCGCTTGCGGCGCGGCCATGTCCCGGCCACGTGGCGGTCAGGTTCACGCCATATCCCGTCGCCGCGCTCCCTCGCGCACATCATTTCGGCATCGCGGGTACGATCTCACGAACCAGGCCCGGCTCGTGCTGTCGAATCACGATTGCCTGCACCTCGCCCTTTGTGGGCGGGTGTGCAGTTATACTTGTCCGTCCCCATCTTTATCGACGCTGCCACGCGCTTCCGACCGCAACAGACTCTATGCGAAAGAACCTGAAAAATATCGGCCTGATTGCCGCGGGCCTTGCTACCGGCGTATTTGCCACCCTGCAACTTTCGGCCTCGGCCCAGCAACCCGCGAGTGCCGCCGCCAACGCCGCCACGCCTCTGCCGCTGGATCAGCTCAGGCTCTTTGCCGAAGTGTTCGGGCAGATCAAGCACGAATACGTCGAACCGGTCGACGACAAAAAGCTCCTCACCGCCGCCATCAAGGGCATGGTGTCGAGCCTCGACCCGCACTCGTCGTATCTCGACAAGACCGATTACGAAGAACTGCAGGAGCAGACCAAGGGTCGCTTCGCGGGTCTCGGCATTGAAATTTCTTCCGAAGACGGCCTGATCAAGGTCATCTCGCCGATCGAAGACACGCCCGCGTTCCGCGCCGGCATCCGTCCGGGCGACCTGATCACGCGTATCAACGACAAGCCGGTGCGCGGCATGACGCTCGACCAGGCGGTCAAGCAGATGCGCGGCGACCCGGGCACCAAGGTCACGCTCACGATCTTCCGCAAGACCGACGACCGCACGTTCCCGCTCACGGTCACGCGCGCGATCATCAAGGTCCAGTCGGTCAAGATGAAGATTCTTGCGCCGGGCTACGCGTACATCCGCATCACGAGCTTCCAGGAACGCACCACGCCGGATCTGGCCGCGCGTCTGCAGGACATCGCGCGTCAGCAGCCGAACCTGAAGGGCCTCATCCTCGATCTGCGTAACAACGGCGGCGGTCTGCTGCAAAGCGCGGTCGGCGTGGCCGGCGCGTTCCTGCCGCCGGATTCGGTGGTGGTGTCGACCAACGGCCAGATCCCGGATTCGAAGCAGGTCTATCGCGACACTTACGACAACTACCGTCTGCAATCCTTCGACAGCGATCCGCTGAAGGACGAAGCGCCGATCTTCAAGACCGTGCCGATGATCGTGCTGACCAACGCCTATTCCGCGTCGGCATCGGAAATCGTCGCGGGCGCGCTGCAGGATCAGCACCGTGCGCTGATCGTCGGCAAGACCACCTTCGGCAAGGGCTCGGTGCAAACCGTTCGTCCGATGACGGCGGACACCGCGCTGCGTCTGACCACCGCGTACTACTACACGCCGAGCGGCCGTTCGATCCAGAACAAGGGCATCCGTCCTGACATCGCGGTCGATCAATACGCCGAAGGCGATCCGGACGACGCGCTGGTCACCCGCGAAGTGGACTATCAGAACCACCTCGCGAATACGCAGGATCCGAACGAGAAGAAGGAAGCCGAACAGCGCGAAGCGGATCGCATGGAACAGCTGCGTCTGCTCGAGGAACAGAACGACAAGAAGACGCCGGAACAGCGTCAGAAGGACCGCGATCGCAAGCCGGTGGAATTCGGCTCGAACGACGACTTCATGCTGCAACAGGCATTGAACAAGCTCGAAGGCAAGCCGGTTCAGGAGTCGAAGTCGCTGAGCGAACGGCGTCTCGCGCAGAACAAGCCGGAAACGTCGGCCTCCGCGCCGGTCGCGGTGAAGCCCACGCAACCGGTGCCGGGCGCTTCGGCGCCGGCGGCGGCGCCGGGCAAGTAAGAGGCAAGCGGCGGCGCGCTTTGCGAAAAGCGCGCCGCCGGCCTGGCGCCTTGAACGTCAGCGCGTTGAGCTTCAGCGGGTGTCCTGACTGCGGAACATCGTGGGCACGACACCCGGTATCACCCGCACGTCATCAGTCATTTCCCTCGCGCGATTAAAATAACAACGAAATCGACACGACGCGCATCGCAGACCCTCCGGCCGCATTCCATATCGCGCGATCCATTCACGCGCCCCGCCATGAACGACGATCAACTCCTCCGCTATTCCCGCCACATCCTCGTCGATGAAATCGGCATCGAAGCGCAGCAGCGTTTTATCGATGCGCACGCGATCGTCGTCGGCGCAGGCGGCCTCGGTTCACCGGCGGCGATGTATCTCGCGGCGGCGGGAGTCGGCCGGATCACGCTGGTCGATGCCGATACCGTCGATCTGACCAACCTGCAGCGGCAGATCCTGCACGTGACGGCATCGGTCGGTAGTCTGAAAGTGGACAGCGGGCGCGACGCCCTTGCCCGGATCAATCCCGAGGTGGCGGTGAACGCGGTAGCCGAGCGCGTCGACGATGCGTGGCTCGAGCGCGAAGTGCCAAAAGCCACCGTCGTGCTCGATTGCACCGACAACTTCGCGACGCGTCACGCGATCAACCGCGCGTGCGTGAAGCATGGCGTGCCGCTGGTGTCCGGCGCGGCGCTGCGCTTCGACGGCCAGATCAGCACCTTCGATTTCCGCGACCCGGCGTCGCCCTGCTATGCGTGCGTGTTCCCCGAAGACCAGCCGTTCGAGGAAGTCGCCTGTTCGACGATGGGCGTGTTCGCACCGACCGTCGGCATTATCGGCTCGATGCAGGCGGCCGAGGCGCTGCGCGTGATCGGCGGCATCGGCACGCCGCTGGTCGGCCGTCTGATGATGCTGGACTCGCTGCGCATGGAATGGACCACCATGCGAATCGCACGGCAAGCGGATTGCCCGGTATGTGGGCAAGCGCATCCGGTTTAAGGTCGCGATACCGGACGGCAAGACTTCCGCGAACATCAGGCAACCGCACATAAAAAAACGCCGCACCTGAAAAGGTACGGCGTTTTTGCATTCAGCAGCGAACCGCGACGAATCAGACCTGCGCGACCCGCTTGAGCGCCGCCTGAACCTCTTCCGGTTCGAACGACGCCAGCACATCCGCCACCGGTTTCTCCAGCGTCTTCAGATGCGAGCGCAGCACCTCCTGCTTGACCACCAGCAACTGGCTCGGATGCATCGAAAACTCGGTGAGGCCCATGCCGAGCAGCAGGCGCGTCAACGCCGGATCGCCCGCCATCTCCCCGCACACCGACACCGGCACGCCGGCACGCTTCGCCTCGCGCAGCGTGAACGCGATCAGATGCAGCACCGCCGGATGCAACGGGTCGTACAGATGCGCGACCGAGTTGTCCGCCCGGTCGATGGCCAGCGTGTACTGAATCAGATCGTTGGTGCCGATCGACAGGAAATCGAGCCGCTTCAGGAACAACGGCAACGCGATCGCGGCCGCCGGAATCTCGATCATCGCGCCGACCTGCACGTTCGGATCGTAGGCCATGCCCGCGTCGTCCAGTTGACGCTTGGCCTCGCGAATCAGGTCGAGCGTCTGGTCGATTTCCTGCGCGTGGGCAAGCATCGGAATCAGAATCTTCACCGTGCCGAATGCCGACGCGCGCAGAATCGCGCGCAACTGCGTGAGGAACATCTGCGGCTCGGACAGGCTCCAGCGAATCGCGCGCAGACCCAATGCGGGGTTCGCGGCGGTTTCGTAACCGTCGCCGCCGCTCATCGAGTCGAGCGGCTTGTCGGCGCCCACGTCGATCGTGCGGATGGTGACCGGCAGCCCGTTCATCAACTCGACCGCGCGGCGGTACGCGGCGAACTGCTCCTCCTCTTCCGGCAGACTGTCCTTGTGATTCATGAACAGGAACTCGGTGCGGAACAGGCCGACGCCCGTCGCGCCCGAATCGACCGCGGCCTTCGCGTCTTCCGGCAACTCGATGTTCGCGCACAGTTCGATCCGCGTGCCGCACAGCGTTTGCGTCGGCGAAAACTTCAGCCGTTGCAGCTTGCGCTGCTCCAGCGCCTTTTCGCTCTGCCGGTACGAATACTCTTCCAGCACGATCGGCGCCGGATCGACGATCACGATGCCATGATCGCCGTCGACGATGATCAGATCGTCCTGGCGGATCAGCGCGCTCGCATGCTGCACGCCAACCGCGGCCGGAATGCCGAGACTGCGCGCGACGATCGCCGTATGCGACGTGCGCCCGCCAAGGTCGGTGACGAAACCTTGAAACGTTTGCGTTTTGAACTGCATCATGTCGGCCGGCGCGATGTCATGCGCGACCACGATCATTTCGTCGCAACTGCCGTGCGCGCCATCCACCAGCGCGACCGACGCACCCGCCAGCGCCTTCAGCACGCGCTCGACCACCTGTTCGATATCCGCTTTGCGCTCGCGCAGATATTCGTCTTCGATATCGTCGAAGTGACGCGACAGACGCTCAAGCTGTTCGGTCAGCGCCCACTCCACGTTGTAGCGGCGCGTGCGGATCAGATCGATGGTTTCCTGCACGAGCATCGCATCGTTCAGGATCATTGAATGAACGTTGATGAATGCGCCCATTTCGCTCGGCGCATCTGCCGCGAGATCGGCGCGCAACGCGTCGAGCTCCTGATGCACGTGTTGCTGGGCCGCGCGAAAACGCTCGACCTCGCCCTCGATCTGGGCGGGTTCGATCAAATAGTGGTCTACGTCGAGTGCGGCCGGGGCGATCAGATAAGCCCGCCCGATGGCGATACCGCGTGACACGGGAATTCCATGCAGCGTGAACGACACGCGCACCTCCTCTAGTTGTGTGATGCCGCGGCAAACCGCTGCAATGCTCTCAGACTCTCGTCGTCATTATAAATTCCACGCCCCATGCACATCGGTCGGAACTGTGTGCAGCGCAGCACGAAAAATCGGACACGTCTCTCACCCGTGCCCTGGTTCAGCATCGTTTCCGTTATTGTCACGCGCTAAAAAAAACGCCGCGGATAGCCGCGGCGTTCTTGCTGATCGCAACCTGCACGCGTGACTCACTGACCTTCGCCGAATTTATCGGCAATCAGTTTCAGCAATGCGTCCATGGCTTCCTTTTCGTCGGCGCCTTCGGTTTCGATCAACACCGTGCTGCCGATGCCCGCGGCCAGCATCATCACTCCCATGATGCTCTTGGCATTGATGCGGCGGCCGTTACGGCTCATCCAGATTTCCGCCTGGTAGTTGCCCGCGAGTTGCGTCAACTTGGCCGACGCACGTGCGTGCAGCCCCAGCTTGTTCACAATAGTCGTTTCCTGTTGCAGCATGTGATGGTCCGAAGCGCGGGTAAGTGTTGTGGTGAAGAATGAAACTGCAAACCGGTTGCAATGCGATTGAAGCCCTACAGCTACAGGCGCAATGCATTGCAATTGAAACCGCCTGGCGCGAGGTTGGAACCGCTTCACGCCGGATGAATCCGCGCCGGGCCGTCGTGGCGGCCTGACGCCCTATACATGAATCGTTCGATGCCGTCTTCCGCCGAATCGGCCGGTCCGCTTACAAGCCGGCCGAATCGGTTTTCTGCGTCAGGTCGGCGCCGGCCGGCAACGCGGGCAGACAGTCGCCCGGCGCCGCATCCGGCGGCAAGGCCGGCAGGCAATCGCCCGAGGCCGCGCATGGCGCGACGGGCGCCGGCGTGGCCGGTCCGATCGCATGCACGCCCTTGGTGGCGCCTGCCAGCGCCTTGTCGACCAGCGTGTCGAGCGGCGTCGCGCGATAACAGACCGCGCGCACCAGCATCGGCAGATTGACGCCGCACAGCACGCGCACGTCGGGCACCGACGCGAGCCGCCCCGCGATATTCGCGGGCGTGGCGCCGAACATGTCGGTGAGCACGAGCGCGCCGTTCTCTTCCTTCAACCGCTCGATTTCCGAGTTCGCGAACGCCACCTGCTGCACAGGATCGCAATCGGGCGATACGTCGATCACGCCGATGCGCGCCGGCAAGCCACCGTAAATGTGCGAAATGCAATCGCGCAACGCGGTGGCGAACGGTGCGTGCGCAATGATCAGAATGCCTGCCATGTCAGCCTTACTGCCAAAAGAACGGCCCCGAACCGTGGACCGGGATGAACGACATGCCCGGTTCGCAAGCGCCCTCGACCGGCCGTGGGTCCTGAGGGCTGAAACGCATCATCTGCCAGGTCGAGTCGTACGCCGTGGCTGGGCTTACGCGCAGGCCGCGCCCGTAGGGCTCGATCGTCGCTCGCGGCGGGCGGTCCGGGGCATCGGTCGATGCCGCCGATCCGGCCTGGCGCGGGCGAGCGGGCATTGTAGCAGGCCCATTTTCGCGCCAATCACGCCGCGCTGCTCGATGCGGAATTAATACACAGTTTGGGGACCGGAGCAGGCATTCAAGGGGCGCATGACGGACCGTTGTCCGCCCGCAACCCGACGCGCGGCCCGCTCGCCGCTCGACCGGCGACGGCTCAGCCGACCGCGCGCTCCAGCGCATCGACAAACATCGCGGCGACGTCGAACCCGGTCTGATCCATGATTTCGCGGAAGCACGTCGGGCTCGTGACGTTGACCTCGGTCAGCCAGTCGCCGATCGCATCCAGTCCGACCAGCAGCAAGCCGCGCGCCGCGAGTACCGGCGCCAGCGTGCCGGCAATCTTGCGATCGTGGTCGGTCAGCGGCCGTGCAACACCCAGCCCGCCGGCCGCCAGATTGCCGCGCACTTCATTGCCCTGCGGAATACGCGCGAGCGAATACGGCACCGCCTCGCCGCCGATCAGCAGAATGCGCTTGTCGCCTTCCTTGATCTCGGGGATGAATTTCTGCGCCATCACCGAACGCGCGCCGTCGTGGCTCAGCATTTCGATGATGGAGCCGAGGTTCATGCCGTCCGCCTTCACGCGGAACACGCCCATGCCGCCCATGCCGTCGAGCGGTTTCAGGATCACGTCGCCATGCTGCTCGTGAAACGCGCGCAGACGGGTCGCGTCGCGCGTGACCAGCGTGGGCGCGACGAACTCCGCGAATTCGCCGATCGCGAGCTTTTCCGAATGATCGCGAATCGCCTGCGGCTTGTTGAAGATGCGCGCGCCGCCGCGTTCGGCCAGTTCGAGCAGCCACGTGGACGTCACGTATTCCATGTCGAACGGCGGATCCTTGCGCATGATCACCGCGCTGAAGCTCTTCAGCGAACGCGCGCCGGGCGCGTCGGCGGCATACCAGGTGTCGCGATGCAGATCGGTGGTGTCGCCGACGATCGCGACGCGCTGCACGTTCGCCTCGACGTCGCCGCCGGTCCATGCCAGATGCTGCGGCTGGCAGGTGTACACCACGTGGCCGCGGCGCGCCGCCTCGGCCATCATCGCGTAGGTCGAGTCTTTATAGATCTTGAACTGCGTGAGCGGATCGGCGATGAAAAGAATGTCCATGAAGGTCCCGGTGCGCCCCGATGGGCTTGGCATTGAACGTCAATATACGTGTTGAAAATGACGATGGCGGCACACGCCGCCATCGTCCACCTTGAATGTCCTGCTAGACCTGGATCGCTTCCGGATCGGTCTTTTCCAGTTCGACCGATGCCGCCAGCAAACCGAGCCGCGCGACCACGCCGTACATATAGAAGCGGTTCGGCGGCGCCGCGCCGGGTTTGGCGTGCGCATCCGGCAGCGCCGTGTGCTCGAAGCCGAGCGGTACGAAGTGCATGCCGGGCGCATTGAGGTTCTGATCGCGCTCGCGGCTGCCGTGCACGCGGTAGAAGCCGCCCACCACGTAACGGTCGATCATGTAGACGACCGGCTCGGCCACTTCCTCGCCGATGCGCTCGAACGTGTACACGCCTTCCTGCACGATCACGTCGTGCACGTCGAGGCCGTCTTTGGTGGCGGACATCTTCACGCGCTCGCGCTTGGTGAGCGCGGCCACCTCGGATGCGTCGTGCACGGTCATCACGCCCATTCCGTAGGTACCGGCGTCCGACTTGATCACGACATACGGTTTCTCGGAGATACCGTACTCGCGATACTTCTTCGCGATCTTCTTCAGCACGCCGTCGATCGCATCCGTCAGCGCTTCCTCGCCGGTGCGTTCCTGGAAATCGACGCCTTCCACGTGCGCGAAGTACGGGTTGATCATCCACGGATCGATTTCGACCATCTTCGCGAACTTCTTCGCGACGTCGTCATAGCACGAGAAATGCGTGGATTTGCGGCGCACGGCCCAGCCCGCATGCAGCGGCGGCAGCAGATACTGCTCGTGCAGATTCTCCAGCACCGGCGGAATGCCGCCCGACAGATCATTGTTCAGCAGAATCGAACACGGATCGAAATTCTTCAGGCCGAGGCGCCGCGGCGAGCGTTCGAGCGGTTCGAGCACGAGCTTCTGGCCGTCCGACAACGCGATCGTGACCGGCCCGACGATGCTTTCGTCGAGCGTGCCGAAACGCACGTTCAAGCCGGCCTGCCGCATGATCGCGGCCAGACGGGCGACGTTCTCCAGGTAAAACGCATTGCGGGTATGGCGCTCGGGAATCACCAGCAGATTCTTCGCGTCAGGGCAGATCTTTTCGATCGATGCCATGGCGGCCTGCACGGCGAGCGGCAGCACTTCCTGTGGCAGATTATTGAACGCGCCGGGGAACAGATTGGTGTCGACCGGCGCGAGCTTGAAGCCCGCGTTACGCAGGTCGACCGAACAGTAGAACGGCGGCGTGTGCTCCTGCCATTCGAGCCGGAACCAGCGTTCGATGGCGGGCGTGGCGTCGAGGATCTTCCGCTCGAGATCGAGCAGCGGGCCGTTTAACGCCGTAACTAGGTGCGGAACCATTGATCACTCGCAGACTGGAGAAAAAAGATTGTAGAGCAAATGCTTTGCTCATTTGGGGACGGTTTCTCCATACGCAAGCGGACGCGAATGCATTCTCGCTATCGTGATGATAGGCGGGGAAATTGACTGTTTACAAGATAAGCGTCAAGAAAAAAGCCCGCCATGAAGGCGGGCCAAAATCGCTGCGCTTGTTGCTTTCGCGCAGGCGCCGCCGGGCGGCGCCTGTCGTCGAACTTTATTCGACGTGTTCGCCGTGCAGGCTCACGTCCAGACCTTCGCGTTCCTGTTCTTCCGTCACGCGGATGCCCATCACCATGTCGATGACCTTCAGCAGGATGAAGCTCACCACGCCGCTGTAGATCAGGGTGGTCAGCACGCCCTTGGCTTGCAGGATCACGCTGCCGTCCGCGCCGCCGATGTCCTTGACCGCGAACACGCCGGTCAGCAGCGCACCCACGATCCCGCCGATGCAGTGCACGCCGAACGCGTCGAGCGAATCGTCGTAGCCGAGCTTGTGCTTGAGCCATGTGGCCGACCAGAAGCACACCACGCCCGCGACGATACCGATCACCAGCGAGCCGAGCGTACCGACGAAGCCCGACGCCGGCGTGATCGCCACCAGACCTGCCACCGCGCCCGACACGATACCGAGCACCGACGGCTTACCCTTGGTTGCCCATTCGGCGAACATCCAGGCCAGCGCGGCCGCTGCCGTCGCTACCTGCGTCGCGAACATCGCGAAACCGGCACGGCCGTCAGCCGCCACCGCCGAACCCGCGTTGAAGCCGAACCAGCCCACCCACAGCATCGCGCCACCGATCAGCGTGAGCGTCAGGTTGTGCGGGGCCATCGCTTCCTTGCCGTAGCCGACGCGCTTGCCGAGCACCAGGCAGCAGACCAGACCGGCGATACCGGCGTTGATGTGCACCACCGTGCCGCCCGCGAAGTCGAGGATGCCCGCGCTAGCCAGCCAGCCGGTCGGTTCCCAGACCATGTGCGCGATCGGCGAGTAGACGATGATCGACCACAGCGACATGAACACCAGCATCGCGGAGAACTTCATCCGGTCGGCGAACGCACCGGTGATCAGCGCCGGCGTGATGATCGCGAACGTCATCTGATAGACGAAGTAGACCGTTTCCGGGATGGTCGGCGCGAGGTGGCTGACGGTCAGCGTCGTGGCCTTGTCGCCCTTGATGTAGTTCATGCCCGCCATGAAGACGCGCGAGAAGCCGCCGATGAACGAGCCGCCCGGCGTGAAGGCCAGGCTGTAGCCCACCACGGTCCAGATGATCGTCACCACGCAGGTGATCGCGAAGCTTTGCATCAGCACCGACAGCACGTTCTTCTTGCGGACCATGCCGCCGTAGAACAGCGCCAGACCCGGGATCGTCATGAACAGCACGAGCGCGGTGGAGGTCAGCATCCAGGCGGTATCGCCCGAATTGATCTTCGACGAATCGACCGAGAACGGCGCGGTCGGTGCGGCGGGTGCAGCATCCGACGCCGCCGAGGCGGCAGCGGGGGCGCTGGCGGCCGGCGCGGCGGAGGCATCCGCGGCCGGCGCCGAAGCGGCTGCCGCGGCGGGCGCTGCCGATGCGTCCGGCGCCGGCGCGCTCGCCGTCGTATCGGAAGCTGCGGCCGAAGCGGCCGCGGGGGCGGAAGCGTCGTCCGCGAGGGCGGCGCCGATACCGCCCGCGAGCAGCGAACCGGCCATCAGCAAGGACATCAATAGTTTGCGCATCTTCGTTTCCTCTTGTCGCTTATCTGTGTCGCTATCTTTTGGTGTTACAGAGCGTCCGCGCCGGTCTCCCCGGTGCGGATACGAATCACTTGTTCGATCGGCGTGACGAAGATCTTGCCGTCGCCGATCTTGCCGGTGCGCGCCGCGCGTTCGAGCGCTTCGATCGCCTGATCGACGATGTCGTCCGAGACCGCGGCCTCGATCTTCACCTTCGGCAGGAAATCGACCACGTATTCGGCGCCGCGATACAGCTCCGTGTGGCCCTTCTGGCGGCCGAAGCCCTTGACCTCGGTCACCGTGATGCCCGAGACGCCGATGGCCGACAAGGCTTCGCGCGCCTCATCGAGCTTGAACGGCTTGATGATTGCGGTAATGAGTTTCATGAAATCCCCTCGCTTGGTTGCTAAACCCGTTTGCTGAACCCGTTCGTTGAACCGAATCCGTCGCCGCTGCGTAACCCGTGCGCGTACCGTGATTGCGTTCGCGTGGTCTCTTGCACCACCGGTAAAAAGCACCCGGCAGTGCGCGCGGGGCAGTAACAGCAACTCGCATGCCATGTTGTGTCAGACTGCGTGCCGCGCGCCTCGCGGCGACGGCGCAAACGCCCCTGGCCGAACGGCTAACGCGGGCCGGGCGCGCTGGCGCGGCGTTTGGATCGTTGCTAGAGTGTTCGAAGGTTCTGGACGCCCGGTCGCGCACCAAACGGGCTCACGCCGCGGCGGCGGGCAACGGGCGATGCACCAAGACAGCCCATTCGCCGTAACAAAGCACAGACGTAACGAAACATGCACATTTTTTGTGCAGCAAGAGAAACCGAGGGAAACCCCATGAAACAACCGAACGATGTTTTCAACGACTTTCAGGCGCGCGTGAGCGAGCTGTTCAAGAACTCGCCGGCCAAGGATGTCGAACGCAACGTCAAGGCCATGCTGTCGCAGGGTTTCGCGAAGCTCGAGCTGGTCACGCGCGAGGAATTCGAAACGCAGACCCAGGTGCTGGTGCGTACCCGCGCACGCCTGGAAGAGTTGGAGCGCCGCGTCGCCGAACTCGAACAGAAGCTGCCGGTGACAACCTCGACGCCGTCGCCGTAACGCTTTGCGCGCGGCGTGAACCGCGCGAAGTGCTGCACATCACCGGCAAGCGGGCCGTGACGTCATCAGCGTTTTAGGGGATTGCGCGCGACTCGGCGCGCTGTCCGACGGGAGAAAACATGTCGCTTGCCGTGGTGCGCAGTCGCGCGCCGGCCTCTGGCCGCGCGCCCGAAGTAACCGTCGAGGTTCACCTCGCGAACGGATTACCCTCTTTTTCGATCGTCGGCCTGCCGGATCTGGAAGTGCGCGAAAGCCGCGAGCGCGTGCGCGCGGCGCTGCAAAACTGCGACTTCGATTTTCCCGTGCGGCGGATCACCGTCAATCTGGCGCCCGCCGACCTGCCGAAGGAATCGGGGCGTTTCGATCTGCCCATCGCGCTGGGCATTCTCGCGGCAAGCGGCCAGATTCCCGTTGAGTCGCTGCTGCATCGCGAGTTTGCCGGCGAGCTGTCGCTGACCGGTGCATTGCGGCCAATGCGCGGCGCGTTCGCGATGGCATGCGGAACGGCACGCGGATCGAACGGCGCGTCGCCGACGCCTCAACTTTATCTGCCAGCCGCCAGCGCGGCGGAAGCGGCGCTCGTCCCCGGCGTGGATGTGTACGGCGCCGCCGATCTGCCGTCGCTCTGCGCTCATCTGGCGGGCGAACCGGATGCGAGGCTCGCGCCGGTCGCCGCGCCCACGCTCGCCGAACACGCGCCCGCCGCGATCCTCGACATGGGCGACGTGATCGGCCAGCGCGCCGCGCGGCGGGCGCTGGAAGTCGCCGCGGCCGGCGGCCATCAC
The DNA here is from genome assembly GCF_029910215.1 of Paraburkholderia sp. D15. Classification (NCBI taxonomy): domain Bacteria; kingdom Pseudomonadati; phylum Pseudomonadota; class Betaproteobacteria; order Burkholderiales; family Burkholderiaceae; genus Paraburkholderia; species Paraburkholderia sp. D15. The sequence goes on along the minus strand of NZ_CP110395.1, from coordinate 408,680 downwards.
GTGTTGCTGGTCGGCCCGCCCGGCGCGGGCAAGTCCATGCTCGCCGCGCGCCTGCCAGGCCTGCTGCCGCCCATGACCGACGACGAAGCGCTCAGCTCCGCCGCCCTGCTATCGGCCAGCCGGACGGGGTTCACGCCGTCGCAATGGCGGCAGCGGCCGTTTCGCGCGCCGCATCATTCGTCCAGCGCGGCGGCGCTGGTCGGCGGGCGCAATCCGCCGCAACCGGGCGAGATCACGCTCGCGCACCTCGGCGTGCTATTTCTCGACGAATTCCCCGAGTTCGACCGTCATGTGCTGGAAACGCTGCGCGAACCGCTGGAAGCCGGCCGCATCACGATCTCGCGCGCCGCGTTGCAGGCGGATTTTCCTGCCGCATGCCAATTGATCGCCGCGATGAATCCTTGTCCGTGCGGCTGGCGCGGCGACCCCGGCGGGCGCTGCCGCTGCACGCCGGAGATCGCGGCGCGCTATCTGCGCAAGCTGTCGGGGCCGCTCCTTGACCGCATCGACATTCAAATAGAGATTCCGGCGCTGACGCCGGCGGAGTTGTCGGCCCGCTCGTCGACGCCGGGCGAAAACAGCGCGGCGATCGCTCATCGGGTGGCCGACGCGCGAGCGCGGCAGCTGCAGCGACAGGGCAAAACCAATCGCGAGCTCACGGGGCGCGAAGTGGATGATGTCTGCCGCCCGGACGCCGCCGGCGAAATCCTGCTGCGCGAGGCCGGCGAGCGCTTCCGCTGGTCGGCGCGCGCTTACTACCGCGTGCTGAAGGTCGCCCGCAGTATCGCGGACCTCGCCGGCGCGGTCATGCCGAGTGCCGCGCAGATCGGCGAGGCGATCCAGTACCGGCGCGTTTTCGCTGCCCTATAAGGCGAAAAATTTGCTGTCAAGACTTGACTTATGCACATACGGACGTTCCAAACAGATTTGGATACATCTGAAAGGTACGGCACGTGCTCGAAAGAGAGATCGTTGATTTTATTGATATTTTTTTATCGTGATGGGCGAGCCGAATCTGACAGAGTGCCCACCGGACAAGCATCTTCGGCAAATTTCGGCGAGTTCTCAACAGAGTTATCCACAGGCTCGGTGCGTAACGGGAAAACTTCAACGTAAACCGTGAATTAGCGCGCGAAGCTGCGAATGAACTTTCACTGTGGAGAACGCCCGCGCGCACGCCGGATCGGCCAAAAATACCGCTAGTTAATACAGCTGAAACGACGAAAAAAATTGGTCGACCTGTTCCGGCTGAAGCGGCTTGGCGGCAATGATGGCGGCTTGATAGACGTGCCGGCCGCGCGCCACGAGGCGTGCGTAGACGGTGCGCGTTTCGTGCTTCGAGCCGGCTTCGCCGCTCAGCCGCATTTCCAGGCCAAGCACCTTGCCGCCGGCGGCAAGCGGAATCTGGACCGCGCGCGCGTCGGGCGCGGCACCCACGTTGCGGGCGAGGCCCGTGCGCAGATAGTCGAGCACCGCGCGCTGAGTGGCATCGCTATCGTCCGGCAGCATCACCGTGCCGACTGCGAACACGGCGTCGCCGGCCTCGGCGGTTTGCATGGCCATCTGCATCGGCTTGCCGTCGATCTGCACCGCCCGCTGATCGTTGCCCGGCTTGGCCGGCAGGTCGACGGTGTAGCCGTTGTCGTTGTTCATGATCGTGCGCCAGTCGAAGGTCGGCGAGCAGGCGCTCAGCGTGACGCCTAGCACGAGCGCGCCGGCCAGCGCCCCGCCGAACGTCCATAGGCGCGATTCGGGCTGCGCAGCGGGTGAGCGATGCGGGTGAATCGGCCGAAGCTGGCCGCTGACCGGCGAAGCGGCACAGGCGGCGTTGCGGGCTCGTCCGGTAAAGGAAAGGCAGCGGGCAGCGCGGGTAGCAAGAAGACCAACGCGAAGCAAAACGTCGAAAACAGTTCGGATCATGGGGACGGAAGACCAGGCGACATGTGCTGAAAAGCCCTATTATCCGCTGCCGCCCGGCGTCCTGCCGCGCCACGGGAATGGCGCTACAATAGCGACGCTAAACAGGTCCGGGCCGCTGGCCCAAACCGGCGCACTGTTCCGCGCGTTCCGCGCGACTCTCGAGGTTTCGTCCATGAGCTCCACTCCGTCCACTACCGTCAAGCGCGCGAATCCGCTGCGCTACGTGATCGCTGCCGTCGTCGTGATCGCGATCGCCGTCGCCGGTTATTTCGCGTTTGCCGGCCAGCAGCGTGTGCCGGATGCGACCTTCACGCTGCTGTCGGGCCAGAAGGTCTCCACCGCCGATCTGAAGGGCAAGGTTTATCTGGTCAACTTCTGGGCGACCAGCTGCGACACCTGCATGAAGGAAATGCCGCAGATGGTCCAGACCTATAACCGCTTCAAGGGCCAGGGTCTCGAATTCGTCGCGGTCGCCATGAACTACGATGCGCCCATGTACGTGACCAACTACACGCAAACCCGTCAGTTGCCGTTCAAGGTCGCGATGGACGACGGTTCGGCCGCGAAGCAGTTCGGCAACGTGCAGCTCACGCCGACCACCTTCCTCGTCGACAAGGACGGCAAGATTCTCAAGCGCTATGTCGGCGAGCCTCAGTTCGCGGAACTCGACCAGTTGCTGGAAAAGGCACTGAACAAGGCTTGAGCGTTTTTGTGTCGCAGGCGCCGCGATCGCGTGGCGCACCGGATTCAACGAAAAATGCCGGCGTCGAAATCGACGCCGGCATTTTTTTATCCTCACTTTCGGGATCGCACACCGCTTAGCGCTCCCCTTCCCCTTTGGCCGCGAGGCCATAACGCTTGATCTTCTCGTACAGCGTCGCCTTGCCCAGTTGAAGCCGGTCCGCCGCGACCGCGACCACGCCGCCGGTTTGCTCCAGCGCCTCCGCGATCACCGCCCGCTCGAATTGCTCGACGCGTTCCTTCAAGGGCTGTGCGCTCGCGCCATCGTCCGAGAACGACATCACGGGATCGTCGGCGACGCCGAGCACGAAGCGATCGGCGGCATTGCGCAATTCCCGCACGTTGCCGGGCCAGTCGCGCTGCATCAGGCCGGCGCGCTGACGATCCGTGAGAATCGGCGCGGACCGTTGATAACGCACGGCCGCGTCCAGCAGGAAATGCTCGAACAACGGCACGATGTCCTCACGGCGCTCGCCCAACGGCGGCAGCGCGATCGTCACCACGTTGAGCCGGTACAACAGGTCACGCCGGAACGAGCCGTCCGCGACGTGCTCGGCCATGTCGCCCTTGGCGGCCGCGACCACGCGGCAATTCACGCGGATCGGCTGGTTCGAGCCCAGCCGCTCCAGCACGCCGTCCTGCAGCACGCGCAGCAGCTTGACCTGCAACGCGAGCGGCATGCTTTCGATCTCGTCGAGAAACAGCGTGCCGCCCGACGCATGTTCGAGCTTGCCGATACGGCGTTTTGCCGCGCCGGTGAACGCGCCGGGCTCGTAGCCGAACATCTCCGACTCGAACATCGGTTCCGGCAGCGCGCCGCAATTCACCGCGATAAACGGCTTGTCACGCCGCGGCGACAACTCGTGCAGACTGCGCGCGATCAACTCCTTGCCCGCGCCAGTGTCGCCGTTGATCAGCACGGACGCGTCGGTCGGCGCGACGTTGGCGATCAGCCGCCGCACCTGCTCGATCGCTGGACTCCGCCCGATGATGCGCGGCGCCACCGTATTCTGTTCCGCCAGCTCGCGGCGCAGCGCGAGATTTTCGAGCACCAGCTTGCGACGCTCCAGCGCACGCCGCACGGTTTCGATCAAACGCTCCGACGCGAACGGCTTCTCGATGAAGTCGTACGCGCCGTCGCGCATCGCCTGCACGGCCATCGAAATGTCGCCGTGTCCCGTCACCAGAATCACCGGCACGTCGGGCGCGCGTTCGTGCCACTGCGCAAGCACGTCGAGTCCGCTTGCTCCCGGCAGACGGATGTCGCTCACCACCACGCCCGCGAAGTCCGCGCTGATCGTCTTCGCCGCGGATTCCGCCGATGCATGCCCGATCACGTCGAAGCCCGCCAGTTGCAGACTCTGCACGCTGGCGCGCCGCACGAGTTCGTCGTCTTCGATATACAGCACCTGCAGGCCGTGATTCATGGCGTTTTCCGTCTGAGTCGATTCATGAACCCGCGATCAGCGGGTCCGAAGTGGGGTTCGTCTGCACGTGCGCGCGCCGCAGCGTCAGCACGAAGAGCGCGCCGCCGTCCGGCGCGTTGCGTGCAACCAGCGCACCGCCGCAATCGCGCGCGATCGACGACGAGATCGCCAGCCCGAGACCGAGCCCCTGGCCCATTTCCTTCGTCGTGAAGAACGGCTCGAACAGACGCGGCAGTACGTCGTCGGGAATGCCGGGGCCGTTGTCGCCGACGGCGAACGCCAGCGTCGTCGCCGACACGTCGATCTCGATGCCGATGCGCGGCGGCGTCAAACCGGCGGTCGCGTCGAGCGCATTGCCGAGCAGGTTGATCAGCACCTGCTCGAGACGCAGATCGTCGCAATGCGCGATCAGATCGGGGTAGTCGTCGGCGAGACTGAGCGGCGTACGGGTGCCGCTTTCCGCATCGACCAGCACATAGCCGATCTCGACACCTTGCAGACGCTTTTGCAGCAGCGCGACCACATTGCGCAGCGCCCGCACGATCGGCGCGCGCGCGCTGCGCGGCCGCGCCCGTCCGACGAACAGCTTCAACTGATTGGTGATCTTGCCCATGCGCTCGGTGAGCGCCGCGATCGCTTCGAGATTTTCCCGCGCCGATGCATGGTCGCCGCGTTCGAGAAACACGCGCGTGTTGTCGGAGAAGCCACGCAACGCGGCGAGCGGCTGATTCAGCTCGTGCGTGATGCCGGCCGCCATCTGGCCCAGCGCGGCGAGCTTGCTGGCCTGGATCAGTTCGTCGTGCGCGGCGCGCAACTCCTGCTCGGCGCGTGTGCGCTCCGCCACTTCCTTGTGCAATTGTTCGTTCGCCTCGGACAGGTCGGCGGTGCGTTCGGCGACACGCTGGTTCAGCTCCGCATACGCCTTCTGCAACATCGCGCGGCTACGCATCACCTCGCGCACGCGCGCGCGCCGCATGCGCCAGTAGAACGCGAACAACACCAGCGACACGTAACCGAACGCGGTGATGATCGTCGCGTAGCGCGCGTCGGCATCCACCGGACTGACGGGCGACATCGTCAGCAGATGCCAGTCCGGCTCGCCCATGCCGCGACGCGACGCCAGATAGCGCGGCGCGTAGCGGCCGCCGCCGATCCGCACGATCTGCGCGTTGCCTTCCAGCGTGCGTTCGATCGTGACCGGCAGCGGTGCGATCGGCTGCTGCGCGTATTGACGCGCCTGATAGATCGAATCCGCGACCGGGCCGGAGAGCGGCCGGATCGTGTGATATTTCCACGCGGGCACCGACGACAGAAAGATCACACCGTGATCGTCCGCGACGACCAGCGGCTCGGTCGCATCCGAGCCCTGAAACCATTCGAGATCGAGTTTGACGACCGCCACGCCGACGATCTTGCCGTCACGCCGCACCGGCTGCGAAATGTAGTAACCCGGCGCCTGTGAAATCGTGCCGATGCCGAAGAAGCGGCCCACGCCGCCCTTCACCGCATCAAGGAAATACGGCCGGAACTGATAGCCCGCGCCGATGAAACTCTGCGGCCCGTCCCAGTTGCTGGCGGCGACGCAAAAACCGTCGAGCGGAATGATGTAGGTGACCGTGGCGCGCGCGTGGCGATTGAGGTCTTCCAGATAGAGATTGGCGCGCCGCACGTTGGCCGGCGTCGGATCGACCAGCACGTCCTGCACGATCGGATGTTCGGCAAGCAGGTACGGCAACGACTCGTAGCGTTCGAGCGTGCTCTTCAGCGCGTTGGTGGTGCGATCGACCCGCACCGACGCGTTGTACCGCAAATTGTCGATGCCGCGTTGCCACGCAATGCTGTACGTGAGCCAGCACGCCGCCGCGAGCCCGGCGACGAGCGCGAAGAGGATCAGCAGGCGGCGCGTCACGTTGGCGAGATCCGGTCGAAGAGGATCGTTTATTGTGGCATAAGGCGAAGCGCCGCCGGCGCGACTTTCGTCGGCCGGCGGCGCGGGGGTGAGAGGCGCGGAGCTTGAAGACGCGGCCGCCCGTTTCATGGTCGGGCGGCCGTCGGAATGGAAAGGCAGAAGAGAACGACGGTGCGAACCGGAAGCCGGCTCAGGCGCCGGCCGGTTCTTTGACCGGCACGTCGCCACGCAACGCGGCATTCAGCTTGTTGCGGTCCAGTTCCTTTTCCCACGCCGACACCACGACGGTCGCCACGCCGTTGCCGACGATGTTGGTCAGCGCACGGCATTCGCTCATGAAGCGGTCGATGCCAAGAATCAGCACCATGCCCGACAGCGGAATGGTCGGCACCACGGCCAGGGTCGCGGCGAGCGTGATGAAGCCCGCGCCCGTCACGCCGCTCGCCCCCTTGGAGGTCAGCATCGTGACGGCCAGCAGCGTGAGCTGCTGCGTCCACGTGAGATCCGTATTGGTGGCTTGTGCGATGAACAGCACGGCCATCGTCATGTAGATGTTGGTGCCGTCGAGATTGAACGAATAGCCGGTCGGCACGACAAGTCCCACCACCGAGCGCGAGCAGCCGAGCTTTTCGAGCTTGAGCATCAGTTGCGGCAGCGCGGCTTCCGACGAGCTCGTGCCCAGCACGATCAGCATCTCTTCCTTGATGTACGCGACGAAGCGCAGGATGTTGAAGCCCACCGCCCGCGCGATGATGCCGAGCACCACCACCACGAACACGATCGAAGTCAGATAGAACGTGCCGATCAGTTTCAGCATCGGCAGCAGCGAGCCGATGCCGTACTTGCCGATCGTGAAGGCCATCGCGCCGAACGCGCCGATCGGCGCGAGCTTCGTGATGATGCGCACGATGCCGAACAGGATGTGCGAAAGCCCTTCGATGAAGTTCGTCACGACCTTGCCCTTCTCGCCGGCCGTCGCGAGCACCGCGCCGAACAGCAACGCGATCAGCAGGATCTGCAGGATTTCGCCCTGCGCGAACGCCGACGACAACGTGTCCGGAATGATGTGCATCAGGAAGTCCACGGTCGTCTGGCCGTGCGCCTTCGCCGCGTACGACGCGACCGCCTTGCCGTCGAGCGTGGCCGGGTCGATGTTGAAGCCGACGCCGGGCTTGAGCACGTGTGTCGCGATCAGGCCGAGCACCAGCGCGAAGGTCGACACGATCTCGAAGTACAGCAGCGCCTTGCCGCCGACGCGTCCGACCTTCTTCATATCCTCCATGCCGGCGATACCCGTCACCACCGTGCAGAAGATGATCGGCCCGATCACCATCTTGATCAGCTTGATGAAGCCGTCGCCGAGCGGCTTCATGTCGACCGCGAGGTTCGGATAGTAATGTCCGAGCGCAATGCCGATGATGATCGCCACGATCACCTGGACGTACAGCACTTTGTGGATAGGTTTCTTCACGATGTTTTCCTGCGATATGGGTGAGCTCATGACCTGCCGGGACGCGCATCGTGCGGACGAGTACGGAGAATCGTCACGCTCGGGCGCGCCATCAGGCCGCGACAAGACGACGAATTCAGAAATACCGGGAAGGGAAATCAGACATCGTTGTCTCCTTGCTTTTTGGTTGTCGGGCCGTTGCGGCCGCGTGTTCTGAATTGCAAGGTCGATGCCAGCTTGATGTTTGAGGCGGCGTCTTGATTCTTATGGAATTTTTGAGACGCTTTGAGATCAATCGTCCGGGATTCTGGAAATCCGGATTCGGACTGTCGGAGAATCCGGAATGCATGATGACAAAGGCCTCGGGAAAACCCCGAGGCCTTTGTCATCGCGCGCTACGGGTTGTCCCGTAGCCGCGCGCGCGTGCGGACCCGAACCCGCTTTTGCCTTCGCGCGAGGTTCAGACCGCGCCTTCTTCCAGCACCAGCAGATTGTCGTGCGAGAAACCGAGCGAGACCGGCTGGCCCCTTTCCGGCAAACCACGGTTCGGGTCGTTGAACACGTCGAGCGAGATCACCGCGTCTTTCACGCGCGTTCTGATGCGCACCACCGCGCCGAGGAAATTCACCTCCTCGACCGTCGCATTCAGCGTGTTGCGGCCTGGCGCGGCTGGTTCCAGCACGATTGCCTCGGGACGCAGCGCGAGCAGACGCTGCTTGCCCGCGTCGGCGGAAGGGAGTGTTTGCGTGGTGGTCAACTCCTGACCGTCGACGGCCATCCTGCCGGTGGCCGGATCGACCACGTGCCCCGCCAGAATATTCAGCGTGCCCACGAACGACGCGACGAAACGCGTGCGCGGATAGTTGTAGATCTCCGACGGCGTGCCGATCTGCTCGACGCGCCCTTCGTTCATCACCACGATGCGATCGGAAATGGACAGCGCTTCTTCCTGATCGTGCGTGACGAAGATCGACGTGATGCCGAGTTCGCGCTGCAACGCGCGGATATCCTGACGCAGCGAGATGCGGATCTTCGCGTCGAGCGCGGACAACGGCTCGTCGAGCAGCAGCACCTGCGGCTTGCCGGCCAGCGCGCGCGCCAACGCGACGCGTTGCTGCTGGCCGCCCGACAGTTGCCACGGGTAGCGTTGCCCGAGATGCGGCAACTTGATCAGCTGCAGCATTTCGTCGACGCGCTTGTCGATCTCCGCTTGCGGCCGGTGCGTGATCTTCAGTCCGAAGCCGATGTTCTCGGCCACCGTCATGTTCGGAAACAGCGCGTACGACTGGAACACCATGCCGACCTTGCGCTGCCGCGTGCGCAGATGCGTGACGTCCTTGTTGTCGAGACGGATGACGCCGCGCGTCGGCGTTTCGAAACCGGCGATCATCCGCAGCACCGTGGTCTTGCCGCAGCCGGACGGTCCAAGGAAGGTGATGAATTCGCCGCGCTCGATCTTCATGTCGAAGTGATGCAACGCCGTGTTCGCCCCGAAGGACTTGTGCAGATTTTCGATCTCAAGGAATGCCATGATGCGCCGCCTCAGTGCGTCAAACTCATTAAGGTCAAACTTTCTGGCCGCTCATCGCGCGGGCCGAGCCGAATACCTGGATCAATCCCATCGACGCCCACGTGATCACGAACGCGATGATCGCGAGCGCGGACGGCTCGTAAGCGCGGTTCGCGCCGATCAACTGCAGATACGGACCGAACGCCGGCCGGTCGAGCAGGCTCGCGAACGTGAACTCGCCGATCACCACCGCAAAGGTGAGAAACGCGCCGGACAGGATGCCCGAGCGGATGTTCGGAAAGATCACCTTGAACAGAATGGTCGGCCAGTTCGCACCCAGGCATTCGGCCGCTTCGGTGAGCGAACGGACATCGACAGCGCGCAGACCGGCATCGACCGAGCGGTACATGTACGGCAACGACAAGGTCACGTAGCCGAACACCAGCAGCAGATCCGTGGCGCGCTCGTTGCCGGTGAGCGGCAGGATCGAGCTGCTGTTGTAGATGCGCAGATAGCCGAACACGATCACGATGGCCGGCACCACCAGCGGCAGAAGCGTGATGAATTCGACGATCGGACGCAGCTTCGGCAAGCGCAATTGCACCCAGTAAGCGGTCGGCACCACCAGCAGCACGCCGACGACGATCGTCAGCAGCGCCATCAGGATCGAGTAGCCGAACGAAGCCTGAAAGCGCGGATCGCTCAACACCACGCTGTACGCCTCGAAGCTGTACGAGCCGCGCTTCATGCGCAGGCTGAACTCGAACGTCGCGATCAGCGGAATCAGGAAATACAGCGAACCGACGACCATCGCGGTCCACGCGCCTACACGCGATTGGCTTTTCATCGGCGTCCCCTTTCGGCGCGCGAGCGCAGCCAGATATAGCCGCCGTTCGACAGTCCGGTCACGAGCACCATGCCGAGCGCGAGCGCGTAGCCGAGGTTCTGGTTGTGCATCACGTCGCCGCGAATCTGCGCATACAGCAGGATCGTCACGATGTTCAGCGAGCTGCCGGTCAGCGCGTAGGCCGTGGCGACCGCGCCGAACGAATTGGCGAACAGCAGCAGCGCCGCGCCGAGCACGCTCGGCCACAGCACAGGCAGCGCGACGTAACGCCAGTATTGATACGAGGTGCCGCCCAGACAATCACAGGCTTCGCGCCATTCGCGCTTCAGGCCGTCGAGCGCGGGCGTGACGATCAGCACCATCAACGGAATCTGGAAGTACAGATAGGTCAGCGTCAGGCCGGAAAAGCTCAGAATGCTGAACCCGGTCGAATACAGATTGAAGCCGAGGTACTTTTTCAGCAGCACGGTGACGAGCCCGACCCGTCCCAATGTGCAGATGAAAGCGAACGCGAGCGGCACGCCGGCAAAGTTCGACGCGACGCCGGAAAACGTCAGCAAGGTCGGGCGAATCCAGCCCGGCAGCTTGCCCTGCACCGCCGCCCATGCGAGCAGCGAGCCGATCACGGCGCCGCCGAACGACGACGCGGCGCTCACCTTGAAACTGATCCAGTACGCGTCCAGCACGGACGGCTGCAACAGATCGCGGAAATTGGCCAGCGTGAAATGACCCTGCGCGTCCTGGAACGCGCCGACCATCAGGAAGCCGGTCGGCAGAATCAGGAACAGCAGCGCGAAGGTGAAAAACGGCACCACGCCGATCCACGCCAGCAGCTGCGATGCGCGGCCGGGACCGTCGACGCGCGGCGTGGGGGTGGGCACAGGCGGAACCACCAATTCCGGCTGCACCGATCCTGCATCCGATGAAGCGCTCATAACTCACCCTTGGGACGTTCTGCAAACGCCCGCGTGCCGCTCTGTTCGAACAGCACGCGGGCGGCAAGACTTCATGTCGTTGGTGTGTGCCGCGACGGTGCGGGGTAGTCCCGCCCGCCGTGACGACAGCCCGCGCGCTTACTTGACGTTCGCGCCGACCGCCTGGTCCCACTGCTTCGTGATGGTGTCTTTATAGGCGTCCTGCTGGGACAGCGTCGGGAACACCACGTTCTTGTACGACGACGGCGGCGGCAGCTTGTCGAGCAGCGCTTGCGGCACCTTCTTGCCGGCCACCAGTTCGTTGTAGCGCATCGGGTGGCAATAGCCGGCGAGCCAGCCGATCTGGCCTTCGTCCGAGTACAGGTATTCCATCCACAGCTTGGCGGCGTTCGGATGCGGCGCGTAGGCGCTGATCGCCTGCACGTACACACCGGCGACCACGCCCGTCTTCGGAATCACCACCTGCACCTTCGGGTTGCCCTTCAGCGTGTCGCGATCGGCGAGCGCGTTGTAGTCCCAGCGCACGACGATCGGCGTGGTGCCTTGCGCGAGCGATGCGGCCTTGCCGATCACCGGCACGAAGTTGCCGTTCTTGTTCAGATCGGCGAAATACTTCAGACCTGCCGCGCCGGCCTTGCCCGCATCGCCCTTGCTTTGCGACAGACCGGCGGCGAACACCGCCTGGATCGCCTGGTTGGCCGTGCGCGGATCGCCCGCGAGCGACACCGCGTTCTTGTAGTCAGGCTTGAGCAGATCGCTCCAGTCGGCCGGTGCCTTGTCGATCATGTCGGCGTTCACTTCGAACGACAGCACGCCGTAGTAGTCGCCGTACCAGTAACCGTCCGGATCCTTCGATTCCTTCGGGATCGAGTTCCACGTCGCGACCTTGTACGGTTGCAGCAGGCCTTCGGCCTTCGCGGTCGGACCGAACGACAGACCGACGTCGATCACGTCCGGTGCCTGCGGACCCTTGTTGCCCTTGTTCGCCTTGATCGCTTCGACTTCGTCGCCCGAACCTGCATCTGGATTCAGTTCGTTGATCTTGATGCCGTACTTCTTCTGGAAGCCGGCCACCAGCTGGCCGTAGTTGCACCAGTCATGCGGCAGGGCGATCACGGTGAGCTGGCCTTCCTGTTTGGCGGCGGCGATCAGCGCATCGAGCGATGCGGCCGACGCCACATTGCTGGCGCCGGCGGCGACGCCCGCCGCTGCCGAAATGGAAAGTAAGCGGACTAACGCGGTGCGGTTCATGGTCTTCCTCATCCTCTGCCGAAATTGCTACGTTTGGAAAATTTCTGGTTCGAGCTTCTGGCCGTACGACACTGCGCGCAGGGTCTGCGTACGGCCGCGACAGGTCCGGTCCGGCGCCGCGCCTAGCGCGGATTCGCCGGCGCGGCGAACATGTCGTGGTGCAGTGTATCGATGCGATCTGTACAAATCATGTCGACGCCCCATTGCGCGAGTAACTGCGCACGCGCCGGGTCGTTCACCGTATAGGCCAGCACACGCAAGCCCGCCGCGCGGATCTCCGCGACCAGCGGTTCGCTCAGATAACGGTGGCTCGCATGCAGCGACACGCAGCCTAGTTCGCGCACGATCCGCAGCCAGTCCGACGGCACTTCCTCGAACAGCATGCCGCGTTGCAGCGTGGGTTCGGTGTCGCGTGCCGCCGCGAGGGCTTCGTACGAAAACGACGACAGCAGCGGCGGCGTTTGTCCTCGCCAACGCGCGGCCGCGCCGCTTGCCACCAGTGCACCGGTGATCGCGTCGCGCCCCGGGCACGGCTTGATCTCGATGTTCGCGGCGATGCCGTCGCGTGCGCAACGCTGTGCCGCATCGGCGAGCGTCGGCAGCCTCGTGCCGGCGAATTGCGGGGCGTACCATGCGCCGGCGTCGAGCGTGCTCAAGCGTGCCCACGAGTAGTCGGCGGCGGCGCCGTGACCGTTCGTGGTGCGCTCGAGCGTGTCGTCGTGCATCAGAAACAATTCGTTATCGGCGGAAAGCTTGGCGTCGAATTCGACCATGCGGTAGCCGTAACGCACGCAGGCGTCGAAGCCGGCCAGCGTGTTTTCCGGCGCCAGCGTGCCGCCGCAGCGATGCGCGACCAGCCGAGGATACGGCCAGTCCGCGACCACGCTTTCCATTCCATCCATTCCGTTTGCCACGTCTCGATACCTTCCCGATAGAGCGGATTAAATTGCGCTCGACGCTTCGGCACTGTCTGTCCTCACGCGCAAGCTCCGCGCGTAGTATCGCGCTGCTGCCGTCCGTGCGATAGCTGGCCGAATGGCTAACCCTGAGTCGCGCGAAACCCGTTCGAGATATCCGATTCGGCGCGCGCAATGCGTTGCCGTATCATGCTCAGGATCACGAACCGTACCGCTTGCCGACTGCGCGATGTCACCGGCCCGTCCGTTCGGCCAGCCGCCCCCAAGGTTCATTATGGCGACAGCCTGGGTCCATCGAATTGCCAAAAAGCGTCGTCGAATGCTCGAAAACGGACATTTCAATTCCTTTTCGAACATTTGATGTTCGAAAAGACAGACAGCGCTTCAATTTGCGAAGGCTAAGTTGAAATACACAAACTTGCAAGCTGCCAAAAAAATACAACACAATTCCTCTAAAGTACTACGCTTGACACAGTTTCGACACACATTCGTGTCCACGATATCGGCATCAAAACAAGACGTGTGAACACGCGTTCGCATCCAAGGAAAAATGCATGTGGCAGGAAGACCGTCATCAGAGAATTCGCGCGTTGCTGTCCACGCTGCAACGCGTGTCGACCGAACGGATCATGGCGGACCTCGGGGTGTCGCGCGAAACCGTGCGGCGCGATCTGCTCGATCTCGAAGCGCTGGGTGAACTGCGGCGCGTGCACGGCGGCGCGATCAAGCCCGCCGACGAAGCGCCGATCGCCGAGCGCGCGCATATGCGCGTCAAGTCGAAGACGGCCATCGCGAAGGCAGCGACCGGGTTGATCGCGAGCGGCCAGACGCTGTTCATCGACGCGGGCACCACGACCGCGACCCTCGCCGAAGAACTGGCGAAGCTCGCGAATCTGACCATCGTCACCAACTCGATCGACGTCGCGTTGAAGATGCGCGGCGGCGTCGAACAAACGGATGCCGCCAACGAGGTGATCCTGCTCGGCGGTTCGATCAGCGACCGCGCGATGGCCACCACCGGCGCGACGACCGTGCTCGACATCCAGCGCTATCGCGCAGACCTCGCGTTGCTGTCGCCGGTCGGCGTCGATCATCGGCATGGCGCGACGAATTACGACCACGCCGAAACCGAAGTCGCGCGCGCGATGGTGGCCAACGCGGACCGTGTGGTGATCCTCGCCGACTACAGCAAGATCGGTCAGCGCAGCCGCATTTCGTATTGCCCGGTAGAGCGGATCGACGTGCTCGTGACCAATAAAAAAGCGGCCGAAGCCGCCGAGTTTGCGTCGCTGAAGAAGAAGGTGGAAGAGATCGTTCTGGCCTAGGGTGCGGAATTGTGATGTAGCGGCCGGGCGGCTTGCGCTCATGCCGTCCGTCTTGCCGCCCAGCACCCTGCCTCGCCGCCGCGCTATTCCTTCACGTGAATCGTATCGAGCACGCGCTTGCGCAAGCGCGTGTCGTGCAACGCGCCGGCCGCGTCCAGCACCGGATAGGCGGTCGAACAGAACAGCGAGTTCAATCGCTTCATGTCGCTGATCAGATCCAGGTGCAGCGCACTGGTCTCGATGCTGCGCAGCGTTTGCCCGGCCAATCGATCCAGATGCTTGTACGAATACGCGCGCTCCAGATCGCGGAAACGCTCCTTCTCCGCCAGCAGACGTTCGGCGCAACGCAGATCGTTGTTCAGAAACACCGACAACCCCAATTGCAGGTTGCCCACCAGCCGCGCCTGCAGATCGTCGAGTTCGCCCAGCCCTTCCTCGGAAAACGACAGCCGGTGCGCGATCTTCTTCTCCTCGATATCCCGCACGATCCGTTCGATGATGTCGCCCGCGTGCTCCAGATTGATCGTCAATGAAATGATGTCGGTCCAGCGGCGGCTGTCGGCTTCGTCTAGTTGCTCGCGCGAGATCAGCGTCAGATAGCTTTTGACGGCGGCATAGAGTTCGTCGACGTCGTCGTCCATGCGCACCGTTTCGCGAGCTTTATCCAGACTGTTGTGGTGGATCAGGTCCGCGACGTTGTCGAGCATGCTGCGCACGATATCGCCGATCCGCAGCACCTCGCGCGCCGCGTGCGCGAGCGCCAGCGCGGGTGTGGACAACGCAGCGCTGTCCAGATGCAGCGGCCGCAACTCGCCATTCGGCAACGGCCGGTCGGGCAACACGCGGACGCAAACGCGCGCGACCGGATCGATCAGCGACAGACACGCGCAGCAGCGCAGCGTGTTGTAGATAACGTGAAAGCCGACCGTGGCTTCGCGCGGATTCGCGATCAGCACCGGCAGGCCGCGCGCGAGCAGCGGCGCGAACGGCAGGATCAGCAGCGCGCCCGCCAGCTTGAATGCGAAGCTGCCCAGCGCGAGGCGCCGCGCCGCCGCGTTCTGGGCGACCGTCCCGAGCAGCGCCAGCAAGCCGCTGCCGAGGTTCGCGCCGATCACCAGACACAGCGCGACTTTCAGCGAAATCACGCCGGACGAAGCCAGCGTCGCGGTCAACAGCACCGCCGCGAGGCTCGAATACGACAGCATCGCGAAACCGGCGCCGACCAGCGCGTCGAGCATCGTGTCGCCGGTCAGCGCGCCGAACATCACGCGCACGCCGGCGCCTTGCATCATCGGCTGGGCGGCCTCGACGATCAGATGCAGCGCCAGCAGGATGAGCCCGAGGCCGATCAGCGTGCGGCCGGTCTGGCCGATGCGGGTCTGCTTGCGCGACAGAAACAGCGGCACGCCGAGCAGAATCAGGATCGGCGACAGCCACGAGAGATCGAGCGTGAGAACCCGCGCCATCAGCGCGGTGCCGACGTCGGCGCCGAGCATGATCGCCAGACCCCTGGTGAGCGGCAGCAGCCCCTGCGCCGCGAACGACGTGACGATCACCGCGGTCGCGTTACTGCTTTGCACCAGACTCGTCACGCCGACGCCCGCGAGGAACGCGCGCCATCGACTCGCGGTACTCCGCCCGAGGACGCTGCGAAGATCCGCGCCAAGCACGCGCAGGATGCCGGTACGCACGATGTGCGAGCCCCAGACGAGGAGCGCCACACCGGCTAGAAGGTTAAGAAGAATCAACATAGGGCGATGCCGGTTGCTGCTGCCATGACATGAACCTCGCGCGGCGCGAGCGCGCTATGCGAAGCGTATGTGACAGTAGTGTTGCATATTTTTGCCATATTGTATTTTTGTGCGTTTAACTATACGCTCGTGCGAAACTGTGGCGTGCTGTGTGCCGGCTCATGCGCTCATTCGCTCAAGCCACCCAGCCGCTTGCCCCATCAAATCACAAGGACTCTGGATGAGCCGCAATCTTGCGCTGTTCGACCTCGACCACACGCTGCTGCCACTCGATAGCGATCAGGCGTGGGCCCACTTCATTGCTGGTCTGGGAATTGAAGGCGCCGCGCGGCACGCCGAGGAGATCGACGGCTACTACCGGCAGTACGCGGCCGGCACGCTCGACATGGCGGCTTATCTGAACTACACGCTGGCGCCGCTGGCGCGTCATTCGCGCGAGCAACTGGATACCTGGCACGCGCAGTTCATGCAGGACGTGATCGTGCCGGCTATCCGGCCGGCCGCGCGCGAACTCGTGCAGCGGCATCTCGATGCCGGCGATCTTTGCTGCATCGTGACGGCGACCAACGTGTTCATCACGGCGCCGATCGGCGCGGCGCTCGGCTTCGATCATCTGCTGGGAATCGATCTCGGCACCGAAGGCGACGATCCGGCGGCGCGCTACACGGGTAAGTCGGTCGGCATTCCGACGTTCCGCGAAGGCAAGATCACGCGCACGGAGAACTGGCTCGCGTCGCTCGGTCACCGCTTGCAGGACTTTCCGCAGAGCTGGTTCTACAGCGATTCGATCAACGACGTGCCGCTGCTCGAACGTGTGACCCATCCGGTCGCGACGAATCCGGACCCGCGTTTGCGCACGATTGCCGCTGAACGCGGCTGGCCGGTGATCGAGTTGTTTGCTTAACGGCCAGGCGCCGATAATCGTTGCGCGGCACGCGGCCGTGCAACGCTACACCCGCCCCTTCCACGGCACGAGGCGCCGCTCCAGCGCACGCATACCCAGATCGAACAACCACGCGATCAGCCCGATCAGCACGATGCCCATCACCACCACATCCGTGCGCAGAAAGCTCGACGCATTGAGCACCATCTGACCCAAGCCCGCCGTCGCCGCGACCATCTCGGCGGCGACCAGCGTGGTCCAGCCGAAGCCGATCGCGATCCGCAGGCCAGTCAATATCTCCGGCAACGCCGCCGGCAAAACCACATGTCGCACGACCTGCGAGAACCGCCCGCCCAGCGAGTAGGCCGCGTGAATCTGCTCGACGGTCGCGCTACGCGCGCCGGCGCGCGCAGCCATCGCGATCGGCGCGAAACACGCGAGATAGATCACGACGATCTTTGCCGTTTCGTCGATGCCGAACCAGATCACCACCAGCGGTAGATACGCGAGCGGCGGCAGCGGCCGGTAAAACTCCAGCGGCGGATCGAGCAGACCGCGCGCGATCCGGCTCACGCCCATCAGGATGCCGGTCGGCACCGCCGTCACCGCGGCGAGCGCAAATGCGCCGAACACGCGCAGCGCGCTCCACGCCAGATGTTCGGAGAGCGGCAAGCCGCCCTGAATACGCCCATGCCATGCGTCGACAAATGCGGTCCAGACGGCTTCCGGCGTGGGCAGGAACAGCGGCGGTAGCCAATGCAGATGCGTGGCGAGCCACCAGAGCGCGGCGAGCGTCGCGACCGATGCCGCGCTCAACGCCGCGGTCGGGCCTTCGCCAGGTAAACGCCAGCCTGCCGTGGCGCGACGTGCTTTACGGCTCTGCTGTTCAGTGGTGGGTTTCAACGCCACGTTGCCCAATGATTCACGCGAAGCCGTCACGACACCAACTCTTCCTGATTGCGCTCATGCAGGCGGCGCACCAGCCGCTCGCGCCATTCGATGAAATCCGGCGACGACTTCACCGCGCGCGCGTCGCGCGTCTCAAGAAACCGCCGCGCGAACGGCAGCTCATAGCTCTCCGCGATACGACCCGGCCCGGGCGTCATCACGACGAGACGCGTCGCGAGGAACAGCGCCTCCTCGACGCTATGCGTGATGAAGAACACGGTCTTGCGCGTGCGGCCCCAAACGTCGAGTACGAGTTCCTGCATCGACTCTCGCGTCATCGCGTCGAGCGCGCCCATGGGTTCGTCCATCAGCAGCACCTGCGGATCGCTCGCCAGTGCGCGAGCAATGCCCACGCGCTGCTGCATGCCGCCCGACAGCGCGTACACGCGCGAGTGCGCATGCTTTTCCAGCCCGACCAGCGCGAGCATCTCGCGCGCGATGCGCTCGCGCTCCGCTTTCGGCACGCGTTGAAACCGCAGGCCAAGCGCAACGTTGTCGAGCACGTCGAGCCACGGCATCAACGCGTACTTCTGGAACACCACGCCGCGATCGGCGCCGGGACCGCGCACCGGTTCGCCGTTCAGGCGCACTTCGCCTTCGGTCGGTGCAATGAAGCCGGCGATGCAGTTGAGCAAGGTGGTCTTGCCGCAGCCCGATGCACCGAGCGCCACGACGAATTCTCCCGGCTCGATATGCAGATCGACATCCGCCAGCGCGACGTGTGGCGCGCCGCCTCGCACGCCTTCATACGCGACGTGCAGTCGCCGGATTTCAAGACCACTCATGACTCGACCTCATGCTACGAATGTGAACCAGCGCCAGCGCCAGGTGCGCCGGGCTCAATGCGCCGCGCGTTGCACGAACTGCGGATCGACGCCGGTCGAATAATCGGCGAGCACGTTCTGGATGGTGCCCTGCGTCTTCAGAAACGCCGCGGTGGCCGCCAGCGACTTCGCCGCGCCCGATTGCGCGCCGCCGCCGAGCCATGCATTCGACGCCTGCTGCGCGGCCGTCGGGAAGGCGTACAGCGCGAGACTTGCCGGCACCTCCTGCGCATTGGCGCCGGATTCCTTCGCGACGGCTTCGACCTGCGGCGAGGTCGCCGTCCACGCGGACGGGTGATCGCGATAGCTCGCGTCGGTCGCGGCCAGCACCTTCACGAAGCGCGCGACGAAGTCGGCGTTCTGGCTCGCGAACTTGCGATCGACGACGAAACCGTCGAACGTTGCCTTGCCGGTTTGCTGCGCGACCTGGCCGGACGTGATCAGTACCTTGCCGTTCTTCTTCACCTTGGCGAGGACCGGGTCCCAGATGTAGGTGGCGTCGATGTCGCCGCGCGCCCACGCCGCCGCGACTTCAGGCGGACGCAGGTTGACGATCTTCACGTCGGCGGGATTCACGCCGGCGTTCTGCAACGCGACCAGCGTATGGAAGTGCGAGGTCGACACGAACGGCACGCCGATCTTCTTGCCTTTCAACCCCGCGACGCTCGTCACGTCCGAGCCATCGCGCGCGACCAGCGCCTCGGCGTCGTTGATATTGTCGAGAATCCAGAACAGCGAAATGTCGACGCCTTGCGACAGACCCGCCGCGATCGGACTCGAGCCTGCCTCGCCGAGTTGCACCGAACCGGACGCCAGCGCACGGATCACGTCCGCACCGCTGCCGAGCTTGCGATACGTGACCTTGTAGCCAGTGGCCTTCTCGACTTCGCCGGTTGCCTGCGCGTAGCGCCACGGCACCACCATGTCCTGATAGGCGATCACGACTTCCTTGGTGTCCGCGTGCGCGGTGGAAGCAAAAGTAGCGGACAGCGCGAACAGTGTGGCGAACGCAGCCAGCGGACGGCGAAAACGCTTCATCGGAAACCCCTTGGGTCAATTTGATCTGGAAGGAATCCGACTATAGGGAGTTTGTTCACGGGCGGTTCTATTTAATCAGCAATTGCTAATGACGCCGCTCGAACATTGCTTTTCACGTTCGGTTGGTTGTCGCTCGCTGCTGCGGCGCGCAGTGAGCCGGTTGCAGCGAATGATGAGGCTTGTGGAGGACGTGCGCAAGCTGGCCATTCGGCCTATTGACCGTGCTTCGACGGCAGCGCGATGATCGCCGGATCGCTTTCATCGTGCTTTCTCATGTCCAACTTTCTTAGCCGTTTTAGCTGGGCGTTGTTCAACGTCGCCGTACCGATACTGGCGCCGCTCGCGCTGCTGCCGCTGCTCGGCTTCTCGCGCTTCTATCAACGTGCGTCGAAGGGCGCCGCAATGCGCTCGATGCGGGACGGGCAGTTGCTATGGGTCGTCATTTCGATGTGCGCGAGCGCGTGCTACGAGATTGGCCGTGCGCTGAGTAGCGCGTCGTCGGATGGCGTGAGGGCTGCGATGTTCGCCGGTCTGGTGTGGCATGGCGTGTTCATCGTCGCGTCGGCAGTCATCGTGTCGTTCGGTGTCGCCGACGCCATGCCGACTCACGCTCACGATGCCGACGATCTGGCGCGCAGCCGAAGGCTGATGCGCGGCTCCATTCTCATGACGGCGCTCGTCGCTACGTCATACTGCATATCTCACTTTTCGTTAACCTAATTAATTGATAGCCGCTGACTTATACTGCTGACAAATCGCCATCGACATTTCAGCACACGGAGAAACCACATGCCCAATCTGATCGACTACGTCATCGAGAACCGCGCCATGCGCGACCGTTTTATCGACGCCATGGTTCCGTTCTCGCTCGTCGGCGGAACCATCTACTTCTCGTTCATCTTTCTCGTGCGGATCTACAGCTAGTTCGATCAGATCGAGCTTCGCCGCACCCGCACCAAAAACAAAGCCCGCATCGTGTGCGGGCTTTGTTTTTATTCATGACCGACAGCGAAACCAATTCGCTTAGACCACGCCGGCTCCGTGCGCCTGCAAATCGGCGTGATAGCTCGACCGGACCATCGCGCCCACCGCGGCGTGCGTGAAGCCCATCTTGTACGCTTCTTCCTCGTACATCTTGAACGTGTCCGGGTGCACGTACGAGCGCACCGGCAAGTGGTGTTCCGACGGCTGCAGGTACTGGCCGATCGTCAGCATATCCACGTCGTGTTCGCGCAGATCGCGCATCACTTGCAGGATTTCTTCTTCCGTTTCGCCAAGGCCGACCATCAAGCCCGACTTGGTGGCGACATCGGGATGCAGCGCCTTGAAGTCCTTCAGCAACTTCAGCGAATGCGCGTAATCCGAACCCGGGCGCGCTTCCTTGTACAGACGCGGCACGGTTTCAAGGTTGTGGTTCATCACATCGGGCGGCGCGGCGTTCAGAATGCCGATCGCGCGATCCAGGCGACCGCGGAAATCCGGCGTCAGAATTTCGATGCGCGTTTCCGGCGACAACTCGCGCGTCTGACGGATACATTCCACGAAGTGAGCAGCCCCGCCGTCGCGCAGATCGTCGCGGTCGACGCTGGTGATCACCACGTACTTCAGCTTCAGCGCGGCGATGGTGCGCGCGAGATTGCCGGGTTCCTCCGGATCGAGCGGGTCCGGGCGGCCGTGGCCCACGTCGCAGAACGGGCAACGGCGCGTGCATTTGTCGCCCATGATCATGAACGTTGCCGTGCCCTTGCCGAAGCATTCGCCGATGTTCGGGCAGCTCGCTTCCTCGCAGACCGTGTGCAGGTTGTGCTCACGCAGAATCTGCTTGATTTCGTAGAAGCGCGAGTTGCCGGTGGCCGCCTTGACGCGGATCCAGTCGGGTTTCTTCAGCTTTTCGATCGGGACGATCTTGATCGGGATGCGGGCGGTTTTGGCTTGCGCCTTCTGCTTGGCGGTCGCGTCGTAGGCAGCGGCGGCGGCCGGTGCGGCATCGGATGCGGGGGCAGTTGCGAGGTTCGCGGTAACGTCAGTCATTCGTTCGGTCCAGTCAGGCGGTGAGCGCACCGGCCTGTGGTTGGGCGACGGCCGCGGGACTGCCGTCGAGGTTTGCGGTGAGGCGTGCTGCAAAGGTACGGGCCACGTCGTCCCAGCCGGCGGTAACGCCCAGCGTTGCCATGTCGACCGTTTCGAGCCCGGCGTAACCACATGGATTGATGGCCAGAAACGGCCGCAAATCCATCTTCACGTTCAGGCTCACGCCGTGGTAGCTGCACCCGTTGCGGATTTTTAGACCCAGGGCGGCGATCTTGGCGCCGACGTGCAGATCCGCGTCCGGTCCCGCAGCAGGCCCGGGCGCCACGTAGATGCCGGGGGCGCCCGCCTTGCGTTCTCCGGCGAGATTATACGCCGCCAGGGTGTCGATCACGGCCTGCTCGATTCGCGCCACCATCTCCCGCACCATCAGCTTCCGGCGACGCAGATCGAGCAGCAGATAAGCCACCACCTGGCCAGGGCCGTGATAGGTGATCTGTCCGCCACGGTCGACCTGCACCAATGGAATGCCGCTGTCGGCAGCCAGCAGGTGCGATGGGTTGCCGGCCTGGCCGAGCGTGAAGACGGGAGGATGTTCGACCAGCCAGATTTCGTCGGGGGTGTCGGCGGTGCGCTCGTCCGTGAACGCGCGCATGGCCGTGAAACTGGCTTCGTAGGGTTCGTTGCCCCGCCAGCGCAGCGTGAGCGGCGCGGCAGCAGGTAACGGAGAGGACGGAGACGGGGAAACCGGGGTGGCGCACATAATCTCGCCAGTTTACCGAAATCTGGGAATCCCCGTTGAATGTGGATTGGCCGATGGAGCGAGCCTGGACCCTGCTTCGGCCCTACTTCGGCCGCTCCCCATCGGCCACTCGGCCGCTCAAACCGTCATCCACCCGCCGCGCACACGCGCCGCCAGCCGTTCCCCGACCCGCGCGAACCAGTTCAACGCGCGCTGATCGCACCGCGTCGGCACGGAAAACGTCACCTTCGCCTGCGTATCGCCCTCGGCGCTCAGCCACAGCCGCTCGCCGCAACGCAACCGCAGCGTGTGGCCGGGTTGCAGCCAGTAATCTTCGGTATCGTCGCTGCGCGTGACCCAGATCGAGCCGCCATGGACCACCAGACGCGTGCTGCGCGCCACCTTCATCGGAATCGTTTCACCGCTACGGATTTCAAACGCGATGCTAGAGGAAATTTCTCGCATGATGCCCTCGCCAAAATTCGTTTCATGGCTACAATCGTAGGCGTAGCAAGGGTTTACGCAAAACGAGCAATTTTCACCTCTATGTGAGAAATATTGCGATGGACCTCCGTCAACTCCCCACACTGAACGCGATCAAGGCCTTCGAGGCCGCCGCCCGCCACGAAAGCTTTTCGCGCGCCGCCGACGAGCTATTCGTCACGCACGGCGCCGTCAGCCATCAGATCCGCGCGCTCGAAGCCGAACTGGGCATCACGCTGTTCGCCCGCGACGGCAAACGCGTGCGGCTCACGGAAACCGGCCGGCGCTACGCGACGCAAGTCCGGTTCGCATTAACCGCGCTCGCCGACGCGACCCGCGAAATCCGCGCGGGCGACCGCGAGCGACGGCTGGTGGTGTCGATGCTGTCGTCGTTCGCGGCGCGCTGGGTGACGCCGCGCATCGGCAGTTTTATCGAGGCGCATCCACAATGGGACCTCGAGCTGCTGTCCACCAACGCGCTCACCGACTTCGCGCGCGACGACGTCGACGTGGCGATCCGTTTCGGCTTCGGCAAGTATTCGGGCCTGCATGCGGAACTGCTGCTGGAGGAGATTTTTTTCCCGGCCTGCTCGCCGAACTTCAACGGCGGCAAGTTACCGCAGTCGCCGGCGGATCTGGCGAAAGTCCCGCTGCTGCGCTCCGACGACGAATTGTGGCGTCCCTGGTTCGACGCCGCCGGTCTTACCGAATGGCCGGAGCCGAAGCGCGGCGTGCTCTATCAGGATTCGTCGAATCTGTTGCAGGCGGCCATCGACGGTCAAGGTGTCGCGCTGACGCGCCGTTCGCTGGCCATGCATGAAATCGCCGCGGGACGGCTCGTGCGGCTGTTCGACGTGGATGGGCCGAGCCCGTGGCAGTACTACTTCGTCTGTCCGCCGCAGATGCTGGAAACCGCCCGCGTCAGAGCGTTCCGGGATTGGGTTTTCGAGGAGGTGGGACGCTTCAAGCTGCTCTTCGAGCGCGCTTGCGAACTGGGTCCCGAGGCAGCTGGGGAAGCGGCGACAGCGGACGCATTGCACGCCGCGCCGTAATTGATCACGCCGCCGGACGACCGGCAGACGGACGGCGGATAAAGCCTGGAGAAGCGAGCGTCAAAGCACCACTTTGACCATCGGATGACCCGTGAGCGCGCGATAGATATCGTCGAGCTGTTGCTGGCTGGTAGCGCGCACGGTGATGGTCAGGCCAGTGTAGTTGCCGCCGCTGGACGGCCGCGTTTCGAGGCGCGATGCATCGACGCCGCTATCGAATTTCCTCACCACTTCGACGATGGTGTCGGTGAACTCGGGATGCGTTTTGCCCATGATCTTGATCGGGAAATCGCAGGGAAACTCAAGCAGTGATGTTTTCTCGGGGGTCATTCCGGGGTTCATTCTTTACTCCTCGCCGCGCAAGCATGCCGCCGGTTCGCCAGCGGCATGCCACCACACAACTTACTTCTTCTTGTTGAACATCAGCATCAGCGAATCCCACACGCGGCCGACCACACCTGCCTGCGGCACCGCCTGCAACGCGACGATCGGGAATTGCGCGAGCACCTTGCCGTCCGCGACGAGCTTCGCCGTGCCGACCTGCTGACCATTCGCGATCGGCGCGATCAGCGGATCGTTCTGCTCGATCTGCGGCTTCACCTTGTCGCCCATGCCCTTCGGCACGGTAATGTACTGATCGCCCTTCACGCCGATCTGCACCGTGTCCTGCGCACCCTTGTAGACGCGCGGCGTGCCGACCACCTGGTTCGCCTTGTACAGACGCACCGTGTCGTACGCGGTGTAGCCGTAGCTCAGCATCTTCAGGCTGTCCTGCACGCGGTCGTGTTCCTTGGTCTCGCCCATCATCACCGTGACCAGACGACGCGAACCATCGTTCGTGCCCGGCAGCGGACGCTTCGCGCTCGCGATCAGGCAGTAACCCGCCGCTTGCGTGTGGCCGGTCTTCAGGCCGTCGACGGTCGGGTCGATCCACAGCAGACGGTTACGGTTCGGCTGCTTGATCTTGTTGTACGTGAATTCCTTGACCGAGAAGATGTTGTAGTAGTCCGGGAAGTCGCGGATCAGGCGCGCCGACAGCACCGCGAGATCGCCCGCGGTGGTGTAGTGCTGCGGATCGGGCATGCCGTTCACGTCGGCGAAATGGGTGTGCGTCATGCCGAGGCGCGCCGCTTCGTTGTTCATCATGTTGACGAACTGCGACTCGCTGCCGCCGACCAGTTCGGCCAGCGCGATCGCCGCGTCGTTACCCGACTGGATGATCATGCCGTACACCAGATCGTGCACGGTCACCGGCTTATTCGCCTCGATGAACATGCGCGATTCGTCGGTCTTCACACGGCGCACCGCTTCGCTCGGCATCACCGTCTGGTCCATCGTGATCTTCTTCGACTGCAGCGCCTCGAAGACGAGATACGCGGTCATCAGCTTGGTCAGCGACGCCGGTTCCACGCGCTCCTCGGCATTGCCCGATGCGAGCACCTGATTGCTGGTGGCGTCGACGAGCACCCACGAACGCGCATTCACCTGCGGCGGCGGCACTTGCGCGAACGCGGCGCTGGCCACGAGCGTGGCCGGCAGCACGACGCCGAGCGTGACGGCACGGCTAAGCGTTTGGGGAACGAGGGAAGCAACTGACGGGAAGGACGTGCGGCCGGAGGTGGAGAAACGCATAGGGTCGATTCGTGCAGAAAAATACATCGCGCGCAGGGCGCATAGTTTGGAAGAGCCGGTCGGCGAGCGGCCGGCCGCAAAAACGGCACGGCGCCCGTTGGACTGCCGGCTACGCGATCGGTTCACGCAGCACGCCCTGCATCCGGCACCGCTGCGCGCGCAGCGGCCACACCATCACCACGAAACCACCGCGAAACAGAAGCAAACTCACAACCCGTTACGCGTCGCGCGAACTGCCGGATGGGCGGCGCTGCGCCCAAAAAAGAGCGCCCATTATACGCGCGCTCACCAGGCAACCTTGCGCAAACGGCGTCGATTAATTTGCGTTTGCGCGTACCTGTACCCCGAAAAACACACGCGAGCGCGAGCGACGCGCGTTTTAACGCCACGCGTCGACGATGATCCGCTTCAGCACGTGCAGCTTGCGATGCAGAAAATGTTCCGCCCCCGGAATCACGACAACCGGCAGTTCCTGCGGTCGCGCCCAGTCGTAAACCGATTGAATGGGAACCGTGTCGTCGGTCTCGCCGTGAATCACCAGGGTGTTCTCCGGCACCGGCGCGACCTCCCAACGGCTCGCCGCCGTGCCGACGAAAACCATCCGCTCGATCGCCTGCCCCTCTTCGCGCAACTTCGCGGCGACATGCGAGAGCACGAAGGTACCGAACGAAAAACCGGCCAGCACGAGCGGCAGATCCTGCTGCCCGTCTTCGGCGCGCATATGGGCCAGCACCGCGTGCAGGTCGTCGCGCTCGCCGAGGCCCGCGTCGTGTTCGCCCTGCGTCTCGCCGACACCGCGAAAATTCGAGCGATACGTCACGTAGTTCAACTGCACGAGCGTGCGCGCGAGGGTCTGCGCGACCTTGTTGTCCATCGTGCCGCCGAACAGCGGATGCGGATGCGCGACCAGCGCGATGCCGCGCGGCGCCGTGCCGTTTTCACGCATCTCGTCGGGGAGATCGCGCGCGACCTCGATCTTGCCGACCGGCCCGTCGATCAGATACTTCTGGGTATGTACGTTCATGGCGACGCTTATTGATCGATTTTCAGACGCTCGACGATCTTGCCGTTGGCGAGATGCGAGTCGACAATTTCATCGATGTCGCTTTCGTCGACGTACGTGTACCAGATGCCTTCCGGATACACGACGAGCGCCGGGCCGAGTTCGCAGCGGTCGAGGCAGCCCGCCTTGTTGATGCGCACCTGGCCGGGGCCCGCGAGACCGAGCTGCTTCACGCGTTTCTTCGCGTACTCCTGCATCGCCTGCGCATTGCAGTTCGCGCAGCTCGGGCGCTCGGCGCCGGGATCGCGTTGATTGAGACAGAAGAACACATGATGCTTGTAGAAAGAATCCATGATGGGCGGAGGCGAGACCGTAAGAGTAGGGAATGGCGTTGTAAGCGCGATGCCGCGCCGGTTGTGCGGACGATTATAGCGAGCGAGTCCGGCGTGGGTTCGGCGAGGGTTTTTCAGCGGACCGTCATGCGCTCTTTCGTAGCGCCCTCGCCGGCCCATCCGTGCTTCCCTCACCCATGCTTCGCGCGCCGCTTCAACCACGCCTGCTCGGCGACGAACGCGAGCCACACCAGCGCCGCGTACGGCCAGATCCACGCGAGCCAGTGCGCGAGACCGTTGAAGTGCAGATACCGGCCTTGCCGCCAGTCGGCCAGCACGACGTCGAAATACGGATTCACCGGCAGCAGATTGACGAGCACCAGCGACGCGATCAGCGCGACGGCCGCGAGCGACGCGCGCATTCGACGCCGCAAGCGAAGTGCCAGCAGCGCGAGCACCGTTGCGCAGACGAGCCCCGTGAGCGCGCCCGGCGTCGCCCAGTCGAACGCCAGGCCCGACTGCGATTGCAGAAACGTCGCGCCGACCTTCACGAACAAGGTCATGACGATGAACAGCAACAACAGCCGCACGAGCGGCGCATGGCGGCGCACCGGCAACGACGCCAGCGCGAGCGCGGCGAACAGATTGAGCGTGGCGATCAGCGCTTCCCACGTATCGTCCGGCAGACGCGCGGCGAGCAGCGCCGGCCACGCGCCGAGGTGCCAGCCGGGCGGCGCCCACGCGAGCAGCGCATCCTGCGTCGTCGAATCGAAACGCAGCCACAGCGCGCGCGGCCAGTTGCCGAGACCGAACAGACGCGGCGCCGGATACATCGTCGCGAACGGCCACGACGCGATCAGGCAGACCAGCGCCGCGCTATCGCGCTCGAACCACAGCAGCCGCAGCCGCCGCAACAAACCGCGATCGAGCAGCGCCCCCGTGGCGGGCGACATGATCGCCGCGCCCAGCAGCGCACCGAGCGCATTGGCGGCGAGATCGAGATTGGAGGCGACGCGCGTCGGCAGATAGGTTTGCACGGCTTCCATCGCGCCCGACAGCAACCCGCCGAGCACGAACGCCAATGCGACCGCCGGCGTGCCGCGCCAGCGCGGATACAGCGCGAGCACGACCAGCGCGCCGAACGGCATGTAGCCGAGCACGTTGGTGACGACGTCGAACGCCGTCAGGTACTGCGGCATGGGATCGAACAGATAGGCGAACGGCGCGAGGCCGAGCGAACGCCAGCCGGAAAACGGATACCACGACCCGTAGACGATCAGCGCCGTGTACAGCACCAGCGCCTGCCGGGCGAGCGCCGACGGACGGCGCTGCCAGGGTTTTACGCTCATGCAGCGCTCCGTTGCGTGCGCTGCAGGACCCTCATTGCGCGGCGACCAGCGCCTGCACGCCGAGCCATGCGCCGATCTGCGCGACGAGGTCGTCGCTGGCGGCGGCGAGCGCCTGGGCGCCGCCGGCGGCATCGGCCGAACGGGACGGCGCGCGCGCGAGGAAGGTGCGCTGGCCGATCACCTTGCCGTTCTGCGTCAGCGTGGCGCGCGCGGTCACCGCCGCGTGACTTTCGGACTGGCTGTCGAAGACCTGCTCGAACTCGCTCAGATCGACCTTCAACACCGGCGCGGCGACGCCGTCCGCGCCCGTCAGCACGGTGCCGCGCGTGCTGAGCGCACCACGCAGACGCTGCGTCAGCAATTGCGCGGGCGTCATGGTCCAGTGGCTGTTCGCGTACGAGGCGGTCTGCTGGGCGTCGGCGTAGCTGAGACGGTAGACCAGGTTGTCGGATTCGAGCATGCCGGGCGCGGTCACTTCGAGCACCTTCACGGCCGGCGACGTGCCCGCGGAAGCCGCCGGATTCGGCGGCCCGAAGTCGTAGCGGATGTCGGCGAGCGCCGCCGGATTGCCGGCGCAGCCCGAGGCCAGCACGCCGAACGCGAGCAGCACGGTCAGCGCGGCGCTCGAGGACAACAATCGGTGAGTCAAGCGTGACATGGCATTCTTCCCTTCATTCATTCCATCAATTCCATCGATTCATTCAGTGAGCGGCGGCGCGCGCGGCGGGCCACGTGAAACCCGCTTCGCCGGGGCCGGGCGCCGCGCGCGGCGGGCCGCCGAACAGCACGCTACGCGGATTGGTGCTGAACGTATCGGCGGCGCGGTCCACCGAACGGGCCGCCGAGCGCACGTCTTCGGCGAGCGAATTGACGCGCGGCAAGGTGTCGTAGCCGACCCGCGCCGACAGCTCCTGCAGCGAGCCGTTCATGGACGTCAGCGCGTCGCCCGCTTGCTGGGCCGCTGTGCCGACCTTGTTCAGATTGGTCTCGAACGGACCGTCCGCGCGATTCAGGCTGGTGATCAGCTGATTGGTCGACGCCAGCGTGCGATCCAGCTGGTCGATCGTGCCGGGCAGTTTGCCGGCCGCCGGCGCCATCTGCTGCGTCAGCGTGGCCACGCCATCGGCGGCTTTCTGGATGCTGGCCGCGGTGCCGTGCAGCTGCGCGACCATCTCCGGCGACAACAGATTGTCGACATCTTCCGTGACTCTTTCGAGTTTGCGCAGCAGCACGTCGCCGCGTTGCTGCAGCTGATCGAGCAGGCCCGGCCGCATCGGCAATTGGGCGACCTGCGCCGTCGACGACGGCAGCGGCGACGGATCGCGGCCGTTGTCGTCCAGCTGGATGAACGCGATGCCGGTCACGCCCTGAAAACCCAGACTGCCGAAGGTCGAGCGCGTGATCGGCGCATGCGTGTCGACGAGGATGCGGATCAGGATCTGCCCCGGATGCGCGCGATCGAATTTGATCGACTGCACCTTGCCGACGTCGAGCCCGCGATAGCGCACGGCGGCATCCGTGTAGAGCCCGGTCACATTGGTGCGCGCGATCAGGTCGTACGGCACGCGCACCGAACGGTCGACGTTGAACAGAAACGCCGCCACCGCGATCGCCACCAGCAGCACGACGGTGAACAGCCCGGCCCAGAAGGCGTGTGATTTGTTTTCCATTGTCAGGTTCCCTGATTCACAGCGGCAGTTCGGACGACGCCGGTTCGAGCGCGGCGCGCGGCAGCTTCGCGCGGCGCTCCGGCGGCAGCGCCTGCAACGCGCGGCGTCCGCGCAGGCCGAGGAAATATTCGCGGATGAACGGATGATCGACGCCCGCCGCCTCCTCGACCGGCGCGGCGACCAGCACCTTGCGGTCGGCCAGCACCGCGACGCGGGTGGACAGCGCGATCATCGTGTCGAGATCGTGCGTGACCATCACCACCGTCAGGCCGAGCGCGCGATGCAGCGCGGAAATCAGCTCGACGAATTCATCGGACGCCTGCGGATCGAGCCCGGCGGTCGGTTCGTCGAGAAACAGCAGTTCGGGTTCGAGCGCGATCGCGCGGGCAATGCCGACCCGCTTGATCATGCCGCCCGACAACGCGGACGGCATCTTCGACGCATGCTTGCACGGCAGTCCGACCATTTCGAGCTTGAGCATCACGATGTCGCGCAGCAGATCTTCCGGCACCTTGCCAAGTTCACGCACCGGCTGCGCGATGTTGTCGAACACCGACAGCGACGAGAACAGCGCACCGCGCTGGAACAGCATGCCGGAGCGGCTGCGCATCAGCAGCGCGGTTTCCGGCGAGATGGTCGCGAGATCCTCGCCGAACAGCTTGATGGTGCCCGACGACGGTTTCTCCAGCCCGAGAATCTGCCGCACCAGCGTGGTCTTGCCCGAACCGGAGCCGCCGACGATCGACACGATCTCGCCGCGCCGCACATCCAGATTCAGATGCTGATGCACGATGTTGCGGCCGTAGCGCTTGGTGATGTCGATCACCTCGATCACCGGCTCGGCGATCGACGGCACGGGCTGGCCGCGCACGGCCTGGGTGAGCGGCGCGATCATCCGAGCCCCACGTTCTGGAAGAGGATCGCGAACACCGCGTCCGCGAGAATCACGATGGTGATCGACGTCACCACCGAAGTCGTCGTGCCTTCGCCGAGACTCTGCGAATTGGCCTTGATGCGAAACCCGAAATGACAGCCGACGAGCGCGATCAGCATGCCGAACGCGACGCCCTTGCCCAGGCCGATCCACAGATTCGCGACTGGCACCACGCTCGGCAACGCGCGCGCGAAATAGCTCATGTCGATGCCGAGCACGATCTTCGCGGCGAGCGCGCCGCCTGTCAGCGCGATGATATTGGTCCACATCACCAGCAGCGGCATGGCCACGCCGAGCGCGACCACGCGCGGCAGGATCAGCCGCAGTCCATGCGGGATGCCCATCACGCGCATCGCGTCGAGTTCCTCGGTCACGCGCATCACACCGATCTGCGCGGTGATCGCCGAGCCCGAGCGGCCCGCCACCAGAATCGCCGACAGCACCGGCCCGAGTTCGCGAATCACCGACAAACCGAGAATGTTGACGATGTACTGATTGGCGCCGAACAGCCGCAATTGCTGCGCGGACAGGTAGCTCAACACGATACCGATCAGGAACGCGACCAGCGCGGTGATCGGCAGCGCCTTGGTGCCGGCGTTATAGACGTTCGCGGAGATCTCGGTCCACGGCGTGAGCTTCGGCTTGCGCACGATGGACAGCAGATCGAGCACCACGCGCCCGAGCATGCCGACGCCGCCGTACAGATGCTCGAAGAACGAGAAGATCGCGAGGCCGAGACGCGTGAAGGGATCGACCTTGACGACCGGCTCGGCCGAGTCGCGCACCGTGTCGAGCAACGCGATGCGTTCGAAGATGTCGCGCTGCGTGTCGGTGAGCGCGGTGTTCGGCGGCATCTTGTGACCCCACACGCGCCACAGCGCCTGGCCGCCCACATGATCGATCCGGTCGATGCGCGATAGATCCCACTCGCGGATTCCTTCGGCGCCGATCAGCGAGCGCAGCAGCGGAATCACTTTACCGGTGGCCCGGTCGCGGGCAAGCGCGAGCGCCGTCCACTGGCCCGAAAGCCGGACGATCTTGCCCTGGCTGCCGGCCGCGACTTCAAGGCCGGGCGGAGTGTCGTAGTTCAAGGATCGCGAGAATCTTGGTTATCGGATTAGCGGCCATTGTAACGAAGGCGCGGCGGATAGGCCGTGCTGGCGGCCTGTTCGGGTTCGCTGTCGCTACAATATGAGACATGAACGCTTCCAACACTCCTCCCCAGGGCGCCGCGGCCGATTGGCGCATCGACCGCGAACGCGCGGTCACGCTGTTCGGATCGCACGCGCACGACTGGCCGATCGAAATCGTCGAGGAAACCGGCTCGACCAACGCCGACCTGATGGCACGCGTCAAGGCGCTGCCGCGCTCGGCCGACGCGTTGCCGCGTCCGCTCGTGCGGGTCGCCTATCTGCAGACCGCTGGGCGCGGCCGCCGTGGGCGTCCGTGGTACGCGGAGCCGGGCAATGCGCTGCTGTTTTCCGTGGCGTGCGTGTTGCCGCGTCCGCTCGAAGGGCTGGCGGGTTTGAGCCTCGCGATCGGCGTCGCGCTGGTCGACGGGCTGCGCTCGCTGCCGGTCGCCGGTCCTGGCCAGATCGCGCTGAAGTGGCCGAACGACGTGCTGCTCGAAGGCGACAAGCTGGCCGGCATCCTGATCGAAACCGCATGGAGCACCGACGAGGCGAGCGCGGTGGTGATCGGCATCGGCACCAATGTGAAGGGCGCGGACGAACTCGCGAGCAAGGTCGGTGCGCTGAACGCCGACGTGCCGCCGCAGGCGCGCGGCACGGTGCCGACCGCGCTGCAGCGCGCGCTGCCCAACGCCAATCTCACCGATACGCTCGCCGCCGAATTGAACGCGCTCGAACCCGCGTTGCAGCGCTTCGGCGCCGAGGGATTCGCGCCGTTTCAGCCTCGCTGGAATGCGGTGCATGCGTACGCGGGACGCGAAGTCGTGCTGCTCGAACAAGGCCAGGAGTTGGCGCGCGGCGTGGCGGCGGGCGTCGACGAGCGCGGCCAGTTGCTGCTCGACACCGCGAACGGCCGTCAGACCATTGCAACCGGCGACGTTTCGCTGCGGCTCGCCAGCGGTGCCGCATGACGAGCGACGCGTTTCATTTGCTGATCGACGCGGGGAATAGCCGGATCAAGTGGACGCTGGTGCGGGCGGGTGGTGCTGGTGGTGCTGGTGGTGCTGGTGGTGCTGGTGGTGCTGGTGGTGCTGGTGGTGCTGGTGGTGCTGGTGGTGGTGCTGGTGGTGCTGCTGCTGATGGTGCTGATGGTGCTGGTGCTGCTGGTGCTGCCGCCATAGCTTCCGGCGCGCTGACGCATGACGGCGTGGATCGCCCGGCGTGGGCGAACCTGCCGACGCCGCGTGGCGCATGGCTATCCAACGTGGCGGGGCCGGCAGTGGCCGCGCGAATCGCCGCGCTGGTCGACGCGCAGTGGCCGGGTCTACCACTCACGACGATTCGCGCACGCGAGACGCAATGCGGCGTGACGAATAGCTACACCACGCCGCACGCGCTCGGCAGCGACCGTTGGGCCGGCATGATCGGCGCGCATGCCGCGTTTCCGGGCGAGCATCTGTTGATCGCGACGTTCGGCACGGCGACCACGCTGGAAGCGTTGCGCGCGGACGGCGTGTTCGTCGGCGGTCTGATCGCACCGGGCTGGACGCTGATGATGCGCTCGCTCGGCGAACACACCGCGCAACTGCCGACACTCGATGCCGACGCGGCGCGTGGTTTGCTGGGCAATGACGTGAAGGCCAGCATGAACGTGATTGACGACGCGAAGACGAAGGCAACTGCAAGCGCGGATGTGAATGCGGACGCCGCGTCGAAGGCAACTGCAACCACACCCATGAGTGCCGGTGTATCCGCTGACGCCGACGCCGACGCTGATGCCGCGGCCCCTCACGAATCCCGCCGGGGCCCGTTCTTTGCGACGGATACGCCGCGTTCGCTGTCGGCGGGATGCACATTGGCGCAAGCCGGCCTGATCGAGCGGATGTGGCGGGATTTGCGGGACGAATGGCAGGTGCCGGTGCGCCTCGTGGTCAACGGCGGCGCGGTGGACGAAGTGGCAAGCGCGCTGAAAGTGCCGCATACTCGCCACGATTCGCTCGTGCTGTCCGGCCTCGCGCTGATCGCCGCCGAGCACGCGGCGGCCCACGGCGCCTGATGCGCGGCCAGCGCGTCGGATCGCTAACGACGGCTTGCCGTCGACGACTCAACTTTCTTCTGGATCGGGACAACCCACAATGCTGCGCTGGCTGATCGCCATTCTGTTTCTCGCCAACCTGCTCGCCTTCGTCGCGGTGCGCGGCGTGTTCGGCCCGGCGCCGACTGCCGGCGGCCGCGAACCGAATCATCTGACCCGGCAGATCCATCCGGAATGGCTGAAGGTGCAGCCGGTGACGGCAGCCGAGGCGGCCGATCAACCGGTGGTCGGCGGTCCGGCGCCGGTTGCGCCGATTGCGGCATCGGCGTTGCCGCAGTAGCGCGATATCGATCGCGGGGCGCCCCGCGCTCGGTGCTGGTGCTGGTGCTGGTGCTGGTGCTGGTGCTGGTGCTGGTGCTGGTGCTGGTGCTGGTGCGGCCACATTACCCCTGCTTCGCGCACACGGAACGCGCAAAGGCATGCGCACTGATCTGCGCCCCCATCCCGCCGCCGGGACTCACCCTTGCGTGCGCACCTTCTTCAACAGCGCCGTGGTCGAGCGGTCATGCTCGAACGGAATCGCCAGCGCTTTCCCGCCCCAGCCACGCACAATGGCTGATTCCGGCAGCACATCCATGTCATAGTCGCCGCCCTTGACGAGCACATCCGGCCGCAGCGCCGAAATCAGCTCGACCGGCGTCTTCTCGCCGAAACACACCACGTAATCGACGCTTTCCAGCGCCGCGAGCAGCGCCATCCGGTCCGACTCGACGTTGATCGGCCGGTCGTCGCCCTTGCCGAGCATGCGCACCGACGCATCGCTGTTCACGCCGACGATCAGACACGCGCCCAGCGCCTTGGCGTCGGCCAGATAGGTAACGTGCCCGCGATGCAGGATGTCGAACACGCCGTTGGTGAACACCACCGGCGCGTTGAGCGTGGGACGCAGCGCCACGAGGGCGTCGCGCGTCAGCATCTTGCGTTCAAAAGTAGCAGCCATGACGAAACCGGAAAGAGAAGAAGCGATAAAGGAAATGAGCCGCCACGATACACGTTCGACGGCATGACGCAAAACGGCCCGGCAAGCTCACGCCTGCCGGGCCGTTCTGTTTCACCGCCGAAGCGGGTCATGCGTTCATTCAAGCGTGTGCGGCCGTCAAGCCGGCTGTTCCGCCGACTTCTGGTCGGCCTGCAAACGCGCGACGACTTCCTTGCGATAACGGTTCAGTTCCTGCGCGGTGTTGAACGTGCGTTCGAACAGGATGGACAGGTTGTGCAGAATCCGCTCGACCACCTTCTTTTCCCAGCCGTCGTCGAAGCGGATCTGTTCGTCGAGCCAGCGCTCGAGCCATTCCGGATCCGGCAGACGAGACTGGATCGTGTCGCGCGGGAACAGCGCCTGATTCACGTGCAGGTTAGTGGGATGCAGCGGCTTTTCGGTGCGGCGCGCCGACGCCATCAGCACGCCGATCTTGGCGAACGCAGCACGCGCGATGTCGCCGGTTTGGCCCATCGCCTTCTTCATGTAGCGCAGGTACGCGCCGCCGTGACGCGCTTCGTCGCGCGAAATGGTTTCGTAGATCTGCTTGATGACCGGCTCGGTGTGCCATTCGGCGGCACGGCGATACCAGTGATTCAAACGGATTTCGCCGCAGAAGTGCAGCATCAGCGTTTCGAGCGGCGGCGCCGGATCGAATTCGAAGCGCACCGCGTGCAGCTCTTCTTCCGTGGGGCACAGTTCCGGTTTGAAACGGCGCAGATACTCCATCAGCACCAGCGAATGCTTCTGTTCCTCGAAGAACCACACGCTCATGAACGCGGAGAAATCGCTGTCGTGATGGTTGTCACGCAGAAACATTTCCGTGGCGGGCAACGCCGACCATTCGGTGATCGCGTTCATCTTGATCGTGGCGGCCTGCTCGTCGGTCAAGAGCGATGCATCGAACTTGTCCCAGGGAATGTCTTTCTCCATGTCCCATCGAACGGATTCGAGCGATTTATAAAGTTCCGGATAAAGCATGGTGTTCATAGTCCCACCCCTGTTCTGCGCTTGCTGTGTGTGTCTGTCGCTGCTACGTGTAGCACTCTCATGGACGACGAACGGATTGCGCCGTGCGTCGGCCAACATTCAATTTTACGCGGTAATCCACCGCCTAGATGCATCGGGAAGCAAAGAAGTCAGGCGGTTGCGCGGGCACGCCCGACTCCAGCTACGCGCTGCGCGGCCAACCGTGGGTGAGGGATGCCCTGTGCCTGAGGTCGAGCCAGTCTGCGATGAAAACCGCACCGTCCAGCCCTGCGCCGGTCTGGCCGGCGGCAAAATGAAGCAAGGGCGGCTGGGATTGGTTGTTTTCAGCGCACGCCCAAAAACCAATTGAAGCTTACACAATGATAGCACGCTGACTTTACGGAAATCCCACGGCAACGGACGCAATTCCGATGCCCGGTTGACCTCTCTCAACAAAGCGCGCGGTCCGCGGAGTGTGACGGAAAATCGGCGTCAAAACCATGACAGACGGCGATTCGGCGTGCATCCGCGGATGCGGTGTGGTTTTTTGTCGCGGCGGCTTTCCGGACCGCCGCGAGTTCTCGCGTCTCCACCATCAGATCGGTCAGAGCGACTTCTTCGTCGTGCGTTTCGCCGCTGTCGATGCCGCCGACGTTGACGCCGAAGCCCGCTTCGCCGCCGGCCGTTTGGCGGTCGATTCCGCGTTCTTCGTCGATGCCGATGCCGATGTCGATGCTGACGGCGACGCACCGCCGCCCGCGCCGCTCGACGAAGCCGTTCCGCCCGGCGCCGGATCGCCCGCCGCGCCCGCCGCGCCCGCCGCGCCAACTCCGGCGGCGGCCGCCCCCGGCTGGGTCATCGCGAACTGCGCAATCTGGTTGAACTGCGACTGCAGCAGATTCCACCACGCGGATGCGTCGAACGGCGGGGTATCGGGGGTCTCGTCCTGGGCCGCTTCGGAGGCCGGTTCCGCGCTGGCGGCCGGCTCGGCGGCAGCAGCGGAAGCCGCCGCCTGCTGCGTATGAGGCCAGCCGCCGCTCGATGGCGACGGCGACGGTTTCGGCGCCGCGGTCGCCGCAGCCGCCGACTGCTCCATCGACGATTGCGCGAACGCGCCGAACGCGCGCAGCGTCGCGAGCGTCGCGCGCTGCACTTCAAGCGCCTGGATCGCGGATTGCAGCATGCTCAGGTTCAGCTTCAGCCATTGCTCGACCGCGCGCATGTCGGTGATGCGCTTGTCGAGCTCCTCGACGTTCGTGAGCGGCGCCATCATGTCGGACATCATCGACAGCGACGGTCCCATGCCCGCGCCCGGCTGCGCGCCGGAGAACGCGGAGCCGAACGGCGACAGCCGCATCATCCCCCACATGCGTTCGAGCATTTCGGCGGGCGGAAAGCCAGGGAAGCCGGGAAACGGCGGCGTGGAATCGGATGTGTCGGTCATGCTTGTCGCCTCGCTGCTAAAAATGAGAAGTGAGCGCCAGGCCGCGCGCGGTGGGGTCGATCATACCGTGCGGGCACAAGGGTTTTGAGACGCCGGCCGGGCATGTGCCGGAAGCGCCTGTCAGGAGTGTCAGAGACGCCGCAAGACGCGCGTCAGCCGCTCATGCATCGCCATCCCGGCCGCCCGTCGGTCGCGCATCGCCGGTCCACGGATCAGCCGCGCCGAAATCCGGCGCGCGCCGCTCGCGCAGCGACTTCACGCCTTCGCGCACGTCGGGCCCGGCGAAGCCCATGAACTCCAGTGCCAGCGACGTATCGAACGCCGGCCCCGCCGAACGCAGCCAGTTATTCAGCGCGTACTTGGTCCAGCGGATCGCCGTCTGCGAACCGTCGGCGAGTTTGCGTGCGACGTCGAACGCCTTGGGCAGCAGATCGTTTTCATCGACGGCGAGCGAGACGAGGCCGATCCGCTCCGCCTCCTCGCCGCTCACCGGCTCGCACAGCATCAGGTAGTACTTGGCCTTCGCCATGCCACACAACAGCGGCCACACGATCGCCGCGTGATCGCCGGCAGCGACGCCCAGCCGCGTATGACCGTCGATGATGCGCGCCGTCTTCGCCGCGATCGAAATATCCGCGAGCAGCCCCGCGACGAGTCCCGCGCCGACCGCCGGACCGTGCATCGCCGAGACGATCGGCTTGCTGCAATTGATCACGTTGTAGACCAGATCGCGTGCCTCGCGCCACACCCGCGCGCGCACGTCGAAATCGGTCGCCATGTCTTCGACCAGTTGCAGATCGCCGCCCGCCGAAAAGCCCTTGCCCTCGCCGCGAATGATCGCGACACGTGTCTCGGGATCACGGTCGATGTCGCGCCAGATTTCGGCGAGTTCGTAATGCATCCGCGCGTCGGCGGTGGCGAGGCCGCTTTTGTTCGCGCCTGCGCCGTTCATCACGACTTCGAGCACGCCATGCGGATGGCGATGCAGTTGCAGCGACTCGTAGCGCGCGTAGTACGCGTCATTGGCGTGCGAATCGTGCGATGTGTGCGGTGCTTGAGACATGATGTGCAATCCGTGACTGGCCTGAAACCTGACTGATAGTTCGCGATAGTTCGTTTAACGCGGCTGATACACCCACTTGCCGTTGCTGATCTCGACCATCACGCGAGCGCGCTGATCGAGGCCGAGGTGATCGGTGGTGCTCATGTTGACCACGCCATTGGTGTCCGCCAGTCCGCGCGTCGCTTCGAGCGCGTCGCGCAATGCGCGGCGGAACTCCTGCGTGCCCGGCGCGCCGGCTTTCAGCGCGATCGGCACCGCATGGTTGAGCAGCATGCCCGCGTCCCACGTGTAGGAGCCGAACGCCGACACGCTGCCCGGTCCGCGCAACGCCTCGAAGCGCGCGATGTAGTCGAGCGCGAGACGCTTCGCCGGATGATCGGCGGGCAATTGCGCGGCCACCAGCACCGGACTCGCGGGCAGGAAGGTGCCGTTGCAATCGGCGCCGCACACGCGCAGGAAGTCGTTATTGCCGACGCCATGATTGTGATAGATCAGCCCCTTGTAGCCGCGTTCCCGCAGCGTTTTCGGCGGCAGCGCGGCGGGCGTGCCGGCCGCGCCGACCACGACCGCATCGGGATGCGTCGCGAGAATCTTGAGGATCTGGCCGGTCACGCTCGGGTCGGTGCGATTGAAGCGCTCGCTCGCCACCATGTCGATGTGATGCAGTTGCGCGAACTTCGCGACTTCGGCGTAGAACGTCTCGCCAAGCGCGTCGGCCTGGCCGATGAACGCCATCGTCTTCACGTTGTGCGCGCTCGCATGCTCGGCGATCGCGGAGGCCATCATCGCGTCGGTCTGCGGGGTCTTGAAGACCCAGTGACGTTTCGCATCCACGGGTTCGATGATTTTCGCCGACGACGCCAGCGAGATCATCGGCGTTTCGCCTTCGGCGACCACGTCGATCATCGCGAGCGAGTTCGGGGTGATCGACGAACCGATGATCGCATCGACGTGATTCTCGGAAATCAGCTTCTTGGTGTCCTGCACGGCCTGCGTGGTATCGGACGCGTCGTCGAGCACCACATACTCGACGGCCTGGCCGCCGATCTGCTTCGGCAGCAGCGTGACCGTATCGCGCGCGGGAATGCCGAGCGACGCGGCCGGTCCCGTCAACGACAGCACGAGGCCGATCTTGACCTGGGCAAAGCCCGTGACGGGCAACGCGCAAGCGGCAAGCGCGGCGCACAGCGCGGCGGCTCCAAGCGACTTGCGCGGCGTGCGGGACATGCGGGATTTGCGGGACTTAGCGGATCTGCGGGCAGTCAGGGATACGAATCGCGGCATGCTGTCTCCTCACATTGGTTTTCGTTGTCGAGGTGATGGCGCAGATGAGCTGCCGATCCGGCGCCGGACGGATAGCGAGGCCCGACGCCCGAACCAGGCAGCCGCCACCCCGGGCCTGCCGCCGCGCCGATCAGTGTAGCGGCGCGTCAGGCCGGCGGCATCGGGCGAAACCCTTTCGCGAGCGGCGCGCTCGTTCCAGCGTTACTCCAGCGGCGCGATCGCCTGATCGATCGAACCGAAAATCGACTTGCCCGCTTCGTCGAACATTTCGATCTTCACCGTGTCGCCGTACTTCATGAACTCCGTTTGCGGCGCGCCGTGCTCGATGGTCTCGAGGCAACGCTTCTCGGCGATGCAGCAGTAGCCGCGTTTCGCATCCTTGTTCGACACGGTGCCCGACCCGACGATCGCGCCCGCGCGCAGATTGCGCGTCTTCGCCGCGTGCGCGATCAACTGGCCGAAATGGAACACCATGTCGGTGCCCGCGTCCGGCTGGCCCACTTTCCTGCCGTTCCAATGAACGATCATCGGTCGATGCACGCGGCCTTCGCGCCAATGTTCGCCGAGTTCGTCCGGCGTGACGGCGACCGGTGCGAACGAGGTCGCCGGCTTGCTCTGGAAAAAGCCGAAGCCCTTCGCGAGTTCGGCGGGAATCAGATTGCGCAGCGACACGTCGTTGACGAGCGTGACGAGACGCACGCCGCGCAGCGCCTGGTCGGGCGTCGCGCCCATCGGCACATCGGCGGTGATCACCGCGACTTCCGCTTCGAAGTCGATGCCGAAGTCTTCCGACGCGCACGTGACGTCGTCCTTCGGGCCGATGAAGTCGTCGCTTCCGCCCTGGTACATCAACGGATCGGTCCAGAATTCCGGCGGCATGTCCGCGCCGCGCGCGCGCCGCACCAGTTCGACGTGATTCACGTACGACGAACCGTCGGCCCACTGGAACGCGCGCGGCAGCGGCGCCATGCAGTCTTTCGCATCGAACGCAAAGCTGTTGCGTGCGCGGCCCTGATTGAGCGCGTCGTACAGGTCCTGCAATTGCGGCGCGTAGAAGGTCCAGTCGTCGAGCACGCGCTGCATGGTGGGCGCGATCGCGTCGGCAATGGCCGCGGTGTGCAGGTCGCGGGACACGACGATCAGTTGGCCGTCGCGCGTGCCGTCCTTCAGCGTGGCAAGTTTCATAGGGGAGTGAGCCGGTTTAGTGACGATAGAAGGAATCTATTCTACGATGGTGAATCGGCGCGGCCCAAGTGGCGGCGGCTTCCCTTCTTCTCGATGCGCTTCGCGCGCCTTGCTCATGCCTCGAACTGCCCGCCCCGGCGCGATCCCATCCGGTTCCGGTTCCACCGAACTGCTCGACACCGACGACGAAAACGGCAACCTCGCCGATCTCGCCGAAAGCGGCGACGCTGGGGAAGGCGGCGAAGCCGGTGAGGAAAAACTGCGCTCGGGCATCCAGTCGATCGAAGTCGGCTTCCGTCTGCTTGAAGTGCTGACCAACGAACCACGCGCGATGATGCTGCGCGATCTCGCGCAACGCGCGGGCATGAGTCCGGCGAAGGCACACCGTTATCTGGTGAGTTTTCTGCGTCTCGGCGTGGTCGCGCAGGACGCGCTGTCCGGCCGCTACGAGCTCGGCGGCTTCGCCTTGCAACTCGGGCTCGCGCGGCTGGCGCGAGTCGACGGCGTCAAGCTTGCGCGTATTGCGCTCGCGGAGTTGCGCGACCGGCTCGATCTGACGGTCGGCATCGCGGTGTGGGGCAATCAGGGAGCGACGATGGTCCACTGGATGGAGTCGAGCCATCCCGCGAAGGCCTCGCTGAAACTCGGCGATGTCATGCCGCTGCTCAGTTCGGCCACCGGCCTGCTGTTCGCCGCTTACCTGCCGGCCAGCAAAACCGGCGCGATGCTCGAACGCGAACTCGCCGATGCGCGCCACGCCGCGCATCTGGGTGGCCCGCGCACGCGCGAGGAAGTCGAGCGCGTGCTGGCGCAGGTGCGGCAACATCAGGCGGCGCGAGTGGAAGGCATGTTGCTGCCGACCATCCACGCGTTCTGCATGCCGGTATTCGACTCGACCGGCGATCTCGCGCTGGGTCTCGTCGCGCTGGGTCACGAAGGCGTGTTCGATATCCGCTGGGGCGGCGAAATCGACACGGCGCTGCGCGATTGCGCGCACAAACTCTCGTACGAGTTGGGGTACAGTGCGACGCCGCGCTAGGCTCGCAATTCCGTAACGATGCCGATAACTTCCGCCCCCGCTTCATCCCGTTCCGATCGCACGCCCTCCGGCGAGCCGCGCCGCGCGTTGCGGGCGGCACGGTGGATCGCGGTGCTGCTGGTGGTGGCGGTGCTGCACTGGATCGCCGGGCAATGGGTCGAGCGTCATCGCGCGACGTTGAATTCGTCGGACAACGCGCGTATTCCGGTGCAGGTCGCGCTGCTGACGCCCGAGCGTATCGAACGCAATCCAGCGGCAGCGCCGCGTGCGGGCGCCCCGACGCCGGCACCCGCGCCGCGTACCGCACCCAGCAAGCCGCGCGCGCATGTGTTGACCGCGTTGCAGCCGGCCAGGCAGGCGGCGGCGCCCGTCGTGCCGGCGTCGGCGGAGGCGGCGAGCGCAACCGATGCGGCGAGCGCGCCCGATGCGGCGTCCCCGGCGTCCGCCACCAGCGCGAACGCCGCCAAGGCAGGCGCGACGGGAACCGGTACGGCCAGCGCCCCGTCGGCCGCGAGCGCGCCGCACGCGTCGCCCGGCGTGAAGTTCTCGGTGCCGCCATCCGGCGACCTCGAATACGACACGTTCTACAACGGCGTACGCAACCAGCCTGGCACGATTCATTGGACCAGCAACGCGCAGGGCTACGAGATGATCGTGTCCGTGCCGCTGCCGTTCGTCGGCACGTTCGTGTATTCGAGCCACGGACGCATCGACGCCTTCGGTCTCGCGCCGGACCAGTACATCGAAAAGCGCGGGCATCGCGCGGAAGACATTGCCATCTTCAACCGCACCGACCGGCAGATCGCGTTCACGAAGACACCGGCCACCTTGCCGCTGCCCGACGGCGCGCAGGACCGCTTCAGCATGGTGATGCAACTCGCGAGCCTGGTGCGCGGCGATCCCGCCGCGTACAAGCCTGGCGTGACGCGGCAGTTCTTCGTCGTGGATAACGACAGCGGCGAGAACTGGCCGATCGAGACGATCGGCGACGAAACCATCCGCACCGCCCAGGGTTTTCTCGACACGCGCCATTTCAAACGCCTGCCGCGTCATGACGGCGACCTGCGCCGCATCGACGTGTGGCTCGCGCCGTCACTTGGCTGGCTGCCCGCGCGCATCGTTCAGACAGAACCGAACGGCACGCAATTCGAGTTGATGTGGCGCGGCAAGCTCAACCTGGACAATGCCGACGGCGCCTCAGGGCCGGCCCCGGACAGCGCGCCCGATAGCGCATCCGCCATCGTCAAACCCTAAGACCCGCCTCCGAGTAAGGTCTCGGCGAATCGGCGAAACTTCCACCGCCAGGCCGACTCGCACACACAGTTGCAACCGTTCGCGCGATTGCCGCGTATATCGATCAGCGGCGAGGTCGACGCTGATCGGCGCCCATCGACTCCCCGCGGCGCGTGCGAACGGATCCTTCCACTGCGACCCCTTCAAGGAGCCCGCATGCAAGTGAACATCAACGGAATCGACACACGCTACGTACTGAGCAACGAGGGCGGCGGCCCATGGCTGACGTTCGTCCATCAGTTGGGCGGCGATCTGTCCGTCTGGGATCAACTCGCCGGCTATTTCCGCGACGACTACACCGTGCTGCGCTACGACCTGCGCGGTCACGGCAGGACCGCCGCGTCGCGCGAGCCGTTCACCATTGCCGATCTGTCACATGACCTCGTCACACTGCTCGATGCGCTCGGCGCGCCCAGCACCCATCTGGTCGGCATGTCGATGGGCGGCATGATCGCGCAGCAGTTCGCGCTG
Organism: Paraburkholderia sp. D15; assembly: GCF_029910215.1. Classification (NCBI taxonomy): domain Bacteria; kingdom Pseudomonadati; phylum Pseudomonadota; class Betaproteobacteria; order Burkholderiales; family Burkholderiaceae; genus Paraburkholderia; species Paraburkholderia sp. D15. The sequence goes on along the minus strand of NZ_CP110395.1, from coordinate 364,827 downwards.
GACCACCCGTCGCGCGTCGATACGATCACGCTCGCCGATACGAGCGGCGGCACGCCGCCCGAAGCGCGCGCGCTATGGGACCAGCGTGCCGCGAGCGTACGCCAGGACGGCATGTCCGCACTGCTGGACTCGACCATGGGCCGCTGGCTGACGACCGACTTTCAGCACGCGCACCCGGAAGCCGTCGAGCCCATTCGCGAAGTATTCGGCCAGACGTTGCCGGAAGGCTACGCCATGGCATGCGAAGCGCTGCGCGATTTCGATGTACGCAGTAAGCTGGGAACCATCCGTTGCCCAACATTGACCGTGGCGGGCCGCCACGACACAGGCACGCCGCCTGCTGCAACGCAGGCAATAGCAGACGCCATCGGAGGCGCACGTTTCGAACTGCTCGATGCCGCTCATCTCGCGCCCATCGAACAATCTCACCGTTTTGCTGCACTGCTTGAAACGTTTCTCGAAAGGCCGGTCTAACCGGTAGGTTCGGAATCTTTACGAGCGTCAATCCGGACCCACCCCTTGAATTCCAACCACAAGCTCCAACCTATGGCGCAGGAATGGCCAGGAGCCAACGGAAATAAGGAGTGTCGCCATGCAAATGATCTACAACAGCCCCAACTATTGTGTCGTCGAGTTTCCGCCGCAGGAAGGTCTGCTGGCCATGAAGTCGGGTGGCTACGAGATCGTCGACAAAAACATGCAGCGTGAAATCTACATTGACGGTGCAATGGCGGCGCGGTTTCGCGAGCACGTGCAGAAGCTGATCGAAGAGGAACCGTCGCTGGATGAGGTAGACGAATTCCTCGGGCAGTTCGATAGTCTGATGCAGCAACCGGTGATTCTTCACTAAGTCTTCACTCAGCGTCGCGAGGCGCGAGGTTCGGTTCAAGGTTGTTGGCGACCATTCGACCGCACCGTCCGGGCAAGAAAGTCAGTCAGTACACGGCCCACCCGGCGGTTTTCGCAAAGCGGTCGGCAGTTCATGAAACGGTTCAGCACGCTGATGGCTTGCTGGACCGTTTTCTTTTGGGGCACCGGCCACCATCGGCGGGTCCGCGCCGCAACGGCTACAATGCAAGGTTTCCCGCCAATCCCGGCGCAAGCCTTTGTCCGCCATGAACCAGCCTGCTCAAACCGCCACGCCAGTCCGCCCTGAAGCCGCCTATACGCGTGGGGCGGTGCTGCCCGCGCTGCTCAAGGCGCGCATCCTGATTCTGGACGGCGCAATGGGCACGATGATCCAGCGCTACAAGCTCGACGAGGCGCGTTACCGCGGCGAGCGTTTCAAGGACTACGGCCGCGACATCAAGGGCAACAACGAATTGCTGTCGATCACGCAGCCGCAGATCATCAGCGAGATTCACGAGCAGTACCTCGCGGCGGGCGCGGACATCATCGAGACCAACACGTTCGGCGCGACGACCGTCGCCCAGGCCGACTATGGGATGGAAGCGCTGGCCATCGAGATGAACCTCGAATCGGCGAAACTCGCGCGGGCCGCCTGCGACAAGTATTCGACGCCCGACAAGCCGCGCTTCGTCGCCGGCGCGATCGGCCCGACGCCGAAGACCGCGAGCATTTCGCCCGACGTGAACGACCCGGGCGCGCGCAACGTGACGTTCGACGAACTGCGCGACGCGTACTACGAGCAGGCCAAGGCATTGCTCGACGGCGGCGCCGACCTGTTCCTCGTCGAGACGATCTTCGACACGCTGAACGCGAAGGCCGCCCTGTTCGCGCTGGACGAACTGTTCGAGGACACCGGCGAGCGTCTGCCGATCATGATCTCGGGCACCGTCACCGACGCCTCGGGCCGCATTCTGTCGGGACAAACCGTCGAGGCATTCTGGAACTCGCTGCGCCACGCGAAACCGCTGACCTTCGGTTTGAACTGCGCATTGGGTGCGGCGCTGATGCGCCCGTACATCGCGGAACTGGCGAAGCTTTGCGATACCTACGTGTCGTGCTACCCGAACGCCGGTTTGCCGAACCCGATGAGCGACACGGGCTTCGATGAATTGCCGGCCGATACGTCGGGCTTGCTGAAGGAGTTTGCGCAGGCCGGGCTGGTGAATCTCGCCGGCGGGTGCTGTGGCACGACGCCGGAGCATATTGCGGCGATCGCGCAGGCACTGGCCGACATCAAGCCGCGCATGTGGGCGAACTATCGGGAAACCGATACTGAAACAGCTTGATCGTGTCGGCGCGCGATAACCGGGAATTTAACAATGGCTGGCATCACCAAACTGACGATTGCAGGTTTCAAGTCAATACGTGAGTTGCGCGACCTCGAATTGCGCAATCTGAACGTTTTGATCGGCGCCAATGGCGCCGGCAAGTCGAACTTCATCGGTTTGTTCCGGATGCTGGCCGAGATGTACGAAGAACGTCTTCAGCTATACGTTCAGACACAAGGCGGACCGGATGCGCTAATGCACTTTTCCCGGAAGGCAACGGACGAGATTTACGCTCAACTCCAGTTCAGCGACCAGGATTGTTACGAGTTCAATCTTGTGCCGACAACCGACAATCGGCTCATCTTTGCCGAAGAGCAATTCAGGTTTGAGGACGGAAACGACAGCGTCGGTGGAACACTTGGCAATACGCCTGAGTCGAGGCTCAAACTGATTGCAGAAGAGCATCGTCACCCCTACATCGCAGCCGCGCTTGAAGGTACTCGCGTCTATCACTTCCACGACACGGGTGAACGAGCGAAAGTCAAGCAATTTCATGACACCAATGACACGCTTCGCCTGAAAGTCGACGGCGCGAATCTCGCCGCGTATCTCCGTATGCTCCAAGTCGAGCATGGGCAAAACTACCGTTTGATCGTCGATACGATCCGTCTTGTGGCACCGTTCTTCAACGATTTCGTATTTCGCACCAATCCGTCGTCGAAGATTCAACTCGAATGGACCGAGCGCGGCGACCCTGACACGCCATTCACAGCGCACGCGCTTTCCGATGGCACGCTTCGGTTCATCTGTCTGAGCACGCTATTGCTTCAGCCTTGGGAACTAATGCCCGCGACAATCCTGATCGACGAACCAGAACTGGGTCTGCACCCGTATGCGATCAACCTGCTTGCTGACTTACTGAAACGTGCGGCCGAGCAAAAGCAATTGATCGTCTCGACGCAATCGGTCGAATTACTGGACAACATGGAGCCGGAGGATGTCATCGTCGTGGACCGCAAAGACGACGCATCCACATTCCGCCGTCTCGACGCAACACAGTTGCGAGGCTGGCTCGACGACTATTCGCTTGGCGATCTGTGGAAGCAGAATGTATTGGGCGGGAGGCCTGCGTAATGGTCGAATTGATCGTTGTCGGCGAAGGTCAGACGGAGGAAACGTTCGTGCGCAATGTTCTTGCGCCTGTTCTGGCCATCAACGAGATTTACGCCACTCCCCGTCTGATCAATTCGTCGAGAATCCAGGCCGGCGGCGCGCTCAATCTTGACCGTGCGCAGCGCTTTTTGGCGAACACGTTGAGCGAACGAACGGACACTTACGTGACGACGCTATTCGACCTGTATGGGCTCGATAACTCGTTTCGCGGCGTCGCAGCATCGGCCGGACTGGAACCTGCCGAGCGCGCCGCGCTTATCGAAAATCTGCTTCACGAGGATATCGTCGCAGTGGCGCAGTGCCGTCCGGAGCGCTTGATCGCTCATGTACAGCCACACGAATTCGAATCACTGCTTTTTTCCAATGTCGCACGACTAGCCGATGTCGAACCCGAATGGCGCAATCAGTTGGCCCCACTCGAGGTAGCTAGAGCTAACGTGGAAAACCCCGAGTGGATCAACGATTCACCGCAGACGGCGCCGTCCAAACGGCTCGAACGCCTGCGTCCCCGATATCGCAAAGTCCGTCATGGGCCAGTCGCCGCGGACAAAATCGGACTGGACAGGATTCGCGCTGAATGTCCGCATTTCCGCCAGTGGTACGACCGAATCGCAACGCTGCCATCTCTAGTCGCCGCGCGCACAAACACTGCAAATCTTGAGTTAACGCCATGACCGATCACACCATGCGCCTCTCCGGCCTCGAGCCGTTCAACGTCACCTCCGGTACGCTTTTCATCAACGTCGGTGAACGCACCAACGTGACCGGGTCGAAAGCGTTCGCGCGGATGATCCTGAACGATCAGTTCGACGACGCGATCGCAGTCGCACGCCAGCAGGTCGAAAACGGCGCACAGGTCATCGACGTCAACATGGACGAAGCCATGCTCGACTCGAAAGCGGCCATGGTGCGCTTCATGAACCTGATCGCGTCGGAGCCGGACATCGCGCGCGTGCCGATCATGATCGACTCGTCGAAGTGGGACGTGATCGAAGCGGGCCTGAAGTGCGTGCAAGGCAAGGCGATCGTCAACTCGATCTCGCTGAAGGAAGGCGAAGACGCCTTCCGCCATCACGCGAACCTGATTCGCCGCTACGGCGCGGCCGCCGTCGTGATGGCGTTCGACGAGCAAGGCCAGGCCGACACGTTCGAACGCAAGACGCAGATCTGCAAGCGCTCGTACGACTTCCTCGTGAACGAAGTCGGCTTCCCGCCGGAAGACATCGTGTTCGATCCGAACATCTTCGCGATCGCCACGGGTATCGAAGAGCACAACAACTACGCGGTCGACTTCATCAACGCGACGCGCTGGATCAAGGAGAACCTGCCGTACGCGAAGGTGAGCGGCGGCGTGTCCAACGTGTCGTTCTCGTTCCGCGGCAACGACCCGGTGCGCGAGGCGATCCACACCGTGTTCCTGTATCACGCGATCCAGGCCGGCATGGACATGGGCATCGTCAACGCGGGCCAGCTCGGCGTGTATGCCGACCTCGACCCGGAATTGCGCGAACGCGTGGAAGACGTGGTGCTGAATCGCCGTGAAGACGGCACCGACCGTCTGCTCGAAATCGCCGACAAGTTCAAGACCGGCGCCGCGAAGAAGGAAGAAAACCTCGAATGGCGCAACCAGCCGGTCGAGAAGCGTCTGTCGCACGCGCTCGTGCACGGCATCACCAACTTCATCGTCGAAGATACCGAAGAGGTGCGCGCGAAAATTGCCGCGGCCGGCGGCCGGCCGATCAACGTGATCGAAGGTCCGTTGATGGATGGCATGAACGTGGTCGGCGATCTGTTCGGTCAGGGCAAGATGTTCCTGCCGCAGGTCGTGAAGTCGGCGCGCGTGATGAAGCAGGCGGTCGCGCATCTGATCCCGTTCATCGAGGAAGAGAAGAAGCAACTGGCCGCGGCCGGCGGCGACGTGCGCGCGAAAGGCAAGATCGTCATCGCGACCGTCAAGGGCGACGTGCACGACATCGGCAAGAACATCGTGTCGGTGGTGCTTCAGTGCAATAACTTCGAAGTGGTCAACATGGGCGTGATGGTCCCGTGCAACGAGATTCTCGCGAAGGCGAAGGTCGAAGGCGCGGACATCATCGGCCTGTCGGGTCTGATCACGCCGAGTCTCGAGGAAATGGCCTATGTCGCGTCCGAAATGCAACGCGACGATCACTTCCGCATCAAGAAGATTCCGCTGCTGATCGGCGGCGCGACCACGTCGCGCGTGCACACGGCGGTGAAGATCGCGCCGCATTACGAAGGGCCGGTGGTGTACGTGCCGGACGCGTCGCGTTCGGTGTCGGTGGCGTCGAGCCTGCTGTCCGACGAAGGCGCGGCGAAATATCTCGACGATCTGAAAGCCGATTACGACCGCATCCGCGACCAGCACGCGAACCGCAAGGCCACGCCGATGGTCACGCTCGCCGAAGCCCGCGCGAACAAGACCAAGGTGGACTGGGCGAGCTATCAGCCGGTCAAGCCGAAGTTCATCGGCCGGCGCATGTTCAAGAACTATGATCTGAACGAACTGGCGAACTACATCGACTGGGGACCGTTCTTCCAGACTTGGGATCTGGCCGGTCCTTACCCGGCGATCCTGAACGACGAGATCGTCGGTGAATCGGCGCGCCGCGTGTTCTCCGACGGCAAGTCGATGCTCGCGCGCCTGATCCAGGGCCGCTGGCTGCAGGCCAACGGCGTGATCGCGCTGCTGCCGGCCAACACGGTGAACGACGACGACATCGAAATCTACACCGACGAATCGCGCTCCGAAGTCGCGCTCACCTGGCGCAACCTGCGTCAGCAGAGCGTGCGCCCGGTGGTGGACGGCGTGATGCGCCCGAACCGCTCGCTCGCGGACTTCATCGCGCCGAAGGAATCGGGCGTGGCCGACTACATCGGCATGTTCGCGGTCACGGCGGGTCTGGGCGTCGACGTGAAGGAAAAGCAGTTCGAGAAGGATCACGACGACTACAGCGCGATCATGCTGAAGGCACTCGCCGACCGCTTCGCCGAAGCCTTCGCCGAAGCGATGCATGCGCGCGTGCGGCGCGACCTGTGGGGCTACGCGAACGCCGAAACCCTGTCGAACGACGATCTGATCGCCGAGAAGTATCGCGGCATCCGCCCGGCGCCCGGTTATCCGGCCTGCCCGGACCATCTGGTCAAGCGCGACATGTTCGACGTGCTGCAGGCCGGCGAGATCGGCATGAGCGTGACCGAGTCGCTGGCCATGCTGCCGGCGGCGAGCGTGTCGGGCTTCTACCTCGCGCATCCGGACAGCACCTATTTCTCGGTCGGCAAGATTGCTCAGGATCAGCTCGCGGACTACGCAAAACGCATGGCGTTGTCGGAAACGGACGCGCAGCGGGCGCTGGCACCCTTGCTGTAAGTGGCGTGTGGCGGGAAATCCCCTATATCGGCTCTGAAAGACTGAATATTTGCGGCGGTGTAATTTTCGGCTTTGTAGACTGATTTAGTCTTACCCCGCCAGACGCGGCCAAAACGCGTCGGCTTATCCAAATTGCAATCGTCGACGGAGAGAAACGTATGAAGAAGCTGACGCTGTTGTTGACTGCTGTTTCGCTGGCCGCAGGTGCTTCGGTCGCGCTGGCCCAGCCGGCGGCTCCCGCCGGTGCCAGCGCGGTGAGCTCGTATTCGCCGCCCACCGCGAAGCATGTCAAGAAGCCGAAGAAGGCCAAAGTGAAGAAGGGTGCGTCGGCTCCCGCCACCGCGCCGGCAGACGCGGCCAGCCAGTAAGCCGCTGTCGATGCCGTGATGCACGGCAAGCCGGTTCGCGCCGGCTTCCAGAAACAGAAGAGCCCGCTTTTTTGAGCGGGCTCTTTTCATTGGTGCATCGCTATTCTTATGGTCTTTGGCGAGTGTTGCGCGCCGGATCAGGCGCCGCATGCACCGGCCGCATCCGCACACTCGCAGGCGGCGGCGCGTCGTGGCGTCCGCCTTGACCCGCCAAGCTAATAGCGAAGCGAGCGCCTCGGCCGTCGATCCGGCCCCGGCGCAGACGACCTCACAGTCCCCAGACGATATCCGCGTTTTCTTTCTGCGCCGCGCGCAGCATGTCGAGGAACGGGTACGCGCGCTGCGCGAGTCCCGGCGGAATCTCGTGATGCTCGTGACCGTCTTCGCCTTCGTGGAAATGGCCGTCGTGCTCCGCGCGTTCCTGCTTGTCGACGTGGATGGCTTCTTCGAGTTTGGTGATCGCGGGGCCGAGTTCGTCGTGAGTAATGACGCCTCGTTCACCCAGACGCTTGCCGACGATACCCACCAGGTACTGGGCGAGATTCTCCAGCATCATCACGTCTGGAGCGGCGCGGCATTTGAAAGTAATCAACATGACTGTTCCCTTTTCTGGTTATGTTGGATTAGCGTGTCGGCTGCGCGAAAGCAGCGCCGCCGCGCGTTACGTTGACTCGCCGGTCAGGCTTGGCGGCCACGGCCCTTGCCGGGCATCTCATTGAACATATTAGCACCTGCTAAAATCCGTCTGAACGGAAAAGCGTGCCGCATCTGGCCACGCGCGGCGAAGCACGATGAACGCCAGCCGGACGGCTCGCCGGCATCCCGCGCGGCGTTGCCTGCCGCTACGGTGAGCACGCCGGCAAGCGCTACGCGGCACGTCGGCGGACCTGCGGCGAATCGGCGGCATCTTGCTTCAGATGACGTCGAGCGAGGTCGAGTCGCGTCGTGTCTGATCGCATCGCTCGTCGCCCTTCGCCGTCATGCATCGTCATGCATCGCACTCGTCTGCGTTGCAGGCAACGTGCCTGACAGCGCGCCGACAGCCGGCAGCGCCTCGCCGCCGCACCGGGCGCCGCGCCGCTTTTCCACGCTTCCGACGGACCAGCCGCGCCTGCCGCGCGGCCGGCCTCTCCCGCATCACCGGATTGCCTCACTGGACTCGCAACAAGCATGCTGCCCGCACATAAACAGACCCTCGAAACACTGCTCGCCGACACGGTGAAGCAGGTCGTCCAAGCCACCCAAGGCGCTAGCGAAGCCGCCTTCGTGTCGCCGACCATCACGCTCGAACGTCCCAAGGTCGCCGCGCACGGCGACGTCGCGTGCAACGTGGCGATGCAGCTCGCCAAGCCGCTGCGCGCGAATCCGCGCCAGCTCGCGCAACAGATTGTCGACGCGTTGCTCGCGCAGCCGCAGGCCAAGGGCTTGATCGATGCCGCCGAAGTGGCCGGCCCGGGCTTCATCAACCTGCGTCTGTCCGCCGCCGCCAAACAGGCGGTGATCGCCGCCGTGTTCGCCGAGGGCGAGGCGTTCGGCCGCTCGCAACGCGATGCCGGCAAGCACGTGCTGATCGAGTTCGTGTCGGCCAATCCGACCGGTCCGCTGCACGTCGGCCACGGCCGCCAGGCCGCGCTCGGCGACGCGCTGTCGAACGTGCTCGCCTCGCAGGGCTGGGACGTGCATCGCGAGTTCTACTACAACGACGCCGGCGTGCAGATCCAGACGCTCGCGCTGTCCACCCAGGCGCGCGCGCGCGGGCTCACCCCCGACGACGCGGGCTGGCCGGCATCGTCGTACAACGGCGAATACATCGCCGAGATCGCCAAGGACTATCTGGACGGCGCCACCGTCGCGGCGAGCGACGGCGAGCCGGTCACCGCCGCGCGCGACGTCGAGGATCTCGAATCGATCCGCCGCTTCGCGGTCGCGTACCTGCGCCGCGAGCAGGACATGGACCTGCAGGCGTTCGGCGTGAAGTTCGACCAGTACTACCTGGAGTCGTCGCTGTACACGGAAGGCCGGGTCGAGAAGACCATCGAGGCGCTGGTCGCCGCCGGCAAGACCTACGAACAGGAAGGCGCGCTGTGGCTGCGCACCACCGACGACGGCGACGACAAAGACCGCGTGATGCGCAAGACCGACGGCACGTACACGTACTTCGTGCCGGACGTCGCGTATCACGTCGCCAAGTGGGAGCGCGGCTTCACCAAGGTCATCAACATTCAGGGTTCGGACCACCACGGCACGATCGCGCGGGTGCGCGCCGGCCTGCAAGGTCTCGGCATCGGCATTCCGAAGGGCTACCCCGACTACATCCTGCACAAGATGGTCACGGTCATGCGCAACGGCGAGGAGGTCAAGATCTCCAAGCGCGCGGGCAGCTACGTGACGGTGCGCGACCTGATCGAATGGTCGGGCGGCGCGACGCCGGGCTCGGAAGCCGCGGTCGATCTGATCGATGAGGAAACGATCCGCCGCGGCCGCGACGCCGTGCGCTTCTTCCTGATCTCGCGCAAGGCGGATACGGAATTCGTGTTCGACATCGACCTCGCGCTGAAGCAGAACGACGAGAACCCGGTCCACTACGTGCAATACGCGCACGCGCGGATCTGCTCGGTGATCGCCGAATGCAAGGCACGCTACAACACCGACGAAAGCACGCTGGCGAGCGTGGATGTCGCGCCGCTCACGAGCGAACGCGCGATGGCGCTGCTGAACAAGCTCGCCGAATTCCCGGACATGCTGCAGCACGCGGCCGACGAACTCGCGCCGCACGCGGTCGCGTTCTACCTGCGCGACCTCGCCGGGGAATTCCACTCGTTCTACAATGACAGAGCCGAGCGCGTGCTGGTCGACGATGCGGCCGAGCGCAATGCCCGCGTCGCACTGCTCGCGGCCACGCGTCAAGTGCTGGCCAACGGTCTCGCGACGATCGGCGTCTCCGCTCCCGTCAAGATGTAAGTCCTCCGGCGCAACATGCATGCGGCCGTCGTTATAATCGACGGCCGTTCCAGGATTCTTTTCGCAGGTGATTCATACGATGGCAAAACCACGCCGCACAACAAAGCAATCGAAACAAACCGGGGGCACGTTTCTCGGCATCGTGCTGGGCCTGATCGTCGGCCTTGCGATCGCGGTAGTGGTGGCGCTGTATATCACCCGTGCGCCTACGCCATTCGTCTCGAAGGTGGCGCCGCCCGCGGCGTCGGACTCGAACGCGAGCCAGGCGCAATACGATCCGAACCGTCCGCTGCAAGGCAAGACGCCGGGCCAGCCGGTGCCGCAAGCCGCGCAGCCGGCGCCGCCCAACACGGCGCCGGGCCAGACCAACTCGCAGACGCAGTCGGGCATGCTCGAAGAGCCGCAGATCGTCGAAGTGCCGCCCGCCGCTAATGGTGCCAACGGCGCGAACAACGGCACGGCGGTCGCGCCGAAGCCCGCGCAGGACAACGGCACCGTCGCGAACAACACGCCGGCGAAGAAGCCGCAGGCCACCAGCGCACCGGCCGCCAACACCACGACCGCCAACGCGAAGCCGGGCTCCGGCGCGGCGCCGGCCACGGCACCGGCGCCGGGCGACGCGAACACCGGCTACTTCCTGCAAGTCGGCGCCTACAAGACCGCCGCCGATGCCGAGCAGCAGCGCGCGCGTCTCGCATTCCAGGGTTTCGAGTCGAAGGTCACGCAGCGCGATGCGGGCGGTGTGACGTACTATCGCGTGCGGATCGGACCGTTCTCGAAATTCGAAGATATGAATTCGAGCCGTCAGCGTCTGTCCGACGCGGGCGTGGATACCGCAGTGATCCGTTTCACGAAGCAATAAGCCAACTATAAATCCGCGTGCCTGACCGGAACGCGCCGCCGCCGAACCTTCGGCGTGCGGCGCGTGTCACCGACACGCGGGACGTCGAAAGGCGTCGAGAACGCCGACATTGAAAAAAGCGGTAGCGGGCATTGCGTGGCGCCGCCGCTTCATCGCCTACCTGGGTCAACACGACATGAAAAAACTGCTGAGTATTCTGTTCCTTTCGCTGGGCCTGGTCGCCGCCACGGCTCATGCATCGCCGTCCGCGCCGGTCGCCGGCAAGGACTACACCGTGCTGGGCACCCCGCAGCCCACCGACGTGCCGGCCGGCAAGATCGAAGTCACCGAGTTCTTCTGGTACGGCTGCCCGCATTGCAACGAATTCGACCCGTACCTCGAAGCGTGGATCAAGAAGCAAGGCCCGGATGTGGTGTTCAAGCGCGTGCCGGTCGCCTTCCGCGACGACTTCATCCCGCATTCGAAGATGTTCCACGCGCTCGACGCACTCGGCCTCGCGCAACAGCTCACGCCGACCGTTTTCCACGAAATCCACGTCAACAAGGACTATCTGCTGACGCCGGAATCGCAGGCCGCCTTCCTCTCGAAGAACGGCGTCGATCCGAAGAAGTACATGGACGCGTACAACTCGTTCTCGACGCAAAGCGCGCTGCAGAAAGACAAGAAGCTGCTGGACGACTACAAGATCGACGGCGTGCCGACCCTGGCCGTGCAAGGCAAGTATGAAACCGGCCCGGCGCAGACCAACAGCCTGCCGGGCACGCTCCAGGTGCTCGACTACCTGGTCGCGCAAGTCCGCGCGAAGAAGATGTAAGTGCGAGGCGCCGGCATGCACTCTGCCTTGAAGGTTTTCATTACCGGCGCCTCCAGCGGCATCGGCCTCGCGCTCGCCGACGAATATGCGCGGCGCGGCGCGATTCTCGGCCTCGTCGCCCGGCGCGGCGACGCGCTCGCCGCGTTCCAGCAGTCCCATCCCCAGAACACCGTCTCCGTCTATTCCGTCGATGTGCGCGACGCCGAGGCACTCGCCGAGGCCGCCGCGCAATTCATCGCCGAACATGGTCTGCCGGACGTGGTGATCGCCAATGCCGGCATCAGCCGCGGCGCGGTTACCGGCCACGGCGATCTGCGCACGTTCCGCGAAGTGATGGACATCAATTACTTCGGCATGGTCGCCACCTTCGAGCCGTTCGCGGCCGCGATGGTCGCTGCGCGCAAGGGCACGCTGGTGGGTATTGCCAGCGTCGCGAGCGTGCGCGGCTTGCCGGGTTCGGGCGCGTACAGCGCGTCGAAATCGGCGGCGCTGAAGTATCTGGAAGCGTTGCGCGTCGAAATGCGGCCGCACGGCGTCGGCGTGGTGACGATCGCGCCCGGCTACATCCGCACGCCGATGACCGATCACAACCCGTACACCATGCCGTTCCTGATGGACGCCGATCGCTTCGCGTCGAAGGTGGCCGATGCGGTCGAACGCCGGACGGCCTTCGCGGTGTTCCCCTGGCAGATGCGTATCGTCGCGATGCTGCTGCACGTGGCGCCGCGCTGGCTCTATGACCGCGCATTCGAACGCGCGCCGCGCAAACCGCGCGCGGCTACCGAGTAAGCGAAACGTGTGCGGCGCTTTTTGCGCCGCTTTTTATTTCGCTTTGCGCCTCGATTACTGCCTCGCTTTGCCCCGCCTTTTGCACTACCCGCACCGCTTCGCCTCACACGCCTTCGCCCATCTCCGGCACCGCAACCCGTCCGCTCCATATGGATATGCGGATTAAGTTGTTGTCGCCACAACGACCCTTCGATAAGCTTTCGCGCAGGCTCACCCGCGCCAAAGGCGGCGTCGTCCGATCGACCGCCCGATGCGCCAGCGCCGGAAACGTATCACAATAAAGACAGCGGCCACGCTGGCCGTCCCCGTCGACGGAACACAACCACACCACCAGACGCACTGCCTGACTGCGCTCGTTATGGGAGATCCTATGCGCTTCAAACTGCTCGCAGCCGCCGTACTGTTCACGGCGCCTGCGCTCGTGCTCGCCAAACCGCTGACCGTCTGTACCGAGTCCAGCCCCGACGGCTTCGATGTCGTGCAGTTCAATTCGCTCGTCACGACCAATGCGTCGGCCGACGTGATCTTCAACTCGCTGGTCTCGTACGACGAGGCCGCGAAGAAAGTGGTGCCGTCGCTGGCCGACAAGTGGGATGTGAGCGCCGACGGGCTCACCTACACGTTCCATCTGCGTCCGAACGTGCAATTCCAGACCACCGACTACTTCAAGCCCACTCGCGCGCTGAATGCCGACGACGTCGTCTTCACGTTCGACCGCATGCTCAACGACAGCAATCCGTGGCACAAGGTAGCGGGCGCGAGCGGCTTCCCGCATGCGCAGTCGATGGGCTTGCCGAAGCTCATCAAGTCGATCAGCAAGGTCGACGACAACACGGTGAAATTCGAGCTGAACGCACCGGACGCGACCTTCGTGTCGATCCTGACGATGGGTTTCGCGTCGATCTATTCGGCCGAATACGCCGATCAGTTGCTCAAGGCGGGCAAGCAGGTCGACCTGAACGCGAAGCCGATCGGCACCGGTCCGTTCGAACTGAAGAGCTACACGAAAGACGCGGTGATCCGTTACGACGTGAACCCGACCTACTGGGGAGCGAAGCCGAAGATCGACCGCCTGATCTACGCGATCACGCCGGACGCCACGGTGCGCGCGCAGAAGGTCAAGGCCGGCGAATGCCAGATCGCGTTGTCGCCGAAGCCGCAGGATCTCGCCGACGCGAAGAACGACAAGTCACTCGCGATCGTGCAGACGCCCGCGTTCATGACGGCATTCGTCGCGTTGAACACGCAGAAGAAGCCGCTCGATAATCAAAAGGTGCGTGCCGCGCTGAACATGTCGTTCGACCGCACGACGTATCTGAAGACCGTGTTCGACAACACCGCCACGGCGGCGGTGAACCCGTATCCGCCGAATACGTGGAGCTACGACAAGTCGGTGAAGCCGTGGCCGTACGATCCGGTGAAGGCGAAGAAGCTGCTCGCCGACGCGGGCTATCCGAACGGTTTCGAAACGACGATCTGGGTACGACCGAACGGCAGCGTGCTGAATCCGAACCCGAAGGCCGGCGCCGAGTTGTTGCAGGCGGACTTCGCGAAGATCGGTGTGAAGGCGGATGTGAAGGTGATCGAATGGGGCGAGTTGATCAAGCAGGCCAAGCAGGGTCAGCATGATTCGCTGTTCATGGGCTGGGCCGGCGACAACGGCGATCCGGATAACTATCTGTCGCCGCTGTTCAGTTGCAATGCGGTGAAGTCGGGCATCAACTTCGCGCGTTTCTGCGATCAGGATCTCGACAAGCTGATCGCCGACGGCAAGGCAACCTCGGACCAGGCAAAACGCGCGAAGGCATATGAAGCCGCGCAGCAGATCATTCACGATCAGGCGCTGTGGATTCCGCTGGGTTATCCAACCGCCGCGGCGATTACGCGTACGAACGTGAGCGGTTATCACGTGAGTCCGTTTGGTCGGCAGAACTTTGGGACGGTGGCGGTGCAGTAGGAAGCGGCCGTTTGTTGGTTTGAAAGTTGAAAAGCCCGATTGCCGGAAGGCAATCGGGCTTTTTTTGTTTGCTCGAAACGGGCATGCGTCGATCGACGCGAGTCCCGTTGTCAGCAGTTCGTAGCGCGACGATATCGACGGGCCGTATTTGAAAACTGGCAACTCTGACAGGATGGCCCTACGGAGATTGGTCGTGCTAGATTTAATTGGCAAGCAAACCTTAGCGATTTTTGGCTTCATTCGCGAAGATGACAGAAGACGAAATCAAACACTGGATCGCCGACCCTCGACGCGCGGACACATTGCCGTTCGGCGTCTACGAGCCTGGATACCGGAAGGGGGTGACGGGCGCGGCGCTAGTGGTACGTGGCGTCGTGTATTTCCGGAACGGCCACACGCCCGCGGTACGCGCCGCACTGGTGAAGTGTTTCGAGCAGTACCGCGCAGCGATCGATGAGTACTTCCACGAACTTGAAGCCCGTGCAGGAAAAGATCCGTCAAAACACGGACCGCTGACATGGTTCTACAGCGAGGGCGAAGCGCCCATGACGCTCGACAAAGCGCCAAAACTCGATAGCCTCGCCAGAATCGTTCCGGCCGATCAGGCGCTGGTCGTGCAGATGACCAGCGCGGACCACAAGCTGGCAACCGGCTTCTACGAGTTCGCCGTTTTCACGACTGCGGCCTGGCAAGCCAACCTCAATCGCGGCATGGACGTCCTCGATTTCACGGTGCCTCGAGCATTTCTCGATCAACGTCCCGGCGTTTTCCAGGCACTGTTCGCCGCATGCTGCGAAGCGCTCCCGACCGTCCACGGACATGCGGGCCTCGCGATCAACGTACCGCCGATGGGACGTGCGCCGAACGAAGCAAGCGAGTATTTCTTCTCCCGCCGCTATGGACCGGGAATCGACGTCGGCGATCCGATGAGTGTCGGCGCGGTCGACCTCGTCGGCAAGATCAAGACGGTGGACTGGATCGTCGCACTGAACAGGGAACTCGTGGACACCTGCGGGGGTGCCACGTCGCTTGCGCTTCCGCCGGACTGGTATGTGCGTCAACCGTTGAGCGACGGTGGACTGATCATTCAAGCCGGCATCGATCCGCAATCGGGCGTATCCGCGGGATCGGGACAGCGCCTGTTGCCGCCCGTCGCATACGTGCTGCTTAATGCTGCGCTGCGCCCCATCATCGCGGAGACAATGGACATCATTCAAAGCGGCACGCTCGACAGCAACGCACCGCTTCTGAACACCAACGTCGCGTCAGAAGCGTGGCTACGACGTTTCGACACGTCGGCAGACAGGATCCTCGACTGCTGGAACGCACTCCATGCGACGCCAAAGGTCACGGAGAGCAAGGCCGTTGTCGCGGCGAATCTCCACCGGCTACGGAAAGCGATGGGGCTAACCGATGTTTCCGTCCCTAACGGGATGGGCTACGACGACGGCCCGCCCCGTTGATCGATCTTTTAAGCCGATCGTCCGGCTGACCGCGCGCCGCGCTTCACCGGCGCAATCACCCCGCCCTGAACCGCACCACCCCATCTCCCCCCTCTTCCCGCGTCAACTCCCCCGCAAGCCACAGCAGATGCAAATGCGCGAGCGCCTCGCCCATCGCGAACGTCATCTGATGGATGTCGAGTTGCCGCTTGAACATCAGCGGCACGATATCGGCCGCGCTTTGCGGCCGCTGCGCGCACGCCTCGCGCACTTCCGCAAGCCGCGCATCGTGATGCTCGCGCAACTGCCGGATCCGCGTACGTACGCCACGGAACGGCTTGCCGTGCGACGGCAGCACCAGCGTGTCTTC
Organism: Paraburkholderia sp. D15; assembly: GCF_029910215.1. Classification (NCBI taxonomy): domain Bacteria; kingdom Pseudomonadati; phylum Pseudomonadota; class Betaproteobacteria; order Burkholderiales; family Burkholderiaceae; genus Paraburkholderia; species Paraburkholderia sp. D15. The sequence goes on along the minus strand of NZ_CP110395.1, from coordinate 348,526 downwards.
CGCCATCGTCTCGTAACGGCCTAACGATTCCAGGTACAACGCGAGCGGCGTACCCTCCGGTTCCATATCGAACACCGACACGTTCGTCGAAATACGCGGCAGCACCATATCACCCGAAATCAGCACGCCCGTCTCTTCGCAATGCAGCGCGCAGTGTTCCGGCGAATGACCGAAGCCGGTCACCACATGCCACGTCCTGCCGCCGATCTTCACGCCGTCCCCTTCGCGCAGCCGGCGGTACTGCCCAGGAATCGCCGGCACCAGGCTCGCGTAATAGCTCTTGCGGTTGCGCAGTTTGTCGAGCGACTCCTCGTCGGTCACACCATGCCGCGCAAAGTGCCGCGCGGCGCCCTCGCCGCCCGCATTCGAACCGTCGCCGGCCGCCATCACGCGCGCCTGCATGTACTCGCCGAGGGTCATCCACAATCGCACGTCCCAGCGCGCCTTGTCGCCGCCGGCGCAAATCCAGTGCGCGAGACCGATGTGGTCCGGGTGGCAATGCGTGACGATCACGCGCAACACCGGCAAACCGTCCAGCACCGTATCGAAAACCGTCTCCCAGTTCTGCTTGATCGTGTCAGACGTGATGCCGCAGTCGACCACCGTCCAGCCCTGCTGCCCGTCTATCTCGTCGCGCAGCAGCCAGAGGTTGATGTGGTCCAGCGCGAACGGCAACGGCATGCGCAGCCAGAACACGCCCGGCGCGACGTCGTGCGCATGGCCGGGTTCCGGCAAGGTGTCGTTGAACGGGTAATCGAGTTGATGTTCGAGTGCATTCATTGTGGGTGTCATCCTCCGTCGATCGTCCGGCATGGCGAGGTGTGCGATGCCGGACGCGGTGTTGCGTTGACCTGCCTGTGCTGACCTGCTGCATGGACCTGCTGCGTGGACCCGCTGCGTGGACCGGTTGCGTCGATCTCAAGTTGACGATAACGTAAACGTCGATTCTATCGTTCAATCCGATTTTCTGCCTGGCCACGGGGCGCCCGATGAACACGCAATACACGATCACCGAGCTCGCACGGGAATTCGACGTCACGCCGCGCGCGATCCGCTTCTACGAAGATCAGGGTTTACTCTCACCAAGCCGCGAAGGATCGAGCGGTTTGCGACGCGTCTATTCGAGCCGCGACCGCACGCGGCTCAAGCTCACGCTGCGCGGCAAGCGGCTCGGCTTCACGCTGTCGGAGATTCGCGATCTGCTCGACGTGTACGAATCGCCGACCGACACCGTGCCGCAACTGCACGCCTTCCTCGCCACGGTGGCGCGCCATCGCGATGTACTCGAACGTCAACTGGAAGATCTGAACGCGACGCTCGAAGACCTCGCGCAGTACGAAGCGCAGGCGCGTGCGCTGCTGGAAAACACCTCCCGAGAAGCCAAGCCTGTGTGACTGGACGGTCGACATGAATCACTTCCCCAAACTGCTGTCGTCGCAAATCGGCTTTGACCTTGCGCAGACCATGCTCGAAGGATTCGACCGCCACTACCGGATCTTTCGCGACGCCGCGATCCACGCGAAGACGCTGTTCGAACAGGCCGACTGGCACGGCCTGCAAAAGCTCGCGCGCGATCGCATCACCTCGTACGACGAACGCGTCGACGAATGCGTCGAACTGCTTGAGGACGAGTACGACGCCGAGAATATCGACGGCGAAGTGTGGCAGCAGATCAAGCTGCACTACATCGGCCTGTTGACCACGCACCGCCAGCCCGAGTGCGCGGAAACCTTCTTCAACTCGGTGTGCTGCAAGATCCTGCACCGCTCGTACTTCAACAACGATTTCATTTTCGTGCGCCCGGCGATTTCGACGGAGTACATCGAGAACGACGAGCCAGCCGCCAAGCCGACCTATCGCGCGTATTACCCCGGCAAGGACGGGCTCGCCGCGACGCTCGAACGCATCGTCACGAACTTCCAGCTGGAGCCGCCATTCGAGGATCTGTCGCGCGACGTGCACTGCGTGATGCAGACCATCCACGACGCGTTCGGCGTGTTCGACGAAGCGCCCAACTTCCAGATTCACGTGCTGTCGTCGCTGTTCTACCGGAACAAGTCGGCGTATATCGTCGGGCGGATCATCAACGGCGATCTGCTGCTGCCGTTCGCGGTGCCGCTGCGTCATGTGAAACCGGGCCTGCTCGCGCTCGATACGGTACTGCTCAAGCGCGACCAGTTGCTGATCATCTTCAGCTTCTCGCACTCGTATTTTCTGGTCGACATGGAGGTGCCGTCCGCGTATGTGGAGTTTCTCGGCACCATCATGCCGGGCAAGCCGAAAGCGGAAATCTATACGTCGGTCGGGCTGCAGAAGCAGGGCAAGAATCTGTTCTATCGCGATCTGCTGCACCATCTGTCGCATTCGAGCGATCAGTTCATCATCGCGCCCGGCATCAAGGGGCTCGTGATGCTGGTGTTCACGCTGCCGTCGTTTCCGTACGTGTTCAAGCTGATCAAGGACAGCTTCCCGCCGCCGAAGGAAACCACGCGCGCGCAGATCAAGGAAAAGTATCAGCTCGTCAAACGGCACGACCGCCTGGGGCGCATGGCCGACACGCTCGAATATTCGAGCGTCGCGCTGCCGCTCTCGCGTCTCGACGAAGCGCTCGTGCGTGAACTCGAAAAGGAAGTGCCGTCACTGATCGAATACGAGGGCGACAATCTGATCATTCGTCACCTGTATATCGAGCGTCGCATGGTGCCGCTGAATCTGTTCCTGCAAAACGGCAGCGACGACGACGTCGAGCACGGCATCAAGGAATACGGCAACGCGGTGAAGGAATTGATGCAGGCGAACATCTTCCCGGGCGACATGCTGTACAAGAACTTCGGCGTCACGCGTCATGGCCGCGTCGTGTTCTACGACTACGACGAGATCGAATACCTGACCGACTGCAACGTGCGCGCGGTGCCGGCGCCGCGTAACGAGGAAGACGAGATGTCCGGCGAGCCGTGGTATTCGGTCGGTCCGCACGACATTTTCCCGGAGACGTACGGCACATTCCTGCTTGGCGACCCGCGCGTGCGCCGCTCGTTCATGCAGCATCACGCGGATTTTTTCGATCCCGCGTTGTGGCAGCGGCATAAGGATCATCTGCTGAAGGGTGAGTTGCCCGACTTTTTCCCGTACGACGACAGCGCGCGCTTTTGCGTGCGCTACCCGGAGCGATTTGGCGCAAGCGCTTCTTCCACACATCGATTGCATCAACCGCATCAATCGCAAAACTCGCAGTCCCCGCCTGACGCGGCGAACCCGCCGACGGACGAACCTCGCGCGCGCACCGCTTAACCCGCGCCATCACGCCAGTACGCGCCGATCAAACCACTTCAACCCAAGTGAGACAAACATGAGTGAGACGAACACCAACCCGACCCAGCAGGATCCGATCGTCATCGTCGGCGTGGCCCGCACGCCGATGGCCGGTTTTCAGGGCGACTTCGCGTCGCTGAGCGCGCCGCAACTCGGCTCGGCCGCGATCCAGGCCGCCGTCGAACGCGCGGGCCTGAAGCCCGAACAGATCGATGAAGTCGTGATGGGCTGCGTGCTGCCCGCCGGTCTTGGCCAGGCGCCCGCCCGTCAGGCCGCATTGGGCGCCGGCTTGCCATTGAGCACCGGCAGCACGACGGTCAACAAGATGTGCGGTTCCGGCATGCGCGCGGCCATGTTCGCGCACGACATGCTGGCCGCCGGCTCCATCGACGTGATCGTCGCGGGTGGCATGGAAAGCATGACGAACGCGCCGTATCTGCTGCCGAAAGCGCGCGGCGGGATGCGCATGGGTCACGGCCTGGTGATCGACCACATGTTCTACGACGGCCTCGAAGACGCGTACGAAAAAGGCCGCCTGATGGGCACTTTCGCCGAGGAATGCGCGGGCTCGTTCGACTTCACGCGCGAGGCACAGGACGCGTTCGCGGTCGAGTCGCTGAACCGCGCGAAGCGCGCGAACGAAGACGGCTCCTTCGACTGGGAAATCGCGCCGGTGAAAGTAGAGAGCCGCAAAGGCGACGTCACCATCGATCGCGACGAGCAGCCGTTCAAGGCCAACCTCGACAAAATTCCGACGCTCAAGCCCGCGTTCAGCAAAACCGGCACGGTGACGGCGGCCAACTCGTCGTCGATCTCGGACGGGGCGGCGGCGCTCGTGATGATGCGCGAGTCGACCGCGAAACGCCTTGGCGTCACGCCGCTCGCGCGCGTGGTCGGCCACTCGACCTTCGCGCAGGAGCCGGCAAAGTTCACCACCGCGCCGGTCGGCGCGATCCGCAAGCTGTTCGAGAAGAACGGCTGGCGCGCGGAGGAAGTCGATCTGTACGAAGTCAACGAGGCGTTCGCCGTCGTGACCATGGCCGCGATGAAGGAACACCATCTGCCGCACGAGAAGGTCAACGTGAACGGCGGTGCTTGCGCGCTCGGCCATCCGATCGGCGCATCGGGCGCGCGGATTCTCGTCACGCTGATCGGTGCGTTGAGAAAGCGCGGCCTGAAGCGCGGCGTCGCGACGCTGTGCATCGGCGGCGGCGAAGCGACCGCGATGGGGATCGAACTGGTTTAAGGCGACAGGCGACAGGCGCGGCGCACGCCGCGCGCCATTGAGATTCGAGGTGATTCGATGAAGACAGTGTTGATCGTCGGTGCGTCGCGCGGCATCGGCCAGGAATTCGTGCGGCAATACCGGAAGAGCGGCTGGCGCGTGCTCGCCACCGCGCGCGACGACGCATCGCTCGACGCCTTGAGCGGACTCGGCGCCGAAGCTTTTTCGCTCGACGTGACCGCGCCCGAGGACATCGCCGGGCTCGGCTGGAAGCTCGACGGCGAACGTCTCGATGCGGCGATCGTCGTGTCGGGCGTGTACGGACCGAACACCCAGGGCATCGAGACGATCACCGCCGAGGACTTCGATCAGGTGATGCACACCAACGTGCGCGGCCCGATGCAGTTGATGCCGATCCTGCTGCCGCTCGTCGAGGATGCGGGCGGCGTATTCGCGGTGATCTCCAGCAAGATGGGCAGCATCGGCGACGCGAGCGGCACGACCGGCTGGCTGTATCGCGCGAGCAAGGCGGCGCTGAACGACGCGCTGAAGCTCGCCTCGCTCGACGCGCGGCGTGCCACTTGCGTGTCGCTGCATCCGGGCTGGGTCCGCACCGACATGGGCGGCGCGCAGGCCGCGATCGATCCGGCGCGCAGCGTCACCGGCATGCGAGAAGTGCTGGCGCAAGCCGCGGCAATGCGCGACGCCTTCAACGGACGTTTCTATCAATACGACGGCACGCAGCTCGACTGGTAAGCCGTGCCCTGCAGGAGAAAATTTCATGGTGCTTGATCAGGATCACGTGATGGTCCGCGACGCGCTGCGCACCTTCGTGCGCGAGGCCGTCACGCCGCATGCGGCCGCGTGGGACCGCGTGCGCATCCGCTCGGCCGCCTTGCAGATTCACGACGGCTACGGCTATCCGCGCGCTGGGTTGAGCGTCCGATGACCAAGACTTCGTTGACAGCGCAACGACCCGTGGACTGCCCGTGCGGCGGCGCCGCGCCCAATCCGCGCAGCGGTGCGAAGGCACCGCGTTTCGCGCAATGTTGCGGGCGCTATATCGACGGCGGCGAAGTTGCGCCGCGCGCGCTCGAACTGATGCGCTCGCGCTATAGCGCGTACGTTGTGGGCGCAACGGATTATCTGCGCGCCACGTGGACCCCGGCCACCTGCCCCGCCGACCTCGACATCGACCTCACCGCGCCCGACACACCCCGTTGGCTTGGACTCCAGATCAAGGCTTTCGCCGAAACGGACGCCGATCACGCGACGGTCGAATTCGTCGCACGATACAAGGTGGGCGGCCGCGCGCAGCGGTTGCACGAACTGAGCCGATTCGTTCGCGGCGACGACGGCCGCTGGCGCTATATCGACGGCGACGTCGCCGAATAGTCCGTAACCTTTCCGCGCCTTACGGGGCGCTGCGTCGCTCCATTCACCGTGCTCACATATGGCCCCATACGCGGGCCATTTTTTTCGTCTTTTTTTCCGCGGCGTTTTTGGTTCAGGTCGTGTTGGCCAGACACCACAACGCCAGAATCTGCGCCGGGTACTTCGCATGGCGAACGACGGCAATCGATGCGAGGACCGCCGCCATCAAGGCGTCGACGCGGCGAAACGCACGTCCCTGTCGATACGGCAATTTTTTCGTCGCGGGTTCTCCTTGATTGCACAAAACAAAATTGTCGTGCCAGGATGGGTCCGTAGCTTCATGACGTCACATTTCGAGAGCCGGTTCAAACCGCTCCGCAAAATGCGCAGATAACTCTGCCGAGCATCAGACAGTGTGGGTTCGGCGGCGGTAACTGGCAGAGGTGACGTTCATCATCGGCGCGTGGGGTCGCGTCGGCCGTTTGGGTTCATCCCGTGCGATCTCGATCAGCGTGCGAGTGCTTCCGGCACCCCGCACGCGAGTGTGTTTTTGTGTGTCGAAAGCAGCCGAAAGGCAAACGTCAGTCAAGGCGATCGGCACACAGGCATCACGGTGTTCAAGGCAGGTTTTTCAGGCAGGTGCGTCAATGGTGTTCAGCAAGGTTTTGACGAAGTGTGCGGTGATCTGTGCAGCGGCTACGTGCGCTGTCGCCGTCGCACATGCCGACCCGCTCGCCGACACCCAGGGTCCGTTGACGCGCGCGCACGTGCCGCGCATTGCACTCGACGACGACGTCTATCTGCCCACCGCGGGCCTGAACGAACAGATCATTCGCGTGCCGGTCGATGCTGCCGGCAAGATCACACTCGAAACGACGATCTACAAACCGGACGGCAACGGTCCGTTTCCGATGATCGTTTTCAATCACGGCAAGATTCCGGGCGATCCGCGTACGCAGGAACGCAGCGATCCGCTGCCGTTCGCGCGCGAGTTCGTGCGCCGCGGCTACGTGGTGGTGGCGCCGAACCGTCAGGGCTTCGGTCATTCGGACGGCGTGTATCAGCAGGATGGCTGCGACGTCGAGCGCAACGGCCTGGGTCAGGCGAGCGATGTGGCCGCGACGGTCGACTTCATGGCGAAGCAGCCGTACGTGGACGCGCAGCACATCGTGGTGGCGGGTACATCGCATGGCGGTCTCGCGACGATGGCGTACGGCACCGAGGCGGCGCCGGGCGTGCGGGCGCTGATCAATTTTTCCGGCGGCTTGCGGCAGGATGCGTGCACGGACTGGCAGGGCAATCTGACGCGGGCGTTTGGCGCGTATGGCGAGAAGACGCGCGTGCCGTCGCTGTGGATGTACGGCGATAACGATTCGGTGTGGAACGCGCAGTTGGTGGCGGGCATGTATGGCGCGTATGGGGCGCACGGCGCGAGCGCGAAGATGGTGGATTTCGGGAATTACAAGAACGACGCGCATCGACTGGTGGGCGACCGTGACGGCGTGCATGTGTGGTGGCCGGCGGTCGAGGCGTTTCTTGCCCAGGTGGGAATGCCGACGGGCGTGCAGTACCGGGTAGCGGATCCGTCTGCGCCGAAGGCGAGCGGGTTTGCTGCGGTGGATGCGGTCGATGCCGTGCCGTTTGTCGATGAAGCTGGGCGCAATGGGTATCGGAATTTCTTGCATCAGTTTCCTAGCCGGGCTTTTGCTGTTTCGGATTCGGGGTCGTGGTCGTGGGCTGAAGGTGGCGATGATCCGATGTCTGTCGCGGTGGCGAATTGCCAGAAACAGAGTGTGGCGCCTTGTCGGCTTTATGCGGTGGATAACACGGTTGTTTGGGGGGCGGGGGCTTCGCAGACGGCCGATGGTGAGGGTAAGGGCTCTGCCGAGGGCGATGGGCGGCGGGCTATTGCTAGTCGGGAGTGATGTTTTTTTTGGGGGTTTTGCCTGCGCGGCGGCTTCGTGGTTTTTCTGGCTTTTTTTGGGGTTTTTCTGGGTTTTTGGCCTTTCCTTGCTGTCTTAGTGGTCTATCAGCGTCGCCCCTGTGCGGGGCAGGCACTTACTTTCTTTGCCGCCGTGTATGGACCGGAGACATAGGTAACGGGTGTACGGAGACATGGGTAACACTCTTGGCGAGCGAATCGCCTGGAGCCGGTCATGCCCTGGAATCCGAGAGACACCATGAATCTGCGTCTGGAATTCGTCCATCTGGCCTTGCAGGAAGGCGCCAACCGTCGCGACCTGTGCCGGCGCTTTGGCATCAGTCCGAAGACCGGCTACAAGTGGCTTGAGCGCCACGCGCAGGGCGGCGTTGCCGCGCTGACAGATCACTCGCGCCGCCCCCTGCAGAATCCGGCGCGCACGCCACCGTCAGTCGAGCAGCAGGTAGTCGAACTGCGGCGGGCACACCCCGCCTGGGGTGGACGCAAGATCAGCCGGCGTCTGTGCGACCTGGGCCACAGGGACGTGCCGGCCCCGAGTACCGTGACGGACATCCTGCATCGTCACGGGCTCATCGACCCGGCTGCCTCCGAGGCCGCCACGGCCTGGCAGCGCTTCGAGCATGCACAGCCCAACGATCTCTGGCAGATGGATTTCAAGGGCTGGTTCGACCTGCAGGACGGCCGCCACTGTTCGCCCCTGACCCTGCTGGACGATCATTCGCGCTACAACGTGACGCTCGATGCCTGCATTCGCACCGACACCCGGATCGTGCAGCATCATCTGCAGCGCACCTTCCGCCGCTATGGGCTGCCGCGGCGCATCAACGCGGACAACGGTTCGCCGTGGGGCAGCCCCAGCCAGCCGGGCCAGTTGACCGAACTGGCCATCTGGCTCATCCGGCTGGGTGTGCGCCTGTCACACAGCCGCGTGGCGCATCCGCAGACCAACGGCAAGGAGGAGCGGTTTCACCGCACGCTGAAGGCCGAGGTGATCGCCGGACGCCACTTCAGGAATCTGTCCAGCGCGCAGCAGGCGTTCGATGAGTGGCGCACGGTCTACAACCATCAGCGCCCACATCAGGCGCTGGACATGGCGACCCCGGTTACGCGTTATCGACCGAGTCCGCGCGCCTATCCGGAGATCCTGCCGCCAATCGAGTACGGCGAAAACGATCACGTGCAGTGCGTGAAGTGGAACGGCGAACTACGCTTCAGGAACCGGCGATTCAAGGTATCAAATGCATTGCAGAACCTGCCCGTGGCCATCCGCGCGCGCGTCGATGAAGAGAACTGCTACGACCTGTTTTTTGCGCATCACCGCTTCGGAACCATCAACCTGAACCAGCAGGAATGAGCGGATCATGTGTTACCCATGTCTCCGCACATCTGTTACCTATGTCTCCGGTCTAAACACCGCGGCAAAGAAAGTAAGCAAAGAAAGCGGCTTCACACCGCTAACTCTTAAGCGGGTCCCCCGCACAGCCACGGTAGTGGCCCATCTGGAATCCGTGCACCCGCACATTCCACGTTCGTGACACAGCAGTCATGCTTCCGGCAGCGCTTCGCGCGCCCCCGGGTCCATCAAACGCCGCCCTCCGGGGTTCTGACCGCGGCATTTCAATCCCCCCGATTTTCCGGCGCCTCGCCGAGGCGCAGCCGACGGCCCCACCCAACCCAAACGAAGCCACTGTTCCTGAGCGAACCGCTCCGGCGAGCGCGTGCGCGAGTCGGGATGAATGACGGCTTTGTCACTGACGCGGAATGTGCGAGAGCACGGATTCCAGATGGGCCACTACCGTGGACCGACCACGGTTCCCGCTTATGGGCTGGCGGGTTGAAGCCGCTTTCTTTGCTTACTTTCTTTGCGGCAGGCAAAGAAAGTAAGTGCCTGCCCCGCACAGGGGCGACGCCAATAGACCACTAAGACAGCAAGGAAAGGCCAAAACCCCAACCAAACCAAACCAAACAAACCCAACCCCAAACCCACATTCCCCCCGAAGGGCCCCACCACTTTGCCGTCGCTAAAACCACCCAAAACCATCGATCAGACCCAATCCCCCGCGAGCAGCGAAAAACATCGCCAAACCCCCGCCCAGCGGGCAACGCCCCCAAAAAAATCACTAGTGCAAGCGTGAAAAGAAACCGCTAATCTCGACCCCGCGCAAAGCCAGGCACCGCCAGGTCACCCCCCCATGCCCAGCGCAAATCGAACACCAGGAGCACCGCATTGAATCCCCAAGCCGCCGCCTCACCCACCCCTGACGACTGGATCACCCGCAGCCTCCGCGCCGTCTGGCACCCCTGCACCCAGATGAAGCACCACGAGCGCCTGCCGCTTATCCCCGTCTCGCGTGGTCAAGGCGCGTGGCTCTACGACCGCGCCAACCATCGTTATCTGGACGCGATCAGCTCCTGGTGGGTCAACCTGTTCGGCCACGCCAACCCCCGCATCAACGCAGCCCTCAAAGATCAGCTCGATACCCTCGAACACGCAATGCTCGCCGGCTGCACCCACGAGCCCGCCATCGAACTCGCGGAGCGCCTCGGCGCCCTCACGGACAACACCCTGGGCCACGCGTTCTTCGCGTCCGACGGCGCATCGGCCGTCGAAATCGCGCTGAAGATGAGCTTCCACGCGTGGCGCAATCAAGGCTTCGCCGACAAGCAGGAATTCGTCTGCCTCGCCAACAGCTATCACGGCGAAACCGTCGGCGCGCTCGGCGTCACCGACGTCGCGCTCTTCAAGGACGCCTACGATCCGCTCATCCGCAACGCGCACGTCGTGGCCTCGCCCGACGCGCGTCTCGCCCAACCCGGCGAATCCGCCGCCGACGTCGCCCGCCGCGCACTCGAGAACGTCCGCGCACTCTTCGACGCGCGCGCCACCCGCATCGCCGCGCTGATCGTCGAGCCGCTCGTGCAATGCGCGGCCGGCATGGCCATGCACGACGCGTCGTATATCGCCGGTCTGCGCGCACTTTGCGATCAGTACGGCGTGCATCTGATCGCCGATGAAATCGCCGTCGGCTGCGGTCGCACCGGCACCTTCTTCGCGTGCGAACAGGCCGGCATCTGGCCAGATTTCCTGTGCCTGTCGAAAGGCATCAGCGGCGGCTATCTGCCACTCTCGATCGTGCTGTCGCGCGACGAAATCTTCGCGGCCTTCTATCACGACGACACCGCGCGCGGCTTCCTGCATTCGCACTCGTACACCGGCAATCCGCTCGCCTGCCGCGCGGCGCTCGCCACCCTCGATCTGTTCGCGAGTGACAACGTGCTCGCCGTCAACGCCGGCAAATCGGCCACGCTGAAGGCCGCGCTCGCACCGCTCGCCGCGCATCCGCAAGTGCGCAACCTGCGCCAGTGCGGCACGATCTTCGCGTTCGACGCGATCGTCGACGACCCGCAACAAGCCCGCACCTTCTCGCGCCGTTTCTTCGAGAACGCGCTGCAGCGCGAACTGCTGCTGCGCCCGATCTCGACCACGGTGTATCTGATGCCCCCCTACATCCTCGACGACGAAGAAATCGCGCTGCTCGCCTCGCGCACCCGCGAGACCTTCGACGCCACCCTCACGGAGGCCCGTTGATGCATCTACTCGATACCCTCAAGGCCGGACTGGACGACATCGACCAGCACGGTCTGCGCCGTCGCCGCCGTATCGCGGATACCGCCTGCGCCGCGCACATGACGGTCGACGGCCGCGCGATCGTCGGCTTCGCCAGTAACGACTATCTCGGCCTCGCCGCGCATCCGCAACTCATCGCGGCCGTCGCCGAAGGCGCGCAGCGCTATGGCGCGGGCAGCGGCGGCTCGCATCTGCTCGGCGGCCACTCGCGCGCGCACGCACAACTCGAAGACGATCTCGCGGAATTCGCCGGCGGCTTCGTCGACAACGCACGCGCGCTCTACTTCAGCACCGGCTACATGGCGAATCTCGCGACGCTCACCGCGCTCGCGGGCCGCGGCGCCGCGCTCTTCTCCGACGCGCTGAACCACGCGTCGCTGATCGACGGCGCCCGTCTCGCGCGCGCCGACGTGCAGATCTACCCGCACTGCGACATGGATGCGTTGAGCGCGCTGCTCGCGGCGTCGGATGCCGAGGTCAAGGTGATCGTGTCCGACACCGTCTTCAGCATGGACGGCGACGTCGCGCCCCTGCCGCGTCTGCTCGCACTCGCGGAACAGCATGGCGCGTGGCTGATCGTCGACGACGCGCACGGCTTCGGCGTGCTCGGCCCGCAAGGCCGCGGCGCGGTCGCGCAAGCGGCGCTGCGCTCGCCGAACCTGATTTCGATCGGCACGCTCGGCAAGGCGGCCGGCGTGTCGGGCGCGTTCGTCGTCGCGCACGAAACGGTGATCGAATGGCTCGTGCAGCGCGCGCGTCCGTACATCTTCACCACAGCGTCCGTACCGGCCGCCGCGCACGCGGTGTCGGCGAGTCTGCGGATCATCGGCGGCGACGAAGGCGACGCGCGACGCGCGCATCTGCAACGTTTGATCGACCGCACGCGCGCGATGCTGAAGACCACGCCGTGGACGCCCGTCGATTCGCACACCGCCGTGCAGCCGCTGATCATCGGCACCAACGAAGCGACGCTCGACATCGCGGCCACGCTCGATCGCGCGGGTCTGTGGGTGCCGGCGATCCGTCCGCCGACCGTGCCGGTGGGCACGTCGCGTCTACGCATCTCGCTGTCCGCCGCGCATTCGTTCGCGGATCTCGACCGGCTCGACGCGGGCCTGCAACAGTTGGGAGCGAAGGCCGCATGAGCACGTCGAATCACGCCTCGTCCCGCGCGCTGTCGCTGTTCGTCACCGGCACGGATACGGAAATCGGCAAGACCTTCGTTTCGTCGGCCTTGCTGCGCGGCTTCGCGCGTGCAGGTCTGCAAGCGGCCGCGATGAAACCGATCGCCGCCGGCGCGTACGAACGCAACGGCGTGCTGCATAACGAAGACGCGGATCAGCTCGACGCCGCGTCCACCGTCTTGCTGCCGCCCGACATGCGCACGCCGTACCTGCTGAAGGAACCGGCCGCGCCGCACATCGCGGCCGCGCTCGAGAACGTCACGCTCGACCTCGAACGTATCGTCGACTATCACGCGCAGGCGGTGCAGCGCGCGGACATCGTCGTGGTGGAAGGCGTCGGCGGTTTTCGTGTGCCGTTGACCGACACCCAGGACACCGCCGATCTCGCGGTCGCGCTCAAGCTGCCGGTCGTGCTGGTGGTCGGCATGCGCCTCGGCTGCATCAACCATGCGCTGCTCACCGCCGAGGCGATCGCCGCGCGCGGCCTGACACTCGCCGGCTGGGTCGCGAATCGCGTCGATCCGGACATGACGTTCCCCGACGAAAACATCGCGACGATCCGCGCGCTGCTCGCCCGCGCTTACGACGCTCCCCTGCTCGGCATCGTGCCGCATCTGAGCCCGGCGTCGCCGGAACTCGCGGCGGACCAGCTCGACATCGAACGACTTCTGCAGACGCTGCGCCATCCATGAACGCGCACGCAGCGCTGCTCCACACTCACATCCATCCATGAGGATTGACGACATGACGCAACTGAACATCGCATCGACGCCGGCCGAAGCGGCCGCCGCCAACCACAACGCCGCCGAAGGCGTCAAACAGGTCGCGCGCTGGCGCGTCGCCGACATCGTCGCGCTGTACGAACTGCCGTTCAACGACCTGATGTTCCGCGCGCAGCAAACGCACCGCGAGCACTTCGACGCGAACACCGTGCAGCTGTCGACGCTGCTGTCGATCAAGACCGGCGGCTGCGAGGAAGATTGCGCGTACTGCCCGCAGTCGGTGCATCACGACACCGGCCTGCAGGCCGACAAGCTGATGCCGGTCGACGAAGTGCTCGCCGCCGCGAAGGTCGCGAAGGACAACGGCGCGACGCGCTTCTGCATGGGCGCCGCGTGGCGCAATCCGAAGGACCGTCACCTCGAACCGATCAAGGACATGATCCGCGGCGTGAAGGCGATGGGCCTCGAAACCTGCGTGACGCTCGGCATGCTGGAGACGCATCAGGCACAGGCGCTGCGCGAAGCCGGCCTCGACTACTACAACCACAATCTCGACACGTCGCCGGAGTTCTACGGCCAGATCATCTCGACGCGCACGTATCAGGACCGTCTCGACACGCTCGAACGCGTGCGCGACGCGGGCATCAACGTGTGCTGCGGCGGCATCGTCGGTCTCGGCGAATCGCGCCGCGAACGCGCCGGCCTGATCACGCAGCTCGCGAACATGGAGCCGTATCCGGAATCGGTGCCCATCAACAATCTGGTGCAGGTGGAAGGCACGCCGTTGACCGGCACCGAAGCGATCGACCCGTTCGAATTCGTGCGCACGATTGCCGTTGCGCGCATCACGATGCCGAAGGCGATGGTGCGTCTGTCGGCCGGCCGCGAACAGATGGACGAGGCCTTGCAGGCGCTGTGTTTCCTCGCGGGCGCCAACTCGATTTTCTACGGCGATCAGTTGCTGACCACGAGCAATCCGCAAGCGGAAGCGGACCGCAAACTGCTGGAACGCCTCGGCATTCGCGCCGAGGCCGCGCAGCAGATGCCGGTGGACAACAGCGGCTGCGAGCATGGCTGCGATAAGCACGCCGCGCCGAATTGATCGCGTTGTCGTGAGCTGGACTGCACCGATGCCGTGAGCACGTCGTACGGCGGATGTGAGAAGGGCGCCCCGGATTGAACCGGGGCGCCCTTTGTTTTTATGGTCATGCCAACCGGGCGTCTCTCCCGCTACCCAACCGGCGGCAACCTTCGCGCCACCGGCGTCGATTTGACGATCGCGGTGCTGGTTTCCGCGCGCTCGGTCACCTTGGACAGAATCTCGTCGAGCTGCTCGATCGAACGCAACACGAGGCGGCAAACGAAGCAATCGTCGCCCGTCACCTTGTCGCATTCCACGAACTCCGGAATGCGCCGGATCACCTCTTCCACCAGATGCAACTGCCCCGGTAACGGCTTCACGCGCACGATCGCCTGCAACGTGTAGCCGAGCGCGCGTGGATCGATCTGCACGGTGAAGCGTTCGATCACGCCCTGCGCTTCCAGCCGCCGCACACGCTCCGCGGTGCTCGGCGCCGACAGGCCGATCTGTCGCGCGAGTTCGCTGACCGGTTGACGCGCGTCCTCGGCGAGCGCCGCGAGCAACGCGCGGTCGGTGTCGTCGAGCGGAACGGGGACGGACGGTGCAAGGCGTTTCGACATGATTACCTTCGATTATTAGGCTGCAATCGGCAACAACCTAAGTTTAGTCATGTATTCGGCCGACCGGATTATTTACACTGCTTGCCATACCGGTATTCAAGCGAGGATCGAATCATGGCGTCGAACGAAATCCGTCGTGGGGCCGCGGAGATGAGCATGGCGATGCTGATGTCCGGCACCATCGGCTGGCTGGTGGTGTCGTCGCGGCAGAATCCGTTCAACGTGGTGTTCTTCCGCTGCATTTTCGGCGGGGCGACGCTGGCGATCGTGTGCGCGATGCTGGGGCTATTCAGGCGGCGGCTGTTCTCGTGGAAGATGCTCGGCCTCGCGCTGCTCGGCGGCGCGGCGATCGTCGTCAACTGGGTGCTGCTGTTCGCCGCGTATTCGCGCGCGTCGATTTCGATGGCGACGGCCGTCTACAACACGCAGCCGTTCATGCTGGTCGCGCTCGGCGCGCTGGTGTTTCGCGAGCGCATCAGCGCATCGACGGTGGTGTGGCTGGCGATCGCGTTCATCGGCCTCGTGTTCGTCGTGAAGGTCGAGCCCGCGGTGCTGGCGGTGCCGGGGCAATACCTGACCGGCGTCGCGTATGCGGTCGGCGCGGCGGCCATGTACGCGGTGTCGTCGATCATCACGAAGCGGCTCAAGGGCACGCCGCCGCATCTGATCGCGCTGATCCAGGTGTCGCTCGGCGTCGTGATGCTCGCGCCGTTCGTCCACTTCGATGCGCTGCCGGCGCGTGGCGTGCAGTGGCTCGACCTGATCGTGCTCGGCATCGTGAACACCGGCCTCATGTACGTGCTGCTGTACGGCGCGATCCAGAAACTGCCGACTTCGATGACCGGTGCGTTGTCGTTCATCTATCCGGTGGTGGCGATCATCGTGGACCGCGTCGCGTTCGGACAATCGCTCGCGTGGATTCAGGTGCTCGGCGCGATCCTGATTTTGCTGGCGGCGGCGGGTGTCAATCTCGGCTGGCGGATCGTTCCGCAAAAACGCCTGTCGTCGACGTGACTTCCACGTGACATCAGCGTGAGGTGTGTCGATATCGAGTCGGCACGTTTTACCCGAATGATACGGATTCCAGATTAACGATTAGCTGGATTATTCATATCAGCAGGCAGATTCACGCTAAAGCGGGCAATGACAAAGCCTCGTCACAAAGCCGGCGCACGCACGTAGGGGGCTTTAAAACGAACTGTCATATTTCTGTAGGGAAATCACCGATGCGACCCAAAACGCGTCACGCGTATCATTGCGGCAGACGTTGATCACGTCAGACAGAATTTGCGCCGCTCGCCGTTGTCAGGTCGAGCGGCTTTCTTTTTGTGGCGTGCGTGATGGCGTGCAGTAGCGTTGCGTAAATTTGCGCGACGTGACTTGAGCTTTTTTGAGGTTGTTTGAGCGTGTTTCAGACCGCACGCTCATCAACCCGCGCGCGCCAGAATGCGCTCGCCGTCTATCCGCAGCGGCCCGTTCTTCATCGCCAGTTCCTCGACGATCCTACCCAGTAGCGCGGGCCATGTATCGCGCGGCGCGAGTTGCGTGGCCGCGGCGCGCATCACCGCGGCATCGTCCGTCATTTTCAGCAGGGTCGCGAAGCTCATCGCGCGGACTTCGAGCAGCTTGAATACGATCAGCACTTTCAGCGCATTTCTCGCATTGCGCGCAGGATCGGCCCGCAACCACGCGACGCGCGAGAACGCGCGTTCAAGCGCCTGGTCGACATTCGTGAACGGCGCGCCATGGCCGGGAATGACCGCGCGCACGTCGAGCTTCGCGATCGCTTCGAGCACCGCCTGCTGTTCCGCGAAACCACTCTCGCCTTCCAGTTCCGGAAAGATCACGCCGAAGCCGTTTTCCCACAGCGCGTCCGCGCTGATCAGCAGACGTTCGTCCGCGCAGTACAGCATCAGCGAATGCGGGTCGTGGCCGGGCGCACCGAGCACTTGCCAGTCGAGTGCGCCGAGCCGCAAGCTTGCGCCGGGCGCGAGCGTGCCGGTGAACGCGAAACGCTCGCAGGTCTGGCCGGTCGCGCCAAACGTCAGGCCGGCTTCGTTCCAGTCGCGCACTGCCGCGGCTTCGGACGCGGGAATCAGCGTGCGGCACGGCCACGTGGTCTGCAATAGCGCGTTGCCGCCGCAGTGATCCGAATGCAGGTGCGTGTTGACGATCAGATCGAGCGGCCGCGCGCCGAGCGCCTGGCGCACCAGCGCGACGGTTTGTTCGGCATGGCTCGCGTAGCCGGTATCGACGAGCGCCGCGCATGCGTCGTCGACGAGCAGCACGTTGTTCGACGACAGCCAGCCGCGCTCGAATACCCGCACCGACGACGGCAGCGCGATCATGACGAGACCACGCCGGTCTGTGAATCCACGGAATCGGGCTTCGGCATCACGAGTATCGTCGACGCGCCGATCAGCATGACCTCGCCGCGCTGATTCACCGTCGTGCCGTCCAGATGCGTGAGATCGCCGTTCAGGCTCGCCTTCCAGTACGCGTCGCGCACTCGCCAGGTGAAGGTGAGCGTGTCGTTTGCGTGGACGGCCTTCTTCAGCTTGATGTCGAATTCCAGCCCGAGCGGTTGCGCGTAGGTGGAAAAATGCGTGGCCAGCAAGGCCATGAAATGCGCGGTCGGCTGCGTGCCGGACGCGATCAAACCGCCGAAGCGGCTTTGCGCGGCATAGTCCGCGTCGTGATGCAGCGGGTTGAAGTCGTTGACGAGCGCGGCGAACGACTTCACCGATTCCACCGACAACGCCAGCGTCGCGCTGAACGTTTCGCCGATCGTGACGACGCGCGGTGCCGGCTTCATCGCGGCTCCTTCGCGCGCTGCGCCATGAACTGCGCGTGACGCACTTCGATCGCGTCCCACACCGCGCGTTTCGCGTCGTCGTCGAACAGCGACCAGCCGGCAATCTCGTCGAGGGTGCGCAGACAGCCCTCGCACCAGCCGGTCGCCGCGTCCATCCGGCACACGCTGATGCACGGCGACAACACGCTGCCGTCCTCGTCTTCGATGTCGTTGCCGGCCGTCATCGCGTCACGCCGTCTCGCGCAGCGCGACGTCCACGACCGGCGCGCCCGTCAGCGCGATCAACTCCTGCGCCGTCAGATTGAACACCGCATGCGGATGACCGGCTGCCGCCCACAGACTGTCGAGTTCGAGCAGATCGGCGTCGATCAGCGTGACCGGCTCGACGGCGTGACCGATCGGACAGACGCCGCCGATCGCATAGCCGGTTTGCTCGCGCACGAACTTCGCATCCGCCCGGCCAATGTCGCCGACGTGCGCCGCGACCTTCTTTTCGTCGACGCGATTCGCGCCGCTCGCGACCACCAGCACCGGCGCGCCGTCTTCGCGGCGGCGGAACAGGATTGACTTGGCGATCTGCGCGACCGCGCAGCCGAGTCCCGCCGCGGCTTCGGCGGAGGTTTTGCCGGTTTCCGGCAACATCACGATGCGGCCCGCGTGACCGCGTTCGCGCAACAGCAGCGCGACGCGGCGCGCCGATTCGGGCAAGGCGGCGAGGTCGCCGGATTCGAGGAAAGCGTGGTCCGTCATCGGTTCAGGTCCTGGTAAAAAATCGAACGCGGAAGCTCAAACGCAATTGGCCGCTTCGCTGCGCGCCTTGGCGAGCAGCGCCTTGCCGGCGCGCGACACGTTCGGCCGGCCGATCGACGTCGAGATGAAATCGCCGATCGCGACGACCTGCGCGAGGTCGATGCCGGTCTCGATGCCGAGGCCGTTCATGAGATACAGCACGTCTTCGGTCGCGACGTTGCCGGTTGCGCCCTTCGCATACGGACAGCCGCCGAGCCCCGCCACCGACGCGTGAAAAATCTCGATGCCTTCCTGCAGCGCCGCGTAAATGTTCGCGAGCGCCTGGCCGTAGGTGTCGTGGAAGTGGCCGGAGAGCCGCTCGCGCGCGAATACGCTGGTCACCGCCTCGAACACTTCGCGGGTGCGTTTCGGCGTGCCGACGCCGATCGTGTCGGCGATATCGATCTCGTCGCAACCGAGCGCCGCGAACCGTTCGACCACGTCCACCACGGAAGCCACCGGCACCTCGCCCTGATACGGGCAACCGAGTGCGCACGACACGCTGCCGCGAATCCGCACGCCGTGCTCCTTGGCGGCTTGCGCGACGGGCGCGAAACGCTCGATGCTCTCCGCGATGCTGCAGTTGATGTTCTTCTGCGAGAACGCCTCGCTGGCCGCGCCGAAGATCACGATCTCGTCGGCGTGCGCGGCCAGCGCGCCCTCGAAGCCGCGCAGATTCGGCGTGAGCACCGAGTAGATCGTGCCCGGACGGCGCGCGATGCCGGCCATCACGTCGGCGCCGTCGGCCATCTGCGGCACCCATTTCGGCGACACGAACGAAGCCGCCTCGACATTGCGGAAGCCCGCCGCCGACAAACGATCGATCAGCTCGATCTTGGTGGCGGTCGCGACGAATTCCTTTTCGTTCTGCAATCCGTCACGCGGACCGACTTCGACGATTTTGACTTGCTGGGGTAAGGCCATGATCCTGTCTCCTGCCGCGCGAGGCGGCGCTCCTGCGATGGAATCCGGTGATGCGGGTGATGCTGGGTGATGTCGTCAATACGTGGCGATGCCTGCGTCCTTGCGTCCTTGCGTCCTTGCGTCCTGGGTCAGTATCCGCGCTCGACATTCACGACGCCGCCGACGCTATCGCCCCGCATCAGCGCGTTGATCTTGCGCGCGACCTGTTCGACACTTTCCGCGCGCAAGGTCACCGCCGACACGTGCGGCGTGATCGTGATGCGCGGCTCGCGCCAGAACGGATGATCGGACGGCAACGGTTCCTCGCGCAACACGTCGAGCGTCGCGGCGGCGAGCTGACCCTCCGCCAGCGCATCGAGCAGATCCTGTTCGACCAGATGCCCGCCACGTGCGACGTTGATCAGATACGCGCCGCGCGCGAGCTTCGAGAAGGTGCGCGCATTCAGCACGTCGGCGGTTTCCGGCGTGTGCGGCAGCAGATTGACCAGCACCTTCACGCCATCGAGAAACGCGCCGAGTTGCGCGTCGCCCGCGAATGTCGTGATGCCTTCCACCTGCCGCGCGCCGCGGCTATAACCGCGTACCGGCAGGCCGAAACCCGCGAGCGTTTGCGCGACGTGCGAGCCGAGCACGCCGAGGCCCAGCACGCCGACCGTGAACGTCTCGCGCGGATGCGGTTCGAGCGGCTGCCAGCGGCCTTCGCGTTGCAGCGTCTGATATTCGTCGAAACGGCGCAGGTAGCGCAGCACCGCATGCGTGACGTACTCGGCCATCTGCAAGGCCATGCCCGAATCTTCGAGGCGGATCAGTTGCGCGTTGCGCGGCAAGGTGCCGGGTTGCGCGTGTTCGAGCGCGAGGATCGCATCGACGCCCGCGCCGAGATTGAAGATCGCGCGCAGATCGTCACGACCCGCGAGCATCTCGCGCGGCGGACGCCACACGACCGCGAAGTCCGCCGGCGCGGTATCGCCGGGCTGCCATTCGCGCAACTCCGCTTCGGGCAGCGCGCGAGCGAAATCGTGCAGCCACGTCGCGGCATCGGCTTGCTGCATGTAGAACAGGATTTTCATACGGTCAGGTAAGCCTTTGCGTAGTCCAGTCGATTCGATTGGCGGAGAGGACGCGACGGCTTTTTACAAAGCCCGCCGTGAGCGCGGCCGCCTGCCCCAACGTTTCACCCACGTTGCGCCAACGGAGCATTACCGAAAGCCCCACGGCACCCGCGGCGAAACGCGTGGCGCGATCCGCTGCGCATCCCGCGATGCCTGCGGCACCGCGCCTCCTCCTTTTATGGATAGGCTTCATTCTACTTTTTCGACGCGAACCGCGCGCGTTTGCGAACGGGTGTGCGGAACAGGCTCGCCGCGTCAGCCGATAAACAAAGCACAAAAACTTGGTTCGCCCCGCAGAGAGCCGGCGGGACAATACCCTCCCGGATTCCCGCTGCGAGGGACGCACATGCTTTCATGCACCAAATCGACGTGGCCGCCGCGGCTCGTCACCGTGCCGGGCCTGCACGGCAGCGAGGGCGCGCACTGGCAAACCTGGCTCGAACGGCAATTCGCGCGCTCGCTGCGCGTCGAGCAGGCCGACTGGGAGGCGCCGGACGTTGCGCGCTGGGCGCAGTCGCTGCGCGATCTGCTGGCACGCGAACGCGGCCCGTTCGTGCTGGCCGCGCATAGCTTCGGCTGCCTCGCGACCGCGCATGCGTTGCAGCAGGCGTCGTATGCGCACGATGTCGTCGGCGTGCTGTTCGTCGCGCCCGCGAGTCCGGAGAAATTCGCGTTCGCAGGACCGTTCGACGCCCGCCGCCTTGGCGTGCCGTCGATCCTGATCGGCAGCGAAACCGACCCGTGGATGTCGCTCGCCGGTGCGCGCGAACTCGCGCAGCGCTTCGGCAGCGCGTTCGTCAATCTCGGCGACGCCGGGCATATCAATACGGCGGCCGGCTTCGGTCCGTGGCCGCGCGCGAAGTATTTCGTCGACACGCTCGTGCATTGCGCGGCGCCGTTGCGGTTTCGCGAAGAGAGCTTCGAGACCGCGCAGCACGCGTTCGTTTGAACGCTGGGTTGAACGCCGGTCGGAACGCCGGGTCGAGCGCCGCAAAGTGCGCTCGAGCCCGGTCGAATCGGGTCGATTTCAGCTTCGCAACGTGTCGACGCGCGGTGCACGAACCAGTAAGCAATCCGTTAGAATCCCGCTTCACGCTGCGCACGGGCGCGGCCACGAATTTTTATCATCGATAGGCGGGGACAGGATGGCAGGCAATACGGGGACTTCGCGCTGGCTGGCAGCCGGCATGACGGCAATCACGCTCGCCATGAGCGGCATCTCGACCGCGCACGCGGAGACGTCACTGCTCAACGTGTCGTACGACGTGACGCGCGAGTTGTACAAGGACATCAACGCTGGCTTCATCGCGGCGTACAAGCAGAAGAGCGGCGAGACGGTGTCGATCCGCCAGTCGCACGGCGCGTCGAGCGCGCAGGCGCTGTCGGTGCTGCAAGGCCTGCAGGCCGACGTGGTGACGATGAACCAGCCGAACGACATCGACCTGCTCGCCGAGAAGGGTCAACTGGTGCCCGCCAACTGGCGCGCGCGCCTGCCGAACGACAGCGCGCCCTACACCACCACGATGGTGTTTCTGGTGCGCAAGGGCAACCCGAAGCACATCAAGGATTGGGACGATCTCGCGAAGCCCGGCGTGCAGGTGGTGATCGCGAACCCGAAGACTTCGGGCAATGGGCGTTATTCGTATCTCGCCGCGTGGGGCTATAAGAAGCAGCACGGCGGCACCGACGCGCAGGCGCTCGACTTCGAAAAGGCGATCTTCAGGAACGTGCCGGTGCTCGACACGGGCGGCCGCGGCGCGACCACCACGTTCACGCAGCGCGGCATCGGCGATGTGCTGGTGACGTTCGAAAACGAAGTGTCGCTGATCGACAGCGGCGTGGGCGCCGGCAATTTCGAAGCGGTGTATCCGTCGGTGAGTCTGCTGGCCGCGCCGCCGGTATCGATCGTCGACAAGGTGGTCGACAAGCGCGGCACGCGCAAGGAAGCGCAGGCGTATCTGGACTATCTGTGGTCGCCGGCCGCGCAGGAAATCATCGCGGAGCATCATCTGCGTCCGCGCGACAAGGACGTACTCGCCAAACACGCAGCCGAGTTCAAGCCGATCAAGACGTTCACCGTCGAAGAGATGTTCGGTAGCTGGCAGAAGGCGCAGCAAACGCATTTCTCGGACGGCGGCACGTTCGATCAGATCGTCGTGGACAAAAAATGACCGGCACGCGATAGCGCGGTTGGTTAGCTGACGTGTCGATGTGGAAAGGGCGCTGCGTTTTTAAACGGAGCGCCCTTTTTTGTTGGCGGTTGCGAGTCGTGACGGCAATGCGGTGGTCGTCGTCACCGCTACCGTCACCGTCAACGCCAGCGTCAGCGTCAGCGTCACGAAGATAGACCCGTCACTGCTCCACCGCCTCGAAGAACGACAGCATCTCCGTCACCAGTTCCTGCGGCATTTCCTCCGGAATGTAATGCCCGCACGGTAACGAACGCCCGCTCACGTCGCGCGCCACATGCCGCCACTCCGCGAGCGCATCGAAGCACTTCTCGATCACGCCCTTGTCGCCCCACAACACCCGCAACGGACAACCGATCTTGTGCCCGCGCTCGACATCGGCGCGATCGTGCTCCAGATCGATGCTCGCCGACGCGCGGTAGTCCTCGCACATCGCATGCACGGCGCCGGGTTGCGCGAGCGCCGTTCGATACGCGTCGAGCGCGGCGGCATCGAACGGCGCCAGTCCCGCGTGACGGCTGCCCATTACCGCATCCACGTAGGCGGCCGGGTTCGCGCCGATCAGCGTTTCAGGCAGCGGCTCCGGCTGGATCAGGAAAAACCAGTGGAAGTAATGCGTGGCGAACGTGCGGTCGGTGGCTTCGTACATCGCGAGCGTCGGCGCGATGTCGAGCAGCATCAGACGCTCGACCGCATCCGGATGATCGAGCGCCATGCGATGCGCGACGCGCGCGCCGCGATCGTGCGCACACACCAGAAAACGTTCGAAACCGAAATGCCGCATCACGGCGACCTGATCGGCCGCCATCGTGCGTTTGGAATACGGCGCATGAGCGGCATCGCTCGGCGGTTTGTCCGACGCGCCATAGCCGCGCAGATCCGTCGCGATGACGGTGAAGTGTTCGGCCAGTTGCGCCGCGCAACGCGCCCAGATCAGATGCGATTGAGGATGACCGTGCAACAACAGAAGAGGCGGACCCGCGCCGCCCTGAACGCCGAAAATGTCGACATCGCCGACGGCGACGCGAAAGGGCGTGAAGTTCTCGAAGGCCATGGCGTCTCTCTTGTCATTACGAGTCAACGCATTGTAGGAGGCCGGGGTGACATCGCGTGGTGGCTTGGCACACGCAGGCATAGAACCTGAACTCTCCTTCCAACCGTTCTAAACGGTCGCGCGACGCGCGTGCGATTCGCTTCCCCTATAATCGAACGATCGTTCTTTATTTGTCGGGCGGAACGTGATGTGCCGTGCATGCGGGACGAGCAGGCGGTAGCGAACCGCAGCGCCGCCGCCGTGCAACGCAACGCATGTCATGTCCCGCTAAACTCACTCACTGCCGGACGCGCTCAGCCCGTACCGGACGGATCAATCAGGAGACTCGCACCATGGCATTGCCCGCCGTTCTGCAAAAACTCGCGCTGCCCGTCGTCGCCTCGCCGATGTTCATCGTCAGCTATCCCGAGCTGGTGTTGGCTCAATGTAAGGCCGGCATCGTCGGTTCGTTTCCCGCGCTGAACGCGCGCCCGGCCGAACTGCTCGACGAATGGCTCACGCAGATCCAGACGCAGCTTGCCGAGCACAAGGCCGCCCATCCCGATGCGATCATCGGCCCGATCGCCGTCAACCAGATCGTCCATCAGTCGAACACGCGGCTCGAACACGACGTGCGCGTATGCGTCGAGCACAAGGTGCCGATCTTCATCACGAGCCTGCGTGCGCCGGCGCGCGAGATCGTCGACGCGGTGCACAGCTACGGCGGCATCGTGCTGCACGACGTGATCAATCTGCGCCATGCGCAGAAGGCGCTCGAAGCGGGCGTCGACGGTCTGATCCTGGTCGCCTCGGGCGCCGGCGGCCACGCGGGCACGACCTCGCCGTTCGCGCTGGTTGGCGAAGTGCGGCGCATTTTCGACGGTCCGATCATCCTGTCGGGCTCGATCGCCAACGGCGGCTCGATCCTCGCCGCGCAAGCGATGGGCGCGGACCTCGCGTACATGGGCACGCGCTTCATCGCGACGAAAGAGGCGCACGCGGTGGACAGCTACAAGCAGGCGATCGTCAACTCGACGGCCTCGGACATCATCTACACGAACCTGTTCACGGGCGTGCACGGCAACTACATCCGCGAGAGCATCGTCAATGCCGGGCTCGATCCGGACGCGCTGCCGGAATCGGACAAGACCAAGATGAACTTCGGCAGCGACAAGGCGAAGGCGTGGAAAGACATCTGGGGCGCGGGCCAGGGCGTCGGTCTGATGGACGACGTGCCGAGCGTCGGCGAACTGGTGCAGCGTCTGAAGCAGGAATACGACGACGCGAAGGCGCGGCTCGCGATCGCGCGTTAAGCACGTCTCATCTCACCTCACCGCACGGCCATCGCCCTGATCTGCTCCAGCGATGGCCACAACGATTCGTTCGCAAACCGCTCCGCCAGGAAATCGACGAACGAGCGCACCTTCGCCGACAGATGCCGCCGGCTCGCGTAGACCACGTGAATCGGCAGCTCGCGTGGCGGCACGTCGTCCACCAGCAAGGGCACCAGGCGCCCGGCGGCCAGATCGTCGCCGATCACCTCGGTGCCCAGCATCGCGATGCCCGCGCCTTGCAGCACGATCACCCGCTGCGCCTCCAGATGATTGACGATCAGATTGCCCGATAGCCGCACGCGCGGCGCGGCGTCGCCGGCGGTCAGCGGAATTTCCAGCGTCGAGACGCCCGCGTATTGCAGGTAGTTGTGGCGCGCGAGTTCGGCGACCGTCTTCGGCGTGCCGTGCCGCTTCAGATAGGCCGGCGACGCGCACAGCACCAGATGCGCGGTCGCAATCTGCCGCGCGATCAGCGACGACGACTTCAGCCCGCTCGGCGACGCCCGGATCGCGACGTCGAAGCCCTCGTCGATCAGTTCGACCACACGGTCGGACAGCGTGATGTCGACGGTGACCTGCGGATACTGCGCCGCGTAGTCGGCCACGGCGGCCATCACGTGACTCAGACCGAATGCCGACAGCGACGACACCCGCAGCCGTCCTTGCGGCACCACGCTTGCCGCGCCGACCACCTGGCCGGCTTCCTCGAGTTCGGTCAGCGCCTGGCTCAGGCGTTCGTAGTATTCGCGGCCCGCCTCGGTAGGCGCGACGCGCCGCGTGGTGCGGTTCAGCAGACGCGCGCCGAGCTGCTGCTCGAGGTGCATCACGTGCTTGCTCGCCATCGCCGCCGACATCTCCAGTTTCTCCGCCGCGCCGACGAAGCTGCCGACCTCCACCACATGGCGGAACACTTTCATGCTGACGAGGGTATCCATCTCAATCGCTCGCTGGAGGAATCAATCGGCGTCATTCTGCCGGGTTTATCAAAGGCAGGTGAGCAAATCGGGAGGCTAAGCGCTCCGCGGCGGCAGGTAATAGGCACCAGGCGGCCAGAAACGACAAAGCCCGCCTTCCAGGGAAGACGGGCTTTGTCGTTTCGCGAATCTCGTGATGCCGGCAGGTCCGGGCGCACCGCCACGGCGTGACGCGCGCCCAGGAGCGCCACTGATGAGTGACGCTCCAGACCCGGGTCGCGCTTAGAACTTCGCGCGCAGACCGACGCCGTACGTGTTGCCGCTCGACTCGTTGGTGATGTGGTCGTACATATACGCCGCGTAGACGTCCGTACGCTTGGACAGCGGGTAGTCGTAGCCGATCGCTGCCGTCTGACGGGTCTGGTTCAGACCGCCGCCGTCGCGCGAGTAGGCGTACGACGCCATCACGGTACCCGGACCGACCGGCACCGACGCGCCGCCCTGGCCAGTGTTCACGTGCCAGCTCGAGATCTGCTGTTCGTTGTACGTGTACATGTATTGGCCGTAGAACTTCACGAACTTCAGATCGTACGACGCGCCCACCTGCGCGACGCTCTGGCTCTTCAGGCCGGGGACGCCCGACGCCGCGAAGCTGCCCAGGTCGCTCGGCACGTTGTTGAAGTTCACGTACTGATACACCGCGGTTGCCGCGAACGGGCCGTGGAAGTACAGCACCTGGCCGCTCCACTTCTTCGCGCCGTTCTGCGTCGTGTTGCCCAGACCGTACATGGCGGTCGCGCTCAGGCCGTTGAAGTTCGGCGTCGCGTACGACACGGCATTGTTCCAGCCGGAGTCGCCGGTCACGCCCTGATCCGTGTTGTACGTCGGGAACGTGCCGAGGCCGAGGTACGTATGCGCCACCATCGGCGAGAACACGTACGAGTCGATGAACGGGTTGAACAGGATCGTCGAGACGAACAGCGGCGTCGTCAGACGACCGGCCGTGACCGTACCGTACGGAGATTCGATACCGACGTACGCGTTACGCGAGAACATCGAGTCGCCCGTGAAGCGGCCGTACTGACCGTTCTGCGCGAGGAAGAAGCCTTCGATCGTGAAGATCGCCTTGTAGCCGCCACCCAGATCCTCAGCGCCCTTCATGCCCCAGTACGACGTCGACATACCGCCGCCGGACACGACGGTCGCGCTCTTGTTGGCCGGGAATTTCTGCACGCCGACCCATTCGTCGACCTGACCGTACAACTGCACGCTCGATTGCGCGAAAGCGGACGATGCGCAAGCCAGCAAAGCGGCGCATGCAGTGGCCTTGAGGGTGGTCTTCAGCGCACTGCTGATGCTTGTATTCATGGGTTCTCCTGTCTTTGTCAAAAAGGTGTGGCTGTGCGAAACGGGGAGCTCGCGCGAACCATTTGTTGTTGTCCGTTCGATCGTCGAGCCAATCTGGGCGGGACCATCTTTGCGGACCATTTTTATGGACAAAAATATCGCTGGTTATTGCGGGTATATCGATCTGGTTAGTTTTGCGGTTTATCGGCCTGATAAAGCCCTGCCGGATAACCCGCGCGCCGTGCTTCCGCCACTTTTGCGGCAGCGCGCAAAGCACTGCTGATGCCGATGCCGACTGGGTGATAACGCACGAAATGACAAGCGGATGACGCAGCGCCGCAGAAACGTCACGATTTGACGACGAGTCGCTAAAGACTGACGAATGTTTTCAAAAAAGTGTGGCGTCGAAACGTCACATTGACAGCGGCTTAAACCCCGGAGAGCGGGCGAAGGAGGGAAGAAGGCAGTTTGAAAGGTGAATTGACGATAACCGCCGGTTCGCGAAACCGAATGGCGGATTAGCCGGGAGGGCGATTATCGGAAGACGTCGCGCTAATGCGAAAGCGCATTTACCGCATCATGGAACGCGCCGGGGTACCGATTATGCCCAGCGGTTCGTGGT